>NZ_JAENIK010000004.1:600000-939070 GCF_016595465.1 Luteolibacter yonseiensis | reverse complement strand
CCGGTTATGCTCCTCCTCTCTCCACGATCCTTTCCACCCTTTCCACCCTTCCCTCTCTCCTCCCCCCGCACAAAAAAAGAGCCCGGCTCCCTTTTACAGGAGCCGGGCATATACCTGGCGACGACCTACTCTCACAAGACCTATCGTCTCACTACCATCGGCGCTGCGGCGTTTCACTTCCGGGTTCGGAATGGGACCGGGTGGTTCCACCGCGCTCTGGTCACCAGAGGGCAATCCTGGAGCCAACTTCCATTGGCGCAAAACTGAATCTCTGACGATCTGAGCTATGTCTTTGTCGACGGTCAAGCGGGCTTCGTTCCCTTCGCCCGCTCCCTGACATCCACACGGAGTTTTCAATAATTCCAAAACCTGATTTCCTCAGGTCCATTCACGGTCTCTTGTCTTCACTAATTCAAAAATAGGAATCAAGCCAAACGGATGATTAGTACTTCTCGGCTGAATACGTTACCGCACTTACACCTGAAGCCTATCAACGTCGTAGTCTTCGACGATCCTTTGGGGAAAATTCATCTTGGGAGCAGCTTGGCGCTTAGATGCTTTCAGCGCTTATCTGTTCCATACTTAGCTACCCGGCCATGCCCTTGACAGGACAACCGGTGCACCAGAGGTATGTCAATTCCGGTCCTCTCGTACTAGGAACTGAACCCCTCAATTTTCCTGCGCCCACAGAGGATAGAGGACCGAACTGTCTCGCGACGTTCTGAACCCAGCTCGCGTGCCGCTTTAACCGGCGAACAGCCGGACCCTTGGGACCTTCTCCAGCCCCAGGATGCGACGAGCCGACATCGAGGTGCCAAACTTCATCGTCGATATGAACTCTTGGATGAAATCAGCCTGTTATCCCTAAGGTACCTTTTATCCGTTGAGCGACGGCAATTCCACATTCAACCGCCGGATCACTTAGGCCTACTTTCGTATCTGCTCGACTTGTGGGTCTCACAGTTAGGCGGGCTTATGCCTATGCACTCGACACACGGTTACCGACCGTGCTGAGCCCACCTTCGCGCTCCTCCGTTACTCTTTGGGAGGATACCGCCCCAGTAAAACTGACCGGCTGACAATGTCTCTCGCCCGGATTCACGGGTCGAGGTTAGATCTTCCAACACCCAAGGGTGGTATCTCACTGGCGACTCCGCCATCCCCTAAAGGATGGCTTCAAAGTCTCCCACTTATGCTGAGCATGAAAATCGAAAAACCAATGACAGCTTACAGTTAAGGTCTATAGGGTCTTTCCGTCCTTCTGCGGGTAGGCGGCATCTTCACCGCCATTACAATTTCACTGAGCACCTGGTTGAGACAGCGCCCAACTCGTTTCACGATTCGTGCAGGTCGGAACTTACCCGACAAGGAATTTCGCTACCTTAGGACCGTTATAGTTACGGCCGACATTCACGGGGACTTGGGTTCAAAGCTTCGCATTGCTGCTAACATCTTGCCTTAATCTTTCCGCATTGGTCACGTGTCACATCCTATACTTGGACTTGCGTCTTGGCAGAATGCTGTGTTTTTGCTAAACAGTCGGTTGGGCCATTTCACTGCGGCCTAGGTAAACCTAGGCACCCCTTCTCCCGAAGTTACGGGGCCAATTTGCCGAGTTCCTTAACCAGGGTTCACTCTTACGCCTTGGTATATTCTACCCACCCACCTGTGTCGGTTTACGGTACAGGTTCCTTAGCATACACCGGATCTTTTCTCGGCACCTTCTTTGGTAATGCGGATCGGCCGTAGCCTCACCTCGGAATTCAATCACCTAGTTACCTCCAAAAATGCGTCAATCCGGGTTAAGGGTCGGAAGTGCAGGAATATTAACCTGCTGTCCATCGGTTACGCCTGTCGGCCTCACCTTAGGTCCTGACTAACCCCGGGACGAAAATCGTAGCCCGGGAAACCTTGGGTTTACGGCGGACGGGGATCTCACCCGTCTTATCGTTACTCATGTCTGCATCCTCTCTTCTTGATACTCCACGGTCAGTCGCCATCGCGCTTCAATGCAATCAAGAATGCTCCTCTACCGCTCCCGTCCCCAGGGACGGAAGCCCAGAGCTTCGGTATAACGCTTATCGCCAATCATTTTCGGCGCGGAATCTCTCGATGAGTAAGCTATTACGCACTTTTTAAATGGTGGCTGCTTCTAAGCCAACATCCTCACTGTCTGTGAAATTCCACATCCTTTCCACTTAGCGTTATTTAGGCACCTTAGCTGCTGATCAGGGTTGTTTCCCTTTTGACGATGAAGCTTATCCCCCACCGTCTCACTGCCGCGTTCTGTTGAATGGTATTCGGAGTTTGATAGGGGTTGGTAGACGGGTATGCCCCCTAGCCCTTTCAGTGCTCTACCCCCATTCATAAACACGCGACGCTGCACCTCAATGCATTTCGAGGAGAACCAGCTATCACGGGGTTTGATTAGCCTTTCACTCCTACCCTCAGCTCATCAGAGAATTTTTCAACATTCACCTGTTCGGTCCTTCACGCAGTATCACCTGCGCTTCAACCTGGCCAAGGGTAGATCACCTCCGCTTCGGGTCTAGCACGTGCAACTAAGGTCGCCCTGTTCGGACTCGCTTTCGCTTCGCCTCCGTCCCCTAAGGACTTAGGCTCGCCACACATACTAACTCGCAGACTCATTAAGCAAAAGGCACGCCATCATCCCCGAAGGGACTCTGACACCTTGTAGGCACACGGTTTCAGGTTCTATTTCACTCCGCTCACAGCGGTTCTTTTCACCTTTCCCTCACGGTACTTGTTCACTATCGGTCGCTAACTAGTATTTAGCCTTATGCCGTGGTCGGCACAGATTCATACGGCGTTTCACGTGTGCCGTATTACTCAGGAACTCCCTAAGGCCTCGTTGGATTTCGGTTACGGGGGTATCACCCTCTGTGCCGGAACTTTCCAGTTCCTTCACCTATCCATTGAGGTCCCATGACGGGGTCCTACAACCCCGGGAGCAAGCTCCCGGTTTGGGCTGATCCGCTTTCGCTCGCCACTACTGACGGAATCGATTCTCTTTCTTTTCCTCCGGTTACTGAGATGTTTCACTTCACCGGGTATCGCGTCTTCTTTCTTAACTTCCCATATGATCCTAAGATCGGGCTTCGGAAAGAAACGATGGCTTATTAAAACCACCAGGTTACCCCATTCGGAAATCTCCGGATCAAAGCGTATTTGCCGCTCCCCGAAGCTTATCGCAGCTTAACACGTCCTTCATCGCCTGTTAGCACCAAGGCATCCACTGTGTGCCCTTTAAAGCTTGATTCCTAATTGAAATCAGCCACGCGGACTTTTCCTTATCTTCCGATGAGGATAGTTTCCACGCTTTGCAGGTCTTTCGACCTGCCTACTGCCGGCATCTCTGCCGGCTTTGCCGTAAAAATTGATGTATTTGGGAATTAGAATATATTCAAGGACCGCTAAGAATGGCTCTTTATGAGTCATCAATATTTATTGCAGTCTTGAAATTATTTGTTTCTCCATGTGGATGTCAAAGAGCGGACTCGTTTTTTCAGTATGGAACTTCAATCTCTTCGGTAATGGAATGGTGGGCCTGATAGGACTCGAACCTATGACCCCCGCCTTATCAAGGCGGTGCTCTAACCAACTGAGCTACAGGCCCATTTGGATTCCACAAAGCGTTCCCTCCGTTGCCGGAGTCCGAGGCGCTTCATGAAAGATGGTGGAGGTTAACGGATTCGAACCGTTGACATTCTGCTTGCAAAGCAGACGCTCTACCAACTGAGCTAAACCCCCTTTACCGAGGGTGCCCGTTTCACGGGGTGGTGTTGAAGTGAGGAGAAAAGATTAAATTGTGCACTGCGTAACCTATCAATAAATACACAGTTGCGTGGTTTTTTGGTTTGGAACATCCTGCGATGTTCCGGTTTTAAGTGTTTCAGGTGTCTAACTTGCGTTTTGACAACCCCATCCCCCGTTGCCGGGAGCGGGGTCTCGACCTTTCACAGGGACCGTGAGAACGGTTTGTGAATTTCTCCGTAGAAAGGAGGTGATCCAGCCGCAGGTTCCCCTACGGCTACCTTGTTACGACTTCATCCCAGTTACCAGCTACACCTTAGGACCCTACCCCCTTGCGGTTGGTACGGGCACTTCGGGTGCGACCGGCTTCCATGATGTGACGGGCGGTGTGTACAAGACCCGGGAACGTATTCACGCCGTCGTAGATGATACGGCATTACTAGCGATTCCAACTTCATGGAGGCGAGTTGCAGCCTCCAATCCGAACTGAGCCCAGTTTTGCAGATTTCCTCCACCTCGCGGTCTCGGTTCTCATTGTGCTGGGCATTGTAGTACGTGTGCAGCCCAAGGCGTAAGGGCCATACTGACCTGACGTCGTCCCCACCTTCCTCCCAGTTGATCTGGGCAGTCTGACTAGAGTTCCCACCTTCACGTGCTGGCAACTAATCACAAGGGTTGCGCTCGTTGCGGGACTTAACCCAACATCTCACGACACGAGCTGACGACGGCCATGCAGCACCTGTGCAAATTCCCCGAAGGGTCACGCGCTTTCACGCGCTTAGAGATGCATGTCAAGCCTTGGTAAGGTTCTTCGCGTTGCATCGAATTAAGCCACATACTCCACCGCTTGTGCGGGTCCCCGTCAATTTCTTTGAGTTTTAGTCTTGCGACCGTACTTCCCAGGCGGCACGCTTAACGCGTTAGCTCCGGCACAAGGGGGGTCGATTCCCCTCACACCAAGCGTGCACCGTTTACTGCTAGGACTACAGGGGTATCTAATCCCTTTCGCTACCCTAGCCTTCGAGCCTCAGCGTCAGGAATTGTCCAGTAGCTCGCTTTCGCCACGAGTGTTCCTCTTGATCTCCACGCATTTCACTGCTACACCAAGAATTCCAGCTACCTCTCCAATCCTCAAGCACGGCAGTATCGGATGCAGTTCCGGGGTTGAGCCCCGGGATTTCACATCTGACTTACCGCGCCGCCTACGCTCCCTTTACGCCCAGTGATTCCGAACAACGCTCGGGACCTTCGTATTACCGCGGCTGCTGGCACGAAGTTAGCCGTCCCTTCCTCTTCTGGTACTATCAATCATGTCCGCTATTAACAGCCATGCCTTACTCCCAGATGACAGGAGTTTACAATCCGAAGACCGTCATCCTCCACGCGGCGTTGCACCATCAGGGTTGCCCCCATTGTGAATTATTCTCGACTGCTGCCACCCGTAGGTGTCTGGACCGTGTCTCAGTTCCAGTGTGCCTGATCGTCCTCTCAGACCAGGTACCCGTCGTAGCCTTGGTGAGCCGTTACCTCGCCAACAAGCTGATAGGGTGCGAACCAATCCTTCAGCGACAGCCTTGCGGCCACCTTTAATCTTGCGATACCATGGGGTATTAATCCAAGTTTCCCTGGGCTATTCCCCACTGAAGGGCATGTAATTCACATGTTACTCACCCGTGCGCCACTAAACCAGAATTGTATTACTACTCAACTGATCCCGTGCGACTTGCATGTCTTAAACACGCCGCCAGCGTTCGTTCTGAGCCAGAATCAAACTCTCCGTAAAAATGATCTGATCTTTCAGATGCCGTCGCCGGCACCCGCGATTCAAATCGGGGTTGTTGACTTCAAGAGCCAACTTCCGCGCACTGTTTCGATATTGAAACCAGATGCGCAGCGCACAATTTAATCTTTTTCCTCTTCCCAGCGATATCATAGTCTGCTTACGACCGCCTTGCTTGAAGCGTCGGAATCCTTCGCAGGACTTGAATCCTTCGCAGGATCCACCGGTTCACTTTCTCACTTGGCACGATTACCGCTGAGCCATACTGTCAAAGAGCTTGTTTCGAGGGGACTAAAAAGCCGATCGGGTGGTTTGCACCGCGATCGACCGTCTGTCTCTCGGTCGCCCTCCGTCGTGGCGACGGGGAGACCCTAGATTGACCGGCCGCCCCCGGTCAATCCATTTCGTGATACTTTTTGGAGATTTTTTGGCCAAATCATCTAACCCTTTTAAAATGAATTACTCATTTTTGAAATATCCAATTCAACTTTGCCAAGGCTTCCCCAATTTTTGAAATTCGACGGCTTTTAACCGCCCGTGATCCACCCAAAATGAACGGAGATCAGGGCATTCCCTACAACCTCCAGCACTTGGATAGGTTTCACCTTGGAAAATTCGATTTTTGCATGAGGATGAAGCCGATGCCAAACCTCGTCCGTGTAGAGCCCGTGGCCCTCTTGCCTACCCAAGCCGGCTGCGCTGTCTTCCTGGGAGATGGCACCAAAACCATCGTGTTCTACATTGATCCAGGCGTCGGGGCCTCCATCAATGCCTCGCTGAGCGGCCAAGTCCCGCAACGCCCCCTAACCCACGATCTCTACATGCTCACCCTTCAGGCGTTTGGCGGGAAAGTCTCCCGGGCGGTGATCGTGCGGATGGAAAACGATGTCTACTACGCACGGCTGATCCTCGAGGCGGAGAATGAGATCATGGAGCGAAAGATTGTGGAGATCGACGCGCGGCCATCAGACTGCCTCGCAATCACGGCACGCAGCGGCGCCCCTTTCTTCGTCGTGCGGGAACTTTGGGAACGACTGGAGGACATGTCCGCGGTTCTCCGGGACATGCGGGACAACGGGAATGGCGAGGATGCCGCCGCTGACGGTTCCGACCCTTTGTGAAATTTTCGGGAATCCCGCTTGCGGCGGGATTCTGCGGTTTTAGGATTCCGGCCGATCATGAGCATTTCCGCCCCTTCATTGCCCGCGTACTTCCACGAGGAAATCCTGTTGCACCCGGAAAACCGCGTTTTTCCCAAGTTCGACCTCGTCCGCCTCCTCGGCACCGTCTTCGCGCCGACCGAAGGCTGCAGGGTGTGCATCCTGATCGATTTCGACGAACCACAGGATCTCATCAAGGACTTCTCCTTTCTCGAACATCCGGGCTTTCCCGTTCAGAAAAACGCCCATCGTCATTTCTACCAAGCGCTCAAGGATGGCGCCCTGGCGGAACTCGGCATGACCGGTGGTGAGATGTACGCCTACCGTTGCACCCACGGATCGAACCTGGATCTCGCCGACGACGTGTGGGATACCGCCGGGAATCATCTTTCGCTGGATGCCGATATTTATCCGAACCACGACATCATCCTCTGCATCTCCACCTTCTCCGCCACCGCCCCGCTCACCGCGAAGTGCAAGGAATACGGCTTCCGCGGAGCAACACTGCACGGGTTGAACGACATCATCCTCAATTCCGGCCTCTCGGTGGACTACCACGAGGTGTCCGCCGATTCCGAGCGCCTCCGCGCCGCCCTGACGAATGCGGACTCCATCGAGATCGACTTCGCGCTCGAAGATGGCCGCATCCTCACCGCATGGCTCGGACTTGACGGTCAGGACGCCCAGAAATCCCACGGCCTCTGCCTGGGAAAAACTCCCGACATCGCCAATCTGCCGGCCGGGGAGGTCTATTTCGTCCCCGCCGATGCCCGCGGCCAGTTTCCGATGAAATACGAAGACGGCACCCTCGGCGTGCTCGACGTGGAAAACCGCTGCATCATCCGCTCAACCCTCATCCAAGGGGACCAGGAGACCATCAATGCCCACAACGCCCGTCTCGCCGACGATCCCATGACCGGCACGCTCGGCGAACTCGGCTTCGGCACCCAGGTCCTGCCTGTATCCGGCGCGGACATCCAGGACGAGAAGGTGCTCGGCACCTGCCACCTCGCCACCGGTCGGGACGACCATTTGGGCGGCGACATCCTGCCCAACATGTTCAAAAAGCATGAGAATTCCACCCATGACGACATTCTCTTCGCTCCACACAAAACGCCGAATTTCAACATCAGCCAAGTCCGGATGAACCGTGGCGAACAACGGGAGATCCTGATCGAAAACTTCCGTCCGGCGCGATACCTCATCGATGCGCTTGCCGCCGATCGATAAAAGCCGGAAACTTCACGCTCTCCCTGGCGTATCCTAGCGCTTTCCGAGAAAAGCCATTTCACCCTCGCATCCTTCACCACATGAAAAACCTCATCGTCCCGCTAGCAGCAATTTATTGCACGGCAAATGCCTTCGCGGCAGAAGCACCTTCCGCACGTCCGTTGTTCAACGGCAAAGATCTGGCGGGCTGGTCCGGCAGCGGCTATGTGGTGGAAGACGGAGCCATCGTCTGCACGCCCGAGGGGAAAAACCTCGTGAGCGCGGAGACGTTCGCCAACTACATCCTGGAATTCGACTTCAAGCTGCCACCGGGCGGCAACAATGGCCTGGGCATCCACTACCCCGGCAGCGGTGACGGTGCCTACAGCGGGATGGAACTCCAGATCCTTGATAACTCGGATCCGAAATACAAGGATCTCAAGGACTATCAATTCCACGGCTCCCTCTACACCCTCGCTCCTGCGAAAAAATCCGGGCTCAAGCCCGTCGGCGAGTGGAACCACCAGAAGGTCACCGTCAGTGGTTCCGGCCTCACGGTGGAACTGAATGGCGAGATCATCCTCCGCACCAATCTCGACGACCTATCCGCCCGCAACCCGAAACATGAAGGCGTCAAGCGCCGTTCCGGCCACATCGCTCTCCTGGGCCATGGAGACAAGGTCGCCTTCAAGAATATCCAAATCGCCGAAACGGCACCCGCCGCCTACGTCGAGGGAGTTATGGCCGCCGGCTTCACGCGCCTGGCCAACGGGAAGAATCTCGATGGTTGGAAACATGGCAACAGCCCGGACTGGGTCGTGACGAACGGCATCATCAAGCACAATGGCAACAAGGATGCTCCCGACCTCTGGACTGAAAAGGAATATGCCGACTGCTCCATTGTTTTCGACTGGCGCTGGAGCGGTACCGGCCCGCTGATGCAACGGCCCATCCTTCTTCCAGACGGCACCGCCAAGCTCGACTCCCAAGGCAAGCCCGAAACCATCGAAGTCCAGGAGCTCGACAGCGGCATCTACCTCCGTGGAAGCACCAAGAGCCAGGTCAATCTCTGGAACTGGCCCGTCGGCTCCGGCGAGGTTTACGGTTACCGCACCGACGCTTCCGTCTCTCCGGAGGTCCGTGCCGGGGTCACCCCGAAGGTGAAGGCGGACCGCCCGCTTGGCGAATGGAACCGCACCATGGTCACCATCAAGGGCGACCGGCTCACCGTCTCGCTCAACGGCCGCGTCGTCATTGACAACGCCCAACTGCCCGGGGTGCCGGCGAAAGGATTTCTCGGCCTCCAACATCACGGCGGCGCCATCGACTTCGCAAACCTCTGGGTGAAAGAACTCTGATCGCGGGCATGAACTACGGCGAGGCGCTCGACTGGCTCTATTCCACCCAGATGTTCGGCATCAAGCTGGGATTGGACGGCACGCGCCATCTGCTGAAAGCGTCGCTTGCCTACCCCGCCCACGGCGTCACTGTCATTCATGTGGCGGGAACCAATGGCAAGGGCAGCACCTGCGCCATGATCGACAGCATCGCCCGCGCCTGTGGCCGGCGGTGCGGTCTTTTCACCTCGCCCCATCTCATTGATTTCCGCGAGCGCATCCGCGTGACCGGTCAGGAAATACCCGAGGAAGAGTGCGCCGCCATGCTCACCGAATTGCGCGCCCTCTGCGAGGGGATGGAAAACCACCCGACATTTTTTGAAATCACGCTGGTGCTGGCCATGCGCTGGTTCCGCCGGTGCGAGTGTGAAATGATCGTGCTCGAGACCGGCATGGGCGGGCGGCTTGACGCCACGACCGCGGTTCCCGCGGACATCGCGGTCATCACCCCCATCGGCCTGGACCACATGCAGTGGTTGGGAAACACGCTGGAGGAAATCGCCTTGGAAAAAGCTGGCATCATCGTTCCCGGCAAGCCCGTCATTTCCGCAATTCAGGAAAAGTCCGTCAGGCACGTGTTCGAAAAAGAAGCGAACGAACACCGCTCGCCGCTCGAATTCATCGAGGAACCCATGCTCGGCTACCCGATGGCTCTCGCAGGAGAGCACCAGAAATGGAATGCGGCGCTCGCCGTCGCCGCGCTCCACCGCGCGGGTGTTCCGCTCAGTTCCGACAGTGTCGGCTACGGCCTCCGCACGGTAAGCTGGCCCGGCCGCTTTGAAAGCGTCATTCCCGGTGTCATATTGGACGGAGCACACAATCCCCAATCCGCCGCCGTCCTCGCCGCGACCTGGCAAGAGCAGTTTCCCAACAAGAAGGCGGCCCTCATCTTCAGTGCCGTCGCAGGCAAGGACATAGGGCAAATACTCGATCGCCTCGTCCCCATCGCATCGCGCATCCTCCTCTGCCCGGTCGATACGCCCCGCGCGGTCACCCCTGCGGAACTCGCTGGTTTCCTGCCTGCGGACTCACCGCCGCACGAGATTTTCAATACCTTCGAATCCGCTTACGCCGCCGCCGGAACCCAGGAAAATCCGATCCTCGTCGCCGGCTCGCTCTTTCTCGTGGGCGAGGCGCGGGCGTTTCTGACGAACTGCGGTTTCCAAAGCAGCATGCAGTGATTCACTGCCAAGGCCGCCGGGCACGTTTCCGCCGGGTGGCTTTCATGGACACGAAACATTTCGTGAACGGCACCCGTTAGGGAGTCCGCGGGGGACTTTTTGTCCGCCGCTACCATGTACAAACGTAAAATCCACTAATTTCCGACACACGCATTTGAAGTATTTTCAAATGAAACATCACATGGTATTTACACCATTTGAAATGAAAACCCATCATTCAAAAACCCAAAAACCTCATTCCCATGGCTTTGCGCTGGTTGTCACGCTTTCGATGATGATCCTGCTCACCGTCATCGCCGTCGGCCTGCTTTCCATCGCCAGCGTTTCGCTGCGCACGTCTTCCCATGAAGACGCGGCATCCGCGGCACGGAACAATGCCCGGCTCTCGCTCATGCTCGCCATCGGCGCCCTGCAAAAGCAGATGGGCCCCGACACCCGCATCAGCGTGACAGCCGATCAACTAGCCACCAGTGGCAGTCCCGAAACACCGCTCGCGC
Source organism: Luteolibacter yonseiensis (assembly GCF_016595465.1). Lineage (NCBI taxonomy): Bacteria > Pseudomonadati > Verrucomicrobiota > Verrucomicrobiia > Verrucomicrobiales > Verrucomicrobiaceae > Luteolibacter > Luteolibacter yonseiensis. The sequence goes on along the minus strand of NZ_JAENIK010000004.1, from coordinate 928,072 downwards.
CCGAGGGGCAGCGCCAGTGGACGGGCACTTACAAATCATGGCCGAAAGGCCTGCCTTCGGACGCACGACCCCAACCGGAATTCGGCCAGTGGCTGATTTCGGGAAATCCGAACGATCTCCAGGATAAAAACTATGCCCTCCTCTCCGCCAACGACGCCGTCGAAATTGTCACCACCAACACCGTGGGCCCGGGTGAGACCGTCACAGTCCCCAAGCTCACCCAAACATTCAAGAACGGCACCAAAAATGGCTTCGCCTGGTGGGTTGGCGACCAAGGCGTCAAAGCGCTGATCGCCCCCTCCAAAGTAGAGAGCAATACGGTTGCCGAAGTCCGCGCGGATCTCCAGGCAATGCCAACGTCGCACATCCAGTCCGCGAAAGTCGGCGCCTCCACCCCATTCTCGCAGGTCGAGGGAGACGACCCCAATTTCGCCCGCGTCCATTCATGGGAAAGCGCGGAACTGCTTGCAGGCCATGGAGAGTCCGCGGAGGTTGGCGGACTTTTCCACGATTTCACCACGCACAACCGCGGCCTCCTCACCAACGTCCGCGCCGGAGGGTTCCGCAAGGACCTGTCCATGGAACTGGAAAAGCCGACCAATCTCCAACCCAATCCCACCACCTCCGCACTTTACACGGTCGCCGGGGAACCCGGCATCAACATGCAGGAACTCTGGGCCTATTACAATCTCTCCTCCTCCGCCAACAATGGAGGAAAAGGTCTGAACTGGAGCTCCGGCAACACTCCCTACACCACCGGCGGGAGCATGCCGGCCAAAACCCCCTGTCTCACCCTCCTGGGGAGCGCCGCCGATGTCTCGGCCAGCGGCAACGACGACTTTTTTTATTACAAGCAACCTGTCGTCATCAATTACCAGCTGCTTCTCTCGTTGAAAACCGAGGGGAACAATATCAAGATTGTCGCCGACCCCATCGTCACCCTGTGGAATCCGCTGGATGTCCCCGTCGTGGTTCCCAACGGGATGTTTTTCTCGGTGAAATATTGGCAGGTCCCCTACAACCTCAAGATCAGGAAAGGGGCCACCACCTACCTCTGTCCCGTCACTCCCGGAACCGATTCCAACATCATGAGCCTTCAAATCGGTTCGGGAAGCCAGCGCGTGGTCTTCAAGCCAGGTGAGGTTGTCAGAATGTCCCAGTTCCAAGGCTCATCCGCAGCTCCCCATACCCTTATCGCCAAGGCCGGCTACAACTTCGGCTACGGGGTTTCATGGAATGCGACGGACGTCAATGACACCACCGCACGTACGCCGATCACCTTCGCCAGCGGCGAAGTGGTCAGATTTGAGGGGGCGGAACCAAACGATCTGACAGCGGGAGCTTCAGGCAAGGATGGCAAAGTCCGTTCGGGCAACGCCACCCACACCCGCCATTTCTCTCTCACCCATCACGAGTTCTATCTGGGCACGGATCGTTCGAAGTCCGGAAACTACGAGGACAGCATCGGCATCGGCGGCATTTATCTGGACTACGACTTCGGCAACAGACGCCTCAAGCCGACAGAGCCGGCCCGGGCGGAAAACGCCGGCGGCACGAAACTCACCGGCGAGCGCTACAACGCCCTGCAACGCAGCAATGTGTTCAGGTCATTTCCCACCGACGGCCGGACCATCACCACCAACAAGATGCCTGTCATGCTTTTCTCCTTTTCGGCGAAGACAGAATACGGAACCAAGCTATTTTCCGCACGCACGCTCTCACGCTTCAATCCGAAGGCCCTGCAGGTCGATTTTTACGATCTCGGAAACAGGGAGCGGGAGATATTGCCCTACGAATACAGCGTCGAACAAATCAGCAGTCTGAAGAACGACCGGCTCGACGGAACCCCGGAGGGACAGGCCTATTTCGGTGCCTCCATGACCAGTGATGACGGCAACGCCTTCGTCACGACCCACAGCGTGCCTCGGGAACCCATCGTCTCGCTGGCCGCCTTCCAGCATTCGTTCGCCAACGGCTTCACCGCTCAAAAGCCGAGATTGGGCTATTCCACCCTCAACGCCCGCGAACCACTTCTGCCACAGATCTCCCATGCGATCGGAAACTCCCTCGCCTGCCCCGTCATCGACAAGGACAAGACCGCGGGCACGGCAGCCGGAGGTCGTCCGCTGGCAGATCATTCCTACCTCGCGAACCAGGCTTTGTTCGACGATTGGTTCCTTTCCGGCATCTCCCCGCAACTGTCGTCCAGCTTCTCTCCCACGACCCGCCAGCAAAAAGTCGTGGCCACCCAGTTTTTCACGGATGCCCCGACGGGAAAACTTCCGGTGACCCGCTACATTCCGAACACCCGGGGCAAGGATCCCACGACCCTTGCCAACAGCTTCTTTTCCGGCTCGCGCCCGATCCCCACGACCGCCGCCGCAAATATCGGCAGCTATATCCAGGTGGAGGGGCTTTTCAATGTGAACTCCACATCAGTCGAAGCATGGAAGAGCCTGCTGGCAGGTCGCGGCGGCCGGAAGATGGTCACCCGCAGCGAGGCGGGATTGGAAACGATCCGGAACTCCGACTCCGCCGGAACTCCCGTGTCAGGCCTGTTCGGCCCCACCAATACCGGCCTTGAGGGAAGTCCGTCCTCGCTCAAGGACCCCACCCAATGGACCGGCTACCGTTCCCTTTCCGCCGATGAGATCGACTCGCTGGCGCGCGGGATCGTCAGGGAGGTCCGCAAGCGCGGCCCGTTCATCAGTCTGGCGGATTTCATCAACCGCCGCGTCGGCACCAATGAAGATCTCGCCCGCGCCGGCGCCATCCAGAACGCGCTGGATTCGGACGAGGTCACCGTGAACAGAGCCTTCAACACAGGCAGCCGCGCCAGCAACGGAGGAACCTACATGGACTTCAAAAACGCGGAAAAAGGCCCCAAATCCTATGGCATTCCGGGTGTCGTCAAACAGGCCGACATCCTCACCCCCATCGCTCCCATCCTTTCCGCCCGTTCGGACAGCTTCATCATCCGCGGTTATGGGGAAAAGACCGATGCCTCCGGAAAAATCCTCGCCCGCGCCTGGTGCGAGGCCGTCGTCGAGCGTGGGGCGGATTTCGTGGATCCCGTGGATGCCGCCGAGAAGGCCTACGACACCATCAACCAGACCAACATAAACTTCGGCCGCCAGTTCAAAATTGTATCTTTCCGCTGGCTCAATCCGTCCGAAGCGTAAGAATCCACACCAGTCCCTACGGAAAAACCCATGATCCTTCGTACCATCCTTCTCCAACTCCTGTTGGTTCTGACCGCATTTTCACAGTCTGACAAAAAAACAGATCTCGAGGTGCAGCTCCTCGCCGAGCAATTCCCGGAAAAGCTCGGGCAGGTCTACCTCGTGTTTGGCGACAAAAAATCCCAGCCGTTCGACCTGCCGACGAACCGCCTTTCGGACTCCGTCGCCGCCGAAGGCCGCACCATGGTGCTCAAGCTCGCACAAAAGGATGTGCCACTTTGCACCATCACCCTGCCGGATCAGGGGAAATCCTTTGCTCTGTTGCTCGTCGCGGCGAAGCCCTCCGGCTTCAAGCCCCTCGTGATCCGGACCGACGATTCCACCTTCCGCGCGGGCGACGTTTTTTTCGTCAACAGCACGGACAAGACCATCCTTGGCAAGCTCGGCACCGCACCCCTCACCCTCAAACCGGGAGAAACCACGAAATCCCGCCCGAACGGCGCGGTGGACAACACCTATTACAACATCGCCTTTGCCATTCGCGAGGGCACCACGGACAAGCTCATCAGTTCCACCAGATGGCCCGTTGACCAAGGATTGCGCAGCTACGTGTTCTTCTTCACCAACGCCGAAGGCCGTACCACCTACCGCGCCGTGGATGAATATCTCAAGCCCGCCACCGCCGCCCCTTGACCTGTCGCCATCATCCGCACCCCCGGCGGACCGCTCATGCCCGGGGGCATCCAATACGCCTGACAAATAAGCTCCGGACATCCCGCCAGGCATTTTCATTTTTCTTCCCATCCCCTCGCGGCGGTCCATGACAGAACTTCCCCGAGCCCACCGTTTTCCCATCTCCATGAAATCACGCATTCTCCAGATTCTCGCCATCCTGTCGTTGAACGCCCTCGCCGCGGACCCTCTGCCGACCAAAGTCGCCTGTATCGGCGACAGCATCACCGAAGGCGCGGGCGCGGAGGGCGGAAAGTCCTACCCGTCCCAGCTCCAGGGACTGCTGGGAGAAAAATGGGAGGTCGGAAACTTCGGTGTCGGCGGCCGCACGCTCTTGAAGAAGGGCGATCATCCCTACTGGAAGGAAGGAGCTTACCAGAAAGCGCTCACCTTCGAACCGAAGGTCGTCATCATCATGCTCGGCACGAACGACACCAAGCCGCAGAACTGGAAGTTCGAGTCCGAGTTCGTCGCCGACTACACGGAGCTGGTCAAATCGTTCCAATCGCTCGAAACCAAGCCGAAGGTTTATATCTGCCGCCCATGCCCCGTTCCGGAGCCCGGAAACTTCGGCATCAACGAGACGAACGTGAAGGAGGAAATCAAGCGCATCGACAAGCTCGCGAAGGAGTTGGATCTCGAGGTCATCGACATGTACAAGGCGCTTGAGGACAAGCCCGGGCTTCTCCCGGACCGCGTCCACCCCAATACCGAAGGTGCCGGCGAAATGGCGAAAGCCGCCTACAAGGCGATCACCGGCAAGCGTGCTCCGGATGTGAAGGATAAATAAACGGACCTGGGGATCACCGGTCCGGTTCGTGCCAGCCACCCGGACCGGACGTTCCAACCGCCCTGCCACACCGAAGCCGTAGCCACCACATCTTGCCGTGTTCCGCTTCATCCCCCTCCATTTCCTGTTGAGCCTGCATGTGTTCGGCGCCGGTCTTCCGGACCCGCTTGTCATGGCGGACGGCACGCCGGTCACCACCGCCGCGCTGTGGCGGGAAAAACGCCGGCCCGAGTTGCTGGAGTTTTTCACCCGTGAGATGTACGGCCGCTCGCCGGGAAAACCGGAGAAGTTCTTTTCCGAGGTTTTCGACCGCGACGAAAAAGCACTCGGAGGAAAGGCCACCCGCATCCAGATAGCCATTTACCCGGCAGGCAAACCCGCTCCCCGCATGGATCTGCTGGTCTATGTGCCGAATGGTGCCAGACAGCCCGTCCCAGCCATCCTCGGACTGAATTTTTCAGGAAACCACGCGATCCATCCGGATCCCGGCATCCGTCTGACGGAGAGCTGGGTGGATGAAAAAAGTTCGAAGGACCACCGCGCCACAGACGCCAACCGGGGAAGCAACGCCAGCCAATGGCCGGTGGAAACGATTCTCTCCCGCGGCTACGCGTTGGCGACGATGTATCGCGAGGATGTCTGCCCGGACCACCCGCCCTATTTCGAGGGCGGAGTGCAGCCGCTGTTCCCGGAACTTCAGAAGGGGGATGACAATTTCGGCAACATCGGTGCCTGGGCGTGGGCCTTGAGCCGGTCGCTGGATGTGCTGGAGAAAGAACCACTGCTGGATTCCAAACGGGTGGCGGTGTTCGGGTTCTCGCGCTTGGGAAAAGCGGCGCTCTGGGCGGGCGCGACGGATGATCGCTTCGCGATGGTCATCAGCAACGAGTCCGGCGCGGGAGGAGCCAAGCTTTTCCACCGAGGCCTCGGCGAGGACATCGCACGATTGAACACTAATTTCCCCCATTGGTTCGCGAAAAGCTTCCGCCAGTACATGGGCAAGGACACGGAGTTGCCCTTTGACCAACATCAGGTCATCTCCCTCATCGCCCCACGGCCCGTTTATGTCGCGAGCGCCGAGGACGACAAACACTCGGACCCCGAAGGCGAGTTCGCCTCGCTCCAGGCCGCGGATCCGGTTTTCGAATTACTCGGTTCCAGCGGACTGCCGGCGGGAAAATGGCCCGCCGTGAACACGTCCACCCAAGGCGGCAACGGCTATCACGTCCGCACCGGACGGCATGACGTGACGGATTTCGATTGGCGGCAGTATTTGGATTTCGCTGACAAGCGGTTGAAGAAGGGCGATTGAAACGGCCCGATTGAGGGGGGACATTTCCGTGGCACTGACCGAAAGTCCGGGTTGTGATAGGGCGTATCCAGCACCCCGCGTGTCCCTATGAAAAAATCCAAACCACCGCTGCTCCGGGCGGCCCACATCTCCTGTCTGGCTGTCTTGGTCACCCTCGGCGTCATCGTCGCGAACAATGACGGCGCCTCGAAGTCCGAGGTCAAGGTCGAGAAAGACGGCAGCCTCGTCCGTGTCACCTGGCCGATTTCAGCACAGGAGAAAGGTTCCGTCGTTTTCAGCATGGATGAGACAAAGCCGCTCATCGAGACGATGTCGGTCGGAGAAAAGGTGATCGCCAGCGGTCTGACGCCCTCCACGGTGCTGACGGTCGGCAGCCGGAACCTGAACGACCAGGCGGGCTGGGTCGCGTTTTTCGACAATCCTCCGAAACGCGAATACCAGCGCCACGCCGTGAAACTGGGCAAACGCTCGCTGAACGTGACCGAAAAGGGCGCCCACACCACCGTCACCGTCGCAGCCGCGAGCGCGGGGAATTTCCACGGCGAGGTCCGGTTCACGTTCTACCGGAACAGCGGGCTGATGCAGGCGGAGACGGTGCTGGAAACCGAGGAGGACGGACGCGCGATCATTTATGACACCGGACTCACCAGCGCGAAGCCGGATTGGAAGGCCACCGTCTGGAAGGACACCACCGGCAACATCCAGAGCGTCCCGCTCGACCCTTCGGCACCCGCCACCCCTCTCGCCGTCGCCGGACGCACCATCGTCGCGGAAGGTGCGGCTGGCTCGCTCGCGGTGTTTCCCGCACCCCACCGGTATTTCTATCCCCTGGACGAGGCGTTCAATTTGAAATTCGTCTGGCACGGCAACGACTACGCGAAACTGCTTGATGGCTACGGCATCGGCATCCGCCAGGAACTCGGCGGCGACAACCGTTTCGTCCCATGGTTCAACGCGCCACCACGCACGAAGCAACAGCTCGGCGTGTTTTACTACCTCACCAGCGGTGACGGCAAAGCCGCGCTGGACTCCGTCGCCAAATACACCCGCGGGGATCACTACAAACCGGTCGACGGCTACAAGACCTTCAGCAGCCACTACCATGTGGAGCACACGCTGGAGTACATCCGCAAACAGAAGGAACAGAACACCACCGGTGTGCCGAAAGGTTTGGAAGTCCCCGGCATGGTCAAAACCTTCAAGGCACGCGGCGTGAACATCGTGCACCTGGCGGAACTTCACATTGGTGACACCCCGCGCATGAAGCCGGAGGAAAGGCTGCCGCTTCTCAAAGTGATGCATGAGGAGTGCGACCGCCTGTCGGACGACCAGCTGTTGATGCTGCCGGGCGAAGAGCCGAACGTGCACCTCGGCGGCCACTGGATCAGCCTGTTTCCGAAACCGATCTACTGGGTCCTGAACCGCCCTGCGGAAAAACCATTCATCGAGGAAGTCCCGGGCTATGGAAAAGTCTATCACGTCGGAAACCCGGAAGAGGTGCTCAAGCTGATGGAACTGGAGAAAGGCCTCATGTGGACGGCCCACGCACGTATCAAGGCGTCGATCGGCTACCCGGACCGCTACAAGAAGAGCGATTTCTACAAGTCCGAGCACTTCCTCGGCGCGGCATGGAAGGCCATGCCTGCGGACCTCTCACGTCCCACGCTCGGCTGGCGGGTGCTGGACCTGCTGGATGATTCGTCGAACTGGGGAATGCGCAAGCAGGCCATCGGCGAGTCGGACCTCTTCCGGATGGAACCTGACTTCGAAACCTACGCCCACATGAACATCAACTATGTGAAGCTCGGCACGCTGCCGAAGTTCAAGGAGGGCTGGCAGCCCCTGCTCGACAGCCTGCGCGGCGGACAATTCTTCACGACCACCGGTGAGATCCTCATTCCGGAATTCTCCGTCGCCGGGAAATCCAGCGGTGAGGAGATCACCGACGACTCCGGAGAAAAAATGCTGGAAGCCGACGTCGAGTGGACCTTCCCGATGTCCTTTGCGAACGTGGTTTCCGGCGATGGCAGACAGATCTTCCGCCAGCGCATCGACCTCAGCGACACAGACGGCTTCGGCAGCAAGAAGCTGCGGATTCCCTTGGATCTGAAGGGACGTACGTGGGTCCGCTTCGAGGCATGGGACATCGCGGGCAACGGAGCCTTCACCCAGCCTGTGTGGATCGGACCAAAACCCGCCGGAGATTTCGCGGAAGAGGCCCGCAGCCTTCCCGTGCCGAAGGAACAACTGACCGCCGGCTACGATGAAGTCGTCCCCACCGCCGCCAAACAGCCCGCCATCTGGAAATGGACCAAGGCGGATCCCGGTGACGACTGGGTCAGTCCCGACTTCGACGACTCGGCGTGGGCGGAAGGCAGATCCGCCTTCGGCACGCCGACGACACCGGGCACCGATGGCATCCTCAACACCATCTGGGACACGAAGGACATCTGGATCCGGCGCAAGATCAAGCTGCCGGATGACCTCGGGGCGAAGCTCCGGCTGCTCGTCCACCACGACAACAAAGCGGAGGTTTACATCAACGGCATCCTCGCCTGGAGCGCCGCGAACATCGAGACGCGCGACTACGAGGTTTTTGAAATCACACCGGAAGCCGCCGCAAAACTGAAACCCGGAGCCACCATCACCCTCTCCGCCCACGGCCACAACGGGGTCGGCGGTCAGGTGCTGGATGTGGGTATCGTGACTTTGAAGTAAATCGAGACTCATCCTCCGATTCGGAGTCGGAGGATGAGTCACTTACAAAAAATCCACTTGCCAAGGCACTGTGGATTTCCAGCATGCCCGGTAGTGAAGAAAAGGATTCCCATCGCTGCCGCCACCTTGCTTGTCGTTGCTTGTTTGTGGGGTGGAAATCGTGAGTTCCGGCTTCACAAGCGTGTGGCGGCTCATCCGCAGGATTCACGCCGGGGATACCAACCCGATCCCACCGGCCTTGGCGGAGAATCCTCCGCGCTCAAGACCAAGTCCGTGGTTCGCGATGCGGGCAAACCACGGCCCACCCATGGGCCGGAGCGGTTGAAAGATTTTTTCCTGCCGGCTGTGGAAATCGACGGACTGACACTCGGCGAGGCACTGCACAAGTTGACGGGTGCTTACGAAGAGGCCTGCCGGAAAGCAGGCGAGGTGCCCTTGCATCTGACCTTCAACATCTCACCCGGCAGCTCCAAACGGCTTCATCTCAAGCTGGCTAGCCGGAATTTGGATTCATCCATCCGGCTTCTTGCCACTCACGCCGGAATGAAGGTCAACCGTGATAAGACGGAGTACCGGTTCGAATCTTTCGCAACCGGACGCAAGGATGTGGAACGGAAATTCACCGTGTCGCCCTATTTCAAATCCGGTTTGAGTGAGTGCGCCGGACTGACCTCTCCGGATGATTCTTCTCCGAACGGAGATGCGGCCCTTTCCAGCAGGCAAGCGACAACCGCGGAGTCTTCACTCGATGACATACTCAAGGCTTCCGGGCTGGAGCTGGATCCAACCACGCGGCTGTCTCTCAATCATCAGGACGAGTTGGTGTTGGAAACGACGAACGCCTCCGACGCCGAGATGATTTCCGCGCTGGTGAACTCGCTCAAAAGCGACGTTCCACGGCAGCACAAATTCGTCACCCATGTCATCGAAATGGGTTCGGATCTCGCCTTCACTCCATCCTACAACCCGCGGATGACAGCTTCGGAACTCCAGTTGCTGATACGCCAAATGTCTCAGAAGCGGAGTGTGGATGTCGCGACAATGCCTGCGGTGACAGGCAAAGACGGCCAAAGTGTCGATATCAAACTCACCAAACTGCTCGTCACACCTGCGAATGAGGAAGCCGCCGCTCTCGAACCGAAATACGTCGGAACCGTGTTGCAAGTAAAGGGCGGCGCACTGGGTTTCGGACACGACGTGGCTTTCAACTTCACCAACACCACGGGCGAATTGGACAGTTCCGGAAAAAAAACAATCGTTCGGAAACGGTCGGACGTTTCAGACTCCGGATACACCGATGATCACGGTACGAGGGTGGCGGTGCAGACACGCCCGGATGGCTCCCGTGTGATGATATTGCTCACGACGACCATGATCGACGCCACCGGGCGGCCTGTTCATCCGGAAAATTGACAAAGACGGCTGCGCTGCTTCAGAGCCCGGATCTCCGGAAACACCGGGAACCTCAGCCGATCAAACCCATCTTCGGATATTCCGCCCCGAGGATGGGTTTCATCTTCGGCGCTTTCAACCAGTCGCCCAGCACGCCGCCATAGACACTGCGGAAGTCCACCGTGTGCCTGATGTCTCCCTCCGACAGATCCGTCAGGCTCGGGTGGACGCCGTGGAGGCCGCCTTTCACCGCGGCTCCGGCCAGGAAAAGGCAGGATGCTTTTCCGTGATCCGTCCCGGCGCTGGCGTTTTCCGCGACGCGCCGGCCGAATTCCGAGAAGGTCATGAGCACGACCCGCTTGTCATTTCCCTGCTGCTTGAGATCCGCGAAGAAGGATTTGAGCGCGCTGTCGAGCTGTCCGAGCAGGCGGTCATGTGAGTTCGCCTGCTGGTTGTGGGTGTCGAAGCCGCCGTGGCTGACGTAGTAAACCCGTGTGGGCATGCCGCCCGCGATCATGCGGGAAACGAGGTTGAGGTTCCGCGCGAGCGGTGTGCCGTCGTAGCGCACGTTCGTCTTATGCTTCGCGGCGAGCTCGAGGATCGTCTTCGAGCTGACACGGGCATCCAGCGCGACGCGTTCGAGAAACGCCAGGTTCCCCTCGCCTGCGATGCCACCGGTTTTTCCACCGGCGGGCATGGCGATGGAACCGCCGTCGGCGGGCATGTCATCGTCCGCGTGGTCGTCGGGCTGGTTGAGTTCGGCGAAAAACTCCTCCGCCTGCGCCTTTTCACCGCCGCCGTGGATCCAGCGGTAGAGTTCGGGAGAATTCAGGCAGACACCGGGGTTCTTCGCCGCGCCGAAGGCTTCCGGCTGCGTCTTGTTGAAGCTGATGCCGACGGTGGGATCCGCGCCGGGGCAGGCGTTGTCGAAATACCGCCCGAGCCATCCCGTGGCGGAACGGTTGGAGGTATCCGCCGTTTCCCAGATGGAGGTGGAGACGAAGTGGGAGCGGTTCGGATTCGGATAGCCCACACCCTGGACGATTCCGAGGTTCCCTTCCTTGAACATCGAGCCAAGGAACGGCATCGAGCTGTTCAAGCCCACGTGGTCATTCAGCCGGATGATGTCCTTCTCCTTTTTCGCAATGCGGGGACGCGCCTTGTGGTAGGCGTCGTCCGCATAAGGAACGAGCGTGTTCAGACCGTCATTCCCGCCCGCGAGCTGGAGCACGACGAGAATGGTGTCATCCTTGCCGGTCACCGGCTGGATGGCGATGTCACGGGCACCTTCATGAAGCTGGCCGAAGGTGCGCTCGACAAACATGGGCACTGTCCACGCGGCGGAGGCGCCGAGAACGGTGGTTCGGAGGAAGTCACGACGTGTTTTCATCGGATGGCGTAGTCAGTAAAGTTGGTAATAGGGTGTGCTGAGCATGAGGTGGCACAGCTCGGCGGTTTCCTTGTTGGTGAAGATGGCGCCTTTTTTGGCGATGGCGTATTCGACAAGCGGGCCGCGCGCTTTTTCGGGTAGCGGTCCTTGGAAGAAGCGGAAAATGAGCGAGTCCACGAGGTTTTCGGGATTCTCGCGCAGGGGACGGGGGGCGATCTTCTCGTAGTCCGGTCCATCCCAGCCACGGGCCGCCCGCTTGGGGGTGTCTTTCATCCCGGGCATCCTCACCTTTTCACTCGCCATGACTTTTTCCGTCTCTCCGGCCCCTTTTGTGAGGTATCCGGCGAGATTGTAGCGGGTGAGAAGGGTGTTCGTGTTGATCCACGCCTGCCCCCAGTCCCAGCCAGCCACGTTCGGCGGCATGAAGAGCACCTGACCGAGCTGTTCTCCGGAGGTGATCGGAAAGCCGGCGGGCGGGGTGGAAATCTCAAGTTGTTTGAGCAGCCCGACCGAATACTGGACGGGGCATTTGATCTGGCTGCGGATGGAGGAGGCGGCGTAGAATTCGCGGGAGAGAAATATCTCCCGCAGCAGTGGCCCGGTCCGGAAGTCCGCCTGCTGGAAAACCTCCGCAAGCGCGTCGAGAGCGGCGGCGTTCGGCTTTTCGTAAACAAAGAACTCCCAGAGTTTTCCCGCCATGAAACGCGCGGTCTCCTTTTTCGTGAAAATGAGATCGATGACACCCTTGCCGTCGTAGGGAGCGGTTTTACCGAAGATGGTTTTATTGGAACCGTCCCATTGTTTCTTGTTGTGGGTGACGGTGCCGGTGGCACGGTTGATCTGGTATCCCGTGAAGGCCCGGGCGGCCTCCCGGATGTCCTGCTCGCTGTAATTCCCTTCCCCGAGCGTGAAAAGTTCCATCACCTCGCGGGCGAAATTCTCATTGGGCATGCCCTTTTTCGAACTCTGTGTGTCGAGGTAGAGAGTCATCGCCGGGTCCATGAGGATGGCCTGGGTGAGATCGCGGAAGCTGCCGAAGGCATGTCTGCGGAAGAGATCGTTCTGGCGCACGACCAGTGCGGTCTGCTTCACCTTCTGGACGGAGGTGGCGAAATGGTCGTGCCAGAAAAGCGTCATTTTCTCCCGCAGGGGAGCCTCTGTCGTCAGCATGCGGCGGAACCACCACGTCCGCGCCTCCGCCTCGCGTTCGCGGTATTCCCGCCGTACCGCGCGCTGGGCTTCGCGTTTTGCCATCTCCGCCTTCTCGGGCGAGAGGCCGCGCGACTGCTGCCGCAGGGCCTGCCGCCCGGCGATGAGTTTCTTGTAATCTTCCGCCACCTGCTCGTCGGAACTCCACTCCGGAAGCGGGAAGGCGTCCAAGGGCTCTGCGGGTGAAACCAGGGACTCCACCGCCTTCTCCCGGCCCAGCCCATGGAAATTTCTGATATCGGAGGGACTCCCGCCGAAACCCGCACGGTTCAGCAGGTGGGCGGCTTCGAAGATGGTCCAGGTTTGATCGGCTTTCGGCAGCATGGCAGGATGATAGCTGGTCCATTAACCCCCCTGCCCCGGGGAAGTTTCGGGAAATGACGGGAAGAGATTTACCCAAAGCCGAGAATACCCGGCGGTGGCGGGAGAGCGGTTCCCGTGCTTGCATCTGCCATGCAACAAATTGCCGAACGTCGCGCCGTGTCCCAATCCGCCATCGCCCGTGAAGCGGGTGTCGCCCGAACCACCGTCTCCCTCGCCCTGCGCGGGGGTGAGGGACTGAATCACAAGACCATCGCCCGTGTCATGGACGCGGCGGACGCGCTCGGCTACCGGCCGAACAACCTGGTCCACGCCATCCGCTCCGGACGCACCCGCATGATCGGCGTGATGGTCCCGCCCTCCAACAGCTTTTGGTCGGACGTGCTGCACGGCATCCATGACGGTCTCACCGAGCATGACTATGTGCCGCTCGCCCTCTGGTCTCAGCACCAGATGCCGCAGACCAACGAGGTCCTGGAACTCCGCCAGATCGAGCGGCTCATGGATTGGCGGGTGGATGGCGCGATTCTCTGGCCATGGTTCGCGAATTTGTACCGCACCCATATTTCCGACCTGAAACGCCGTGATCTGCCGCTGGTGACCATCGATTCCATGCTGCCGGATTCCTTCCGCGCCGACGTCGTTCAAACGGACGAAGCACAGGGAGCGGAGGCGGTCGTGGACCACCTGCTCTCGCTGGGACACAAGGAGATCCTGCATTTCGCCGGGCCGAATTCCGAGTCCTGGGCGAGGGACCGCCGTTCCTGCTTTGCCGAAGTGCTGCGCCGCGCGCCCGGCGTGAAGCCGCATTTTGTGGAGCTCCCGGTGACGCAATCGCGAAGGACGTATATTCGCGAGACGCTGGAATGCCTGGACAAGGTGACCGCCGTTTTCTGCGCGACCGACGAGATCGCCGAGGATGTCTATCGCGAGGCCGCCGCTCTCGGCAAAAGGATTCCAGAGGACCTCTCGGTCATCGGCTATGGAAACGAGAGCTTCGGCAGCCGTCTCACGCCGGCCCTCACCACCGTGAAGCAAAAGCCTTACAGCATGGGACTTGCAGCGGCCCGGATGATCGTCTCACGCATCGAACAAACCAAGGCCGCCAAGCCGAAGATGGAGCGGATGCCGGTGGAACTCGTGCCCCGCATGTCCACCGCGGTCGCTCGTGGCGGCGACACAAGCGGATACCAGATCTGAGGAACAGACACACGGACCTGGCGAATCTTCAAGACGGGACAACCCGTCGTTTTTGATCCGTCCGGTTCGCGGATCCGCGATTTCCGACCCCTTTTCAGGAAAAATCGCGGAATGAATCAGAAAAGTGTCGCCATTTTCTCGGCTGTTCGTAGTCGGGCAGGCGTGCTTCACTTTCCTCATGCCTTCGCTTCCACCTGACACGACTCCTGAACTCCTTGCCCCTGCGGGCAACTGGGACTGCGCCCGTGCGGCGGTGGCGGCCGGGGCGGACGCGATCTTTTTCGGCCTGCCGAAGTTCAACGCCCGCCTCCGTGCGGACAACTTCATCGAAGCGGATCTCGTGGAGCTGATGGATTTCCTCCACCGCCACGGCGTGAAGGGATTCGTCACGATGAACACCCTGATTTTCACCAGCGAGTTGAAAGCGGCGGAGGAGCAGCTCCGGAAAATCGCCGCCGCCGGAGTGGACGCGCTCATCATCCAGGATCTGGGCCTCGCGAAACTCGCCCGCACCGTCGCCCCGAATGTGGAACTGCACGCCTCCACGCAGATGACGATCACCTCCCCCGAAGGACTGGCGTTCGCCGAGACGCTTTTCCCGATGGAACGCGCCGTGCTCGCACGTGAACTCTCCATCAAGGAAATCGAACGGTTCCACGCACACAATACCGAAAGCCTTGATCTCAAGACCCCTCTGGAGGTCTTCGTGCACGGCGCGCTCTGCGTGGCCTACTCCGGCCAGTGTCTGACAAGCGAGTCGCTCGGCCAGCGCAGCGCGAACCGTGGCGAATGCGCGCAAGCCTGCCGCATGCCTTACGAAATCGTCGTCGATGGCGAGAAACGCGAACTCGGCGCGGTGCGATACCTGCTCAGCCCCCAGGACCTCGCGGCGGTGGACCTCGTCCCGCAACTGGTGAAGGCCGGAGTGAAGTCATTCAAGATCGAAGGCCGGTTGAAATCCCCCGAATACGTCTCCGCCGTCACCCGGGTCTATCGAAAGGCGCTCGACGCAACGATTTCCGACAGTGAATCGCCGATCACTCCCTC
The DNA here is from genome assembly GCF_016595465.1 of Luteolibacter yonseiensis. NCBI lineage: Bacteria > Pseudomonadati > Verrucomicrobiota > Verrucomicrobiia > Verrucomicrobiales > Verrucomicrobiaceae > Luteolibacter > Luteolibacter yonseiensis. Next base: position 912,779 of record NZ_JAENIK010000004.1, on the reverse strand, counting down.
CGACCGCTACGAGCTGGAAATGACCTTTTCCCGCGGCCTCAGCACCGGTTGGTTCGCAGGGACGAACCACCCGTACCTCACTCACGGGAAATTTGGGAAAAAGCGAGGACCGCTGCTGGGCACCATCATCGACTGCGGCCCCGGCTGGATCCGTCTCGGAAATCTGACAGGCGTCCCCTTCACCGCCGGCGATGGCGTGGTCTTCGACGCGGGGGAAAACCGCGACCTCGAACAAGGCGCCCGCATCTGGGTCATCGAGGGGGACCGTCTCATTTTCCACCTCACCTACAGCGGCATCAACTTCGACCGCATCAAGCCCGGCCACACGCTCTACAAGACGTCCGACCCGAAACTCGACTCCGAACTCCGCCGCTTCTGGCAGAACACGCGACCCGCTGAGAAAAAGACGCCGCTGCACTTCGTCGTCACCGGCCAACCCGGCGAACCGATCACCGTGGCGGCGGCATATGCCGGCCGCACCTTCTCGGAATCCTCGGCCATGGCCCTTCTGGAGGCGGAAAAACATCCGCTGGGAGCGGAAAAGCTCGCCGAGCAATTGGGCCGGCTCGGCGACTCATCCTTCGAACTCGGCTCGCTCGACAACCGTTTGCAGGGAAACTGCCACATCGCCGTTTCCGCCCTTAACCAGCTCCGCCGCGCGCTCGTCAAACAGCTTGAGGACGCCGCAGCCATCAAGCCGGAACCGCCGAAGATCACCACCACCCATCGGGATCTTCTGCCCGCCGTCACCCGGTCCGCCACTTCCACCGCTCCACACCTGTCCGTGCTCTGCCGCACCATGGACCAGGTGTCCTCGGCGCTCGAATGCGGAGTGGAAACCCTCTACTGCGATTTCGAAGACCCCCGCCGCTACAAGGAAGCGGTCGCGCTCGTCAGAACATCGGACTCGGCGATTCATCTCGCCACTCCCCGCATCCTCAAGCCCGGCGAGATGGGCTACCTGAAACTGATTGAAAAAGCCGCGCCTGACGGCCTGCTGCTCCGCAACCTCGCATCACTCCACTTCTACAAGGACCGCCACGACCTGAAAAAAATCGGCGACTTCTCCCTCAATGTCGCCAACCCGATCACAGCGAAACTGCTGATGGAGAATGCGTCCCTCGACCACCTCACCATTTCCTACGACCTGAACATCGGCCAGGTGCTGGACCTGCTGGCGGGCGCGCCGCCGGAGTGGTTCGAGCTCACGCTGCACCAGCACATGCCGATGTTCCATATGGAGCACTGCGTGTTCTGCACCTTCCTCAGCAAGGGGACGACCTACAAGGACTGCGGCCGCCCGTGTGAATCGCACGTCGTGCACCTGCGCGACCGCGTCGGCCAGCTCCACCGCCTGCAGGCCGACGTCGGCTGCCGCAACACCCTCTTCAACGGCAAGGCCCAGACCGGCGCCCGCTACTACGAACACCTGCGCGCAGCCGGACTCTCACGTTTCCGCATCGAGTTGTTGGACGAAACCGACGACGCAGCAAAAACCATCCGCGCCTACCAGGATCTCCTCTCAGGAAAATCGGACGCCTTCGACCTCATCGACAAGGTGCACGCCCTTGAAAAACTCGGCGTCACCGAGGGAACGCTGGCGGAGTTGTGACCACCGCAGGATTTTTCAAGGCGTGAGGAGCTGCCGGATCCCTTCCTGCGCGCCGACCGGCAGAGAAATTTCTCCGGGGCCGACGTCGCAGTCACGCGGATTGATCCGGATCAACGTTGCTTCCGGCGCTTCCGCAACTCTGGAGGACAGCATCCGGATGCTAGGGATAGCGGTGCCGGCACCGCACTCGACCACCACCAGCCGCTTCCCCCGCACCGACTCCAGCCAGCGGTCGTAGGCGGCCCTCTGTTCCTTTTCCCGCTTCCCGAGCCACCAATAGTCACCGAACATCATGATGTTGGGGCGGGCCATCTCCCCGCAGGCCGGACACGATGGCAATTTGGAGGTTGCTTCGCAACTTTCCAGGTCCACCTCGATTTCCAATCCATCCGCCGACCAGAGGCCTGCCTTGCATGCGGTCCGACATTGCAGGTGATGGATGGAACCATGGATCTCAAGGATGTTGTCCGGCGAAAACCCGGCCTTCTGAAAATGGCCATCCACATTCGAAGTCACCACGAAATAGCCGGCCTTCATCCGGAGCGCGGCTTCCAACAACATCCCGAATCCCTCGTGGGGCAACGTCCGGCGGTAGAGATTGAGGCGATGTCCATAGAATCCCCAGGCCAGCGCCGGATCTTCCTCAAACCATCCCGGATTGGCGATGTCGTGGAAGGCAATCCCTCTGGCCGCCAGCGGCGGGTATGCCTTCCAGAACCCCTCGTTGCCACGGAAATCCGGCAGTCCGGAATCCACACCCATCCCCGCTCCCGCGGTGATCAACAGTGCCTCCGCTTCCTCAAGCGCCTTCCTTGCATGGGTGAGTGATGTCATGATCGGGGGTGACACATCGGCGTCATGGTGATGACAGGAGAAACAACTGACAGGCTTCGAATTTTTTCAAAGGGCAAACGCCATCAACCCATCGGTATACGTTCCAAAATCCCATCGCCATAAACCTCATCCAATCCGAGATGCGGCAGATGCACATACCCGATATGACAGCCGCAGGTGTCGTTGACACACGGGACAGGCGACGGAGCCAGGAACTTGTCGAAGTCCGCATCGTAGAAGCTCCCCAGCGGACTGGCAATGAAATGGCAGCGGCGCGCCATTCCATCACCATCCACGGTGAAACTCGCGTGCCCGGAGTGGCAGGGCAGCCCCCGGCTCGGATGACGTTGGTTGTTGATGGGAAACAGGCGATCGATCGAGCGCAGGAATTCGACGTCCTCCGCACCATAATAGTCCGCCACACGCTTGTAGGCGTTTACCCATAAATAAGTATCCTCCGGCAGAGCGGAGCGAAGGGCGGCGATATCCGCCTGATGTTCCTTCAATCCTACCACGCCGACACTGTGACGGATACCCGTTTCCCGCAGCCGGTGGATTTTTGCGGCGAACTTTCCCACGGTGGTCTCCGTCGGGTGAAACGTGCACCAGAGTGCCACGGTATCCCGGTCAGCCTCTTCCAACCAATCCAGAGAGCACGCCAGATTGGTCTGGATCGCGGCTCGATAGACGTGGTTCATGCGTCCCAACCGGAGCAATGCCTGCTGATAGGCACGATGGACCAGTGCCTCCCCCCATGGCGTGAAGAGCACGCCGATCTCACGATCTTCGCGGCGTTCCACCTGGTCGATAAAACGTGTGAGCTTCGCCGCGTCATCCCGCAATTCCTCACCGGTGTTCCGCGTCTTGGCGAACGGGCAATAGTCACACGCGTAATTGCAGCTCGAAAGCGGACCGCGATAGAGGATGTTCCATCTGTGGCTCATGCGAACTGATAGTGCTGCATTTCATCCGCCACGACAGTGGAATAGAGCCATGGGCCGATGGTATCCGCCCGCTCGAACCCCGCATCCGTCAGAATCAACACACCGTCACACCAAGTGGCGAGCGGCGAACTTTCGAGCTCACCGAGTTCCGGAAAATCCATAAGGCATTCCGTGCCGAAATAATCCGCGTATGCGGAAGCGCACAATCCATCGGCACGAAGCAGGGACTTGATGACGTAACGGCGTTTCTGCTCCGCCGTGTCGAGGGTGCAACCATAAACCGCTGAGGAATGCTCGGCGGCGCTCCTGTCCACATAGTCTCCGATGATTTCCATGATGCCGCCGCGCCCCACCGCGTATTCGGTGCAATAATGCACGTGTCTGGTATAACTCCTCGCGCCCGCGCCAAGCCCCACCATCCCATCCTCCTGGCAACAATAGGCCGCGGATCCCCCATCTTCCGCAGCGCATCCGATCCGACGGAAAAGCCTCATGGAAATCTGCCGGTAACCACGCTGGAGCAGGAAATCCCGGCCCGCCCGATACAGATCCAGCCTCAGATCGGATGGATCACGTCCGATGCGGTCCAGTCCTGTCAACGGTCGCACATAAAGCGGATAAAGGAAAATTTCCTCCGGCGAGTATTCGAGAGCGGCCCGCAACGATTCCTCCCAGGAAACAACCGTCTGCCCCACCGCTCCGTAGATCAGATCAATGTTCAATACCGGAAACGCCGCGTCCCGGAGCCGTCCCAACGCCTGGTGCACGGTGGCGGGTTTTTGCGGCCTGCCGAGCGTCCGGGTCTCGCTCTCGATGAAACTCTGCACACCGATGCTGGCGCGCGTGACACCGCAAGCTTTCAGAACCGCGAGTTTTTCGGGATCCGCCGTGGCGGGGGAAAGCTCACATGAAAGAGGCATCCCGGGCAAAAGCGAACAATGGCGGTCAAGCATTTCAAAAAGCCGTCCCAGCTCATCTGGTGTTAGAAACGTGGGCGTGCCTCCACCGATCGCGCCCCGGACAAAGCCATGCTGCCCGAGCGCTTCCACAGTACAAGCCGTCTGGGTTTCCAGTGCGGCGAGATAACGTTGCACAAGGCCTTCCGCGGGATTCGTGGTGGTGAAGAGATTGCAGAAGCCGCAACGCATTTCACAAAACGGGAGATGCACATACAGAAAGAGCGAGTCCCGATCCTCCCCTTGCCACAGGTTCCGCAGCGGAATGGATTTGTCAAAGTGCCGATAGGCGGTCTTGTGCGGATAAGCGTAGGCATAGCCCTGATAGGGATCATCGGAGAGGCGCTCGGCAAGTGTGTGCGGCATGATTGTCAGGGAAGAAGAGCCGCTGCATACGGCACGGTATAGATGTCAGGATGGCCGAAGCGGTGTCCGGTGAATCCATCCTCACCGTAAAGCGTGCCGTGGTCGGAAAATACCAGCAAATGAACCGGGCCTCGGGATTTCAACGCTTCCAGCAGGATCGGAAACCGGCTGTCCACCTCCCGCAGCGCCGCCGCATGGGTTGCCAGATTGTCCTCCCTGGCACCGGGAATATAATGCCGGTTCGGTTGGTGGATCGCGCTGAGATTGACGAACAGGAAAACCTTCTGGTCCACCCGTATCTCGCCAAGCCGGCGCGCCGCGAGTTCGAACTGGATGCGAGCGGAGTCCGGATGGGTGACGCCGGTTTCCTCGGACCAATGGCTCTCCGCGAAATAGCCGGGTAACACCCTGCTGAGCTCCGTCTGGCGGTTGAAGAAACCCACTCCTCCGATGCACAATGTATGATAGCCCCTCGCCTCCAAACCATGGACGATGTCCGGCTCGTCAAACAACACCGTGCCTGCACCGGCGGTCTCGCTGCCCGCGAAACGTGCCGCAAAAAGCCGTTGTCTATCAGCTGCCGGGTCCGCAGGCGTCGGCAGGAATCCCGCGAAAAACGCCTGATGCGCCGGAAAGGTGAAACTCCCTGGCGAGTGCCGTTTTTCCCAGCCGCTGGGAAAAAGCGCGGCCAGATTCGGCGTGCCGCCATTTCGCATTTCCCGCTCCGCGACATCAAATCGCAAGGCATCCGGCACGACCCAGACCAGATCGTGTGTGCCGAGAAGCTGATTCATGTCCGGAGGCATGTGATGAGCTAAACGTCGGGGATTGCCTTGTCCAGCATCGCCAATCGCCGGAAGGGGTTCATCAATTCAAACAATGAATCAATCGCGAGATCTGCATCTCCACAGTTTCCACTCCCATTACGCCTTCTCAGCCAGCAGGTCTTCAATCCGGCGCACTTCGCCCCTGCGACATCGAACACAGGATCATCTCCAATGAAAAGAATGTGCTCCGGGGGCAAGCCCAGCACTCCGGTCAAAGCGACGAATGCCCCGGGATCCGGCTTGTCCATACCAAGCGCTTCGGAAATGAGAACGCGCTCCGGCAGAAAATACCCGGCCAGTCCGGTGGCTTGCAGCTTGGCCAACTGATGGACCGTGCCGCCATTCGACAACAAGCCAAGGGAAAGACCGCTGGAGGCAATTTGCTCCAACAACCCGCGAGCGGCCGGATCAACCATGACATGCGCGGAAATCTCCTCCCGGAAGCGCCTCCACAGATCATCGCCCAGTCCCGGAAAAGTCTTTCCGAGCCAGTCAAAAAAAAGTTCGCGGGGAGAATGGCCGCCCGCATCCCGCCATAAAATTTCCTCCATGGTTCCGGACGGAACAGGGCCGAGCCATGAACCCAGCAACGACCTAACAGACTCCTCCCGGTCAAACAAGGTGTCGTCCAAATCGAAGGCGACGGCTTTGATATCCGGGAAAAAACTTTGCATCGCCGACGGATCATGTCATCTGAATCAGAGCTTTCGATCAAAAACCATCTCTTCCATGCTCAACGATTCGCATCTTGAAAATTGGTTCGGCCTGCCGGTCGAAGAAGCCTCGGGCGACACGCGATTCCAGCCTTCCGGGGCCATCTATCGCTTCGGTTATTCCTATGATGCGGAAGAAAGCCCGCTCGAACATTTCCAACGCTACCTGGAATCGCCCGAAGTCGCGGATACGGTGGCGATCATTTTTGGAATGGCCGACGAGGCAGGCGGAGAAACGGGGCAGGAGGCGTTTCTCGACCTCTTGGAATCAGGCCGTGCCAAGCTTCCCAAGCTGCGGGGAATGTTTCTCGGTGACATCACCCAGGAAGAGAACGAGATGTCGTGGATCCAACAGGGCGACATTTCGCGGGTCCTGCGGATTTTCCCTGAATTGGAGGAACTGCGGTCCCGCGGGCAGGACGGACTCGCATTCCAGCCCTGCCGACATCTGGGACTCAAGCGGTTGATCATCGAAACCGGCGGCATGCCGAAGGCGGTGCTGCATGGCATCGCGGATTCCGCATTTCCCGAATTGGAGCGTCTCGAGTTGTGGCTTGGAACGGACGAATACGGATTCGACGGTTCCCTGACGGATGTCCTGCCGCTTTTGAATCCGGAGATTTTTCCGAAACTGAAACATCTCGCGCTTGGAAACAGCGACATCCAGAACGAAATCGCCACAGCGCTGGCAGACTCTCCGATATTGGACAAACTGGAATCCCTGGATCTCTCACTTGGTGTCATGACTGACGAAGGCGCGGCAAAGCTTTTGGACAGCCCACGGGTGAGAAATCTCAAAAAACTCAATCTCCACAGGAACTTCATCTCGGAATCCGTGGCCAACCGTTTTCAGTCTCTCGGCATCGAGGTGGACGTGGACGGACAGGAAAAACCGGACGAATATAATGGAGAAATTTACCGCTACGTGGCGGTGGGCGAATAGATGAGCGGACGCATCGCCCTCATCTGCAACCCCGGGAACCGGCGTGCGGCGTTCTTCCGGGACGCCTGTGTAAGGGTTGGGCATCCGGAGCCCCTGATACTGCCATGGATCAACGTCCTGCGGGATGATTTCCCGCTTCATGAACATCTGCAGGGAGCATGCGCCTTGCGTATCGAGTCCGCAGGTGAGGATTTTGAAGTGGAACGGCGGTTGATCTGCTTGGGAAGTGGAACGTCCCAGGTGGAGAATCTCTGGCCTTGGATTTCCGCAGCAGACGCAGGGAACCTTGAGGAAGATCCCGGGCGCGTGCGATTGCAGCGACAATGGTATCACGGCTGGTTCTCGGCCTTGGGAATCATCCAATCCGCGGCTGATGTTTCAGGCGTCCCGATCATGAACGAACCTTTGGACATTGCCGTGGCATTCGACAAGGCTGCCACTCAGGAGCTTCTTCATGATGCCGGAGTTCCGATCGCCAAGAATCTGGGAATTTGCAGAGACTTCCAGGATCTTCACAACCGCATGAGCGAAGCCGGACTGTCCCGGGTTTTCCTCAAGCCATGTCACAGTTCATCCGCCTCCGGAGTGATCGCTTTGGAAACAGACGGCCGGAACCGCTGGCAAGCCACCACCTCGGCGGTTTTTTCTGGAAATCAGCATGTCCACAATTCCCTGCGTCTCGAAAAACTCAAGGATCTGTCACAAATCCGCGAACGGGTGGATGCCATCTGCCAAGAGCGTGCGATGGCGGAAAGATGGATTCCCAAGGCTTCCATCGGTGGACGGACTTATGATCTGCGGATTCTTGTCATTGCCGGACAAGCCGCCCACGTTGTGGTGAGAACCAGCCGCTCTCCGATCACCAACCTCCATCTTGGAAACCAGCGCGGTGATGCGGATGCGGTACGAACCCAGCTGGGAGAGGCGAAATGGCTTGCCGCAATGCGCACAGCGGAAGCTGCCGCAGTCTGCTTTTCCAGATGCCATTACCTTGCGGTTGATCTCATGGTGGATTCCTCCTTCCGCCGTTTCGTGGTCGCCGAGGTGAACGCATTCGGAGATCTCCTGCCAAAAGTGCTGTGGAACGGAATGGACACCTACGAAGCGGAATTGCGAGCGTGGGCCCAAGCACCACCGCAGCATCTCACGGCTCGCTCACCTTGAAGCGGAAGAACTGCCTGCCATCGGGGCTCTCAGGCAACGGGATCTGAATCGGCTCGTCGGTGGCTTTGTAGCTGTTTTCCAATTCCGGGATGGACCATGGCTGCCATTGGCCCAGCTCGTTACTGGTCTGGATGGAATAATAGCGATGGGATTTCCTGAGGAAGTTCAATGAACCATCGGAAATGGCCGCCTGCCATGATCCGCCGCCGGAGAGAGGTGAGCTGCCCAACAGGTATTCCTGATAGTTGGTGACGCCGTCTCCGTCCGGGTCGGCGTTCTTGTCCCCTTTCGAGTCGAACACGCTGAAGAATCCATCGCGCCATTGGTCGTAAAGCGGACGGTTCGGCAGCTCGTTGTTGATCCACTCGGTGATGAGCTGGATGTTGGCGGGGTCCGTTTCCGAGCTCCCCAGCGGGGGCATGCGTCCGAAGCCGTTGGTTCCGGCCATGCGGTTGAGCACGATGCTGTGGGTGGTGTCGCCGGGCACGATGTACTGGTTCAGCGAACTCCCGCCGTTGTTCACCGCGGCACCGTGGATGAGCCCGGTTTCCTCAAGCGTCAGATGGGCGCGGCCATCCCAGAATCCACCGACACTGCCACCCGCCTGATGGCAGTAGGAACAATTCACGGCGAAGTAGGAGCGGGCCCGTTGCTCCAGCGGATACTGCGTTTCCTCCGGCCGGACGTGGCGGGCGAGCGTTGCCACGGGGTCCGGGGCATTTGTGAGAAAACCGTTGTTTGTCAGGGTCTCCAACTGGTTTCCACCGTAGCCGTTGATGTTGAAATCCATGTTGAGCTGGCGGGTGTTGAAGGAAAGCGCGTGCCCGGCCTGCGGCGTGTGGCAGGTGAGGCAGCTCGACCGGCTGGGGATCTGCCAGCGTTGGGTGTGGGGCGTGCCGTGGTCGTCAATGGCCACATCGAACTCCGCTCCCGCATCCTCCACCAGGGTCGCTTCGGTCTGTGCTTCGTTCCAACGGTAACTGACTCCGTAGCTGCCGGTATCGGTTTTCACGAGGACGCGGGTCTCGATGCGTTTCCTGGTCGCCGGATTTCCCCGGCTGAGTTCGAGGTCGAAGTGCTTTACCCAGACCATGCCCGTGGGGCAGGTCCAGTTTCCGTCCTTGCTCCAGGTCATCCTGCTCCCGGCATCGGGAATGGTGAACCAGCGACGCTTGACCGCGAAGTCGCTCCAGAACGTGAGGTTCGGCTGGTAGGGAAGCAGGCCGGGCGCGGGTGACAGGTCGGTGAGATCCGAGAACAATCCGGTGGCGGTCAGGGTTTTCGGGAATCCGTCGTTCGCCGTGCTGCCCGTGGTGAGGCGCATGATTTTCCCGGTGAGATACGCGCAGAAAAACAGATCCTTGTTCGAGGGATCGATCCCCTGGGCGGAAAAAACCCCATAGGCACCGGGCAAGCCCGTCAGGCGGCCTACGGCCCCCGTCGCCGTGTCCATCTGCCAGACATGACCCGAAACAGAGTCGCTGAAAACATAAGTGCCCACCAGCGATGGATAACGCGTTCCCCGATAGACGTATCCTCCCACAACGGAGTTCCCCTTGAAATTCGCATCCCCGGAGATGGCGGCGTGGACGTATTCGTAAACGGGATCGATGCTGGTGAATCCCGCGGGCTTGGCCGGCGGCACGGGATTGGTGAAAGCGGTGTTGTGTTTTCCTTCGCGATAAACCCAACCGTAGTTGCCGCCTTTGACCACTTTGTTCACCTCCTCATAGGTGTCCTGGCCGACGTCTCCGGCCCAGAGGTCGCCGGTCACGGAGTCGAATGACATGCGCCAGACGTGACGCAATCCGGTGGCCCAGAACTCGGTGCGGATGTTCGCGAGTGGAGAAATTTCCACTCCGTTGTAAGTGCCATCCCATGTGCCGCCGAGGCTGGTGTGGACGTAGGGATTGTCCGCGGGAACGGAAAACCGCGCGATCCCGCCGTCGGTGGGAATCGCAGCGTGTGGATTGGGTTCGAGGTTGCCGGGCTTCTTGTCCACATCGATGCGGAACACACCGCCGAAGAAGTCCTTGTTCACCTTCTGGCTGTTCAGACGGAAATCGTTCGGGTTCTCCTCGTCTCCCGCGGCGTAGTAAAGATAGCCGTCCGCGGGGCCGAAGTGGAGGTCTCCGCCGTCGTGGTTCGAACCCTCGTCGAGCTGCTGGAGCAGGATCAGTTCGGAGGATGGATCAGCCACAGCCGGATCAGAACCGACACGGAAGCGCGAGATGCGTTGGTAGTAGATCGTGCTGATGCGGACGGTGTAGGCGACGTAGAAATAACCGTTGGACGCATACTGCGGATGGAAGGCGAGACCCAGCAAACCATGCTCGGCATTCCCTCCACCCTCGATGGTCTCGGTGGGGGTGCGTCCGGCGATGGCCGTCTGCAGATCCAGGAAGGTGCTCTGGGTCGGCGAGGTCGCCGTCACGTCCGGGACGAGCTTGATCTTCGCCATCCGCTCGCAGATGAACAACCTCCTGGCGTCACCCGGTGGAGAGGTGAGGCAGAGAGGTTGGTTGAAGGTGAGACCGGGCAATCCCTCCACAAGCTGCCAGGCGTTCGTCGGCGGAGCCGCGGGCATGGCGAGTTTTTCATTGGTGAGACGGAGGCTGTTTGAAAAGCGGATGGTGACGGTGCCTGTCGCGGTGTTCCCGCTGATATTTCCCACGCGATAGGTGAATGTGACGGGTGCCGTTCCGGCGCCATGGTGGGCATAGAGGATTTTTCCATTGGAAACCGTGGCGGTCCCGGTGGCGGGAGGAATGAGAATTTCCAAAGTTCCGGGCAGCGGTCCTCCGGTGTCGTTTTCCAACACGTCCACGAGCACCTTCTGATCCGGGTGGATGGTCGCCTCGTCACCCGCCGCGACAGGTGGGGGAAACACGGCATCCGGACCCGCGGCAAAGGATGAATTCACCTCCGCGGCGGAGATGGCGCGATCGTAGAGGCGGAGTTCGTTGAGCCTGAAATGAGCGTTCGAATCGGCGGCCCACATCGAGCGGCCGATCCAGTTGTTCACGTCGTGGAGATCCGGCAGGCGGTAGGGCAGATCGATGGAGCCGCCCAGCACGCCGTTGCGATACCATTTCACCAGGCAACCCGTCGCACCACTTACACCCGCGCCATCGGCGACGGTCATGGTGAACTGGTACTGGGTGCCGACGGTGGTGGTGGAGGAAAGGTCCGTGTTCAATGCGGTGGCGGCCCCGTTCGCCAGCTTCGCCTCGACCCGGTTCGAACCGAGCGTTCCGCCGTTGTTGAGCGAAAGGAAAAGATTGTCGTTCGAGACAAAATTTCCCGGTGCGTTCGGGCCGTCGATGATTTCTCCGGTGGAAGCACCAGGCCCGCTGGTGAAGGTGGTGTTTCCGAAGTCAAAGATACGCTGCCAGTTTTTCGATGACAGCGGAGTGAGCCACGCCTCGACGGTCATGCTCGGGCGTGAGGAGATGATTCCATCCGGCAGATCCAGATAGGCGGAGATGTTGGTGGCGGACTGGTTCCCGGTGGTGGCGGTGGATGGCAGGATGAGCTCGGTGCCGTTGGTGGTGGCTCCGTTTCCCCGGACCGTGGCGATTTCTCCGGTAGCGGTATCGAGGAATTCAGTGCCGGAAACGGCGTTTCCAGCGGGGGAGTCAAAGCTCCAGCGCCGCGACGGCAGTGGTGCGGGAACCGGTGGCTCCGGCGGACCGATGGTCGGATCCGGCCCGGCGGCATAGCTGGCGAGGATTTCCGCCGGGGTCACGACACGGCGGTAGATGCGGAGTTCGTCGAGCGAAAGATGTGAATTCGAATCCCCCGTGTACATCGAGCGGCCGATCCAGTTGTTCACGTCTTCCATGCCAGACAGATGGAAGGCGAAGTTCGCGGTATTCTGCAGCGCGCCATTCCGATACCACCGCACCTGGCAGCCGGTGGAGGTGTCCTCGACGACGAAGAAGTAATGATACTTCGTGCCCGCCGTGGTGGCGGCGGTGGTGAAGGTGTATTGCGCGGGATTGCCGTCATACTGGCCCTCCAATTGTTGGGAATTCATGTTTCCCGCGTTGTTGAAGGTGAGGCTGAGGTTGTCGTAGGCGGAGGTGTTTCCCGGAGCGACGGCGGTATCCAGGATTTCACCTGGAGCCGCGCCCGCTCCGTGGGATGAGACACAGCGTCCGAAGTCGAAAAGACGAGCCCAGTTTTTCGATGACAACGGCGCGGCCCATGCCTCGAAGCTCACGCTCGGCGTGGCGGTGACGATGCCGTTCGGCAGATCCAGATAGGCGGAAATGGTCGCCGCGGTCTGATTGCCGGTCGTGCTGCCGGGAAGGACGACGGCACCACCGGTGAGAGAGCCGCCATTGCCGCGCAACGTCGCGATTTTCCCGCCCAGACTGTCGGTGAATGCCGTGCCGGAGGAAGCTTCCGAATCCGCCTGGGTGGTGAAAGTCCAGAGGTGGTCAGGGACCGGTGCGGGGACGACCTCGGGCTCGCCGAGATTGTCGGGACCGGCCGTGAGATTGGCGGAGATCTCCGCCGGGGTGAGGGCGTGGTTGTAGAGCCGCACCTCGTTGTAGGAAATGTTCGCGTTGCTGTCCGCCGTGTACATCGACCGGCCCAGCCAGTTGTTGCGGTCCTGGATCTCGGAAAGATGGAAATTGACGTCCAGCGTGGAGATGAGCGTCCCATTCAAATACCATGCCACCTGCCCCCCCGACGCACCGGCGCCCCCCGCGCCGTCGGTGAAGGTGCACACGAAGTGATACTGGGTCCCGGCTGCCAGAGCCGCACCTGTGTTGCTGCCGAGTTCCGCGGCCCCGTCCAGCTTGGCCATGACACGCTGCGTGTTCGCGGTGTTGTCACGATGAAATGCCATGGCGAGGTCGTCGCTCGAGGTGGCGTTCGCCGGGGCCGCGGTGGCCGTGGGCAGGATTTCACCGCTCGACGCACCGTCTCCACGGGCGTTCGCGCTCAACTGGCCGTTGTTGCTGGCCATGCGCCCGAAGTCGAAAAGCCTCTGCCAGTTTTTCACCGACATCGGCGTGGCCCAGATTTCCACGGTGAGATTGGTCTTCGAGGAAATCAGTCCGTTGGGCAGATCCACGTAAGCCGAAATGGCGGCAGGTGTCTGATTGCCGGTCGTCGAACCGGGCAAGGTGAGCGACGTTCCGGTAAAACTCGCGTTCATGCCCACCACGGTCGCGGCGGAAGAACCCACGCGGTCGCTCACGGTGGTGCCGGCGGGGGCCGATCCCGCGTCATTGCCGAAAGACCAACGGTTCGTCAGCTCCGCCGAGACAGGCAGGACGAGGGCGCAGTGAGCCACGACGGCGAGCAATCTCGCCACGGATGGAGGGTTTTCTATGATTGGGGGAAGCTCACGGGAGTCGTGGCCACGGTCAAGGCCTCAAAAAGGGGAGGAAAGGATCGATGAGTGATGAATGCGGGCGATGATCTACGAGGAAATGTTCACCCGTAGATCATCTCTCGTCCGTCATCTACCGCAGCAGGTTCCACGCGGTGACCAACGCCTTGAGACCCGCCATCTCGATCGACGGGTCCACGCCCGCGCCCCAGAGGATGCGGCCGTCCTCCGCCTGGAGCTGGACGTAGGCGGCGGCGTTCGCGTCCGAGCCTCCGCGCACGGCATGCGAGCGGTAGTCGGTGACCTTGAAATCCTTCAGGCCGATGCCCTCCAGCGCGTGGACGAAGGCGTTGATCGGACCGTTGCCCAAGCCTTCGACGGTTTTCACCTCTCCATCCAGCGTGATGCTCGCCTTGCACTGGACCTGCCCGCGCTCGGTGGTGTGGTGGACGAGTTCGTAGTCGGTCACATCAAGCGGACTGGCCAGATTCACGAACTCACGGAAGAAAGCCTCGCGGATTTCGTCGGTGGACAGCTCGCGCCCGTGTTCGTCAGCGAGATCATAAATGCGTTTGCCGACCTGCGGGTGCATCGTCTTCGGCAGATCGAAACCATGCTCGCGGTCGAGGACGTAGGCGACCCCGCCCTTGCCCGACTGCGAATTGATCCGGATGATCGCCTCATAAGAGCGGCCGATGTCCTGCGGATCGATGGTCAGGTAAGGCACGCCCCATGGCACCTCGGGTTCCGAGGCGGTTTCCTTTTCCCGGCGGTCCAGACCCTTCTTGATGGCATCCTGGTGCGAACCGGAAAATGCGGTGAAGACAAGTTCACCGGCATATGGCTGGCGCTCCGGGACGGTCAGGCGGGTGACCCGCTCGTAAACGTTCCGGATGGACTGGAGGTCGGAGAAATCGAGTCCCGTCGCCACGCCATGGCTATTCAGGTTCAGCGCGACGGTGACGATGTCGAGATTGCCCGTGCGCTCGCCATTGCCGAAAAGCGTGCCTTCCACCCGATCCGCGCCCGCCATCAGGCCGAGTTCGGTCGCCGCGACACCGGTGCCGCGGTCATTGTGGGTGTGCAGGGAAACGACGAGCGATTCGCGGTTTTTCAGATTCCGGCACATCCACTCGATCATGTCCGCGTGGATGTTCGGCGTGGTCCATTGCACCGTGTCGGGCAGGTTGACGATCATCTTCCGTTCCGGCGTCGGCTGCCAGACGTCGATGACGCTGTTGCAGCAATCCAAGGCGAAATCCAGTTCCGTGTCGGAAAACGACTCAGGAGAATATTGCAACACCACCTCCGTGCGCGGAATCGTGGGCACGAGCTTCTTCACCAGTTCCGCACCGTCCACCGCGATCTGTTTGATCGATTCGCGCGACGCATCGCCGAAGGTCACCCGCCGTTGCAACGGAGAGGTGGAATTGTAGATGTGGACGATCGCTCGCTTCGCCCCGTCGATGGCTTCGAAGGTGCGGCGGATGAGCGCCTCGCGCGTCTGGACGAGCACCTGGATCGTCACATCCTCCGGGATGCGGTTTTCATCGATCAAGCGGCGCAGGAAATTGAACTCCGTGTCCGCGGCGGATGGAAAGCCCACCTCGATCTGCTTGAAGCCCACCCGCACGAGCAGGTCGAAAAATTCGAGCTTCTCCTCGATCGACATCGGTTGCGGCAGGGCCTGGTTGCCATCGCGGAGATCCACCGAGCACCACTGCGGCGCGTGGTCGAGGATCTGGTCGGGCCAGGTGCGGTCGGGCAGGGAAACCGGCGGGAAAGGCCGGTATTTCGAGAGAGAATTCGGATGCATTTTTTAAAATAGGAAAAGGTGAACAAAGGGTGGCAGCGCCTCAAAAACGGGCGGGCCTGTGAACAAAAGTGGCAGGTGGGGATGGGTCAACGGGAGGCCAACCCTAGAAGAAGGGGGCGCAGCAAATAGCCGTTGAGAAGGAGGTTCACGCCCGAGAGCCTAGGAATTTTCCCGGCCCGGTCAAACGGGAAATTCCGGATGCGGGAAAATCGAACGCTTCCTGAGGAGGGATGGAGGAGCCTTTCCCTTCGGGATCCGGTGCTTCCGGCATTTCAAAATCCATCTGATATTTCCGGTGTTTTCAATTGCCAATCGTCAGCGGGTGTCATCGTTATGAGCCGCCTTTATGAATCGTCCCCTCCTCTCCCTCGTTCTGTTTGTTTTCTCTATCGTCCAGGCCCACGCCCTGACCGATTCACAACTCGCCGCGGCCATTGCCGATGGGAGGGCGCTGGTATTCATGAACTCGCCCGAGACGACCGCCCCCGGACAGGAGCCCGGTTGGAAATTGAAGCTGAAGCCTTCGTCACATGATTTCAATTTCAGCAGGCCGATGAATGACATCAACGGTTCATTCACCATGACCCGCCGCGGAGGCGTGACATCCATCGTTCTTGCCGGACTTTCGGAGGATCCGATCACCCTGACCTTATCCGTTTCGGATGGCGTGGGAACTTTCCGGATGACCGCTTCTCCCCAGTTCGACCAGCCTGTAAACGGAATATTCCACATCAAGCCCAAGGTCACGATTCCCCACGAGATCACCGTCCGGGGAGCGGGCTCGGATTATTCCTGGAAGCTGTACGACGGCAAATCCACGGTCGATCTTGGCATTGATGCTCTGGGGAACCCATCGTTTTCCTACGATCTCGTCATCAAGAACGCCGGTGCCACTCCCTTGAAAGGACTGAGGATCACCACCACCGGCGCGGATCGCTCGAAATTCAGCGTCAGCAAGCTGAAGACGACCACACTGGCCCCGGGAAAAAGAGCAATCTTCACCGTGAGTTATGATGGCAAGGCACCACTCACCACGAAAAGGGCCCGCCTCCACATCTGGAGCAACGACAAGGACGAGAGCCCGTTCGATATCAACGTCACCTGCAAGGTTCCGGCCATCGACTGAGGCCGCACGTCCCGCTCACCGCGTCACACCGCGCTCGGACTCCTCGACGAATTTGATGAGATGCGCGACCTGGGGCGTGTCCGCCGAATGGGTCGCCTTGAGGGAACTGAGCGCGGTGGAGAGATTTCCGTCCTTTTTCAGGAAGAGTTTTTTGTAAGCGAGCTTGAGGTGTTTGATGTCGTCTTCGGAGAACCCCCGGCGTTGCAGGCCCACGAGATTGATGCCGCGGGTGTTCGCAGGGTTTCCATCCACGATCATATACGGTGGCACGTCCTGCACCACCTTCGAGCATCCTCCGACGATGGAGTGCTTCCCGATGCGGCAGAACTGGTGCACCGCCGCCACGCCGGAAACGATGGCGTGGTCCTCGATGATGATGTGCCCCGCGATGCCGACGGAGTTTGAAAGGATGATGTGATCGCCGAGCTGGCAGTCATGGGCGACGTGGGAGTAGCACAGCATCAGGTTGTGCGAGCCGATGCGGGTCGGCAGGTTTTCAAAGGTGCCGCGATGCACGGTGACGTTTTCCCGGAACACGTTGTGGTCGCCCACTTCAAGGTAGGTCGGCTCGCCGATGTATTTCAGGTCCTGCGTTTTCCCGCCGAGCATGGAGAACGGGAAGAACTCGTTGCCCTTGCCGAATTTGGAATGGCCTTCGAGGACCACATGCGAGTGCAGCACGCAATCATCACCGAGTTCCACATTCGCACCGATGATGCAATAGGGCCCGATGCGGACGTTGTGCCCGATTTTGGCGGCAGGAGAAACAATGGCGGTAGGGTGGATCACCCGGCAAATGTCTGCGGATCAGCGGGGAAAAGACGAGGTTTTTTTCCGCAGGCTCCCGGCGGCGGAAAACAAGCCCCGGATTCCGGCGGAATCGTCCTCACCGCAGGGTGTTGATCCGGATCCGGACGAATCCCGGATCCGCAGTCAATTCCGCGGGGTCTCGGATGGTCACACGCTCCCACGTGGCGTCGACGGCCTGCGTCTGGTGGACCACCCCCCCTTCCGTCCACCCGGAGTCCGCGAGGCCTGCCTGCCATTGCACGGCATATCCGATGCCCGCGGCCTGTGGGTCCCGATGGCGGAAGAAGGTGATGGTGGCATGGGGTTTTCCGAGATGCTGGACGACTCCATGCACAGGAGCCGCGGAGGTCCGGGAGTTCGCACGGTGCAGGCCGGTCATCAGCGGATTTCCTCCGAAGGCGTATTCCAGCAGGTTCGACCAACCATCGTGGTCCGGATCGGCGTTGGCTCCGGCGATGGATTCGTCCATCACATGGGCGGCGGCGAAGTTGCGGGCACGCCACTCCGCCTGTTTTCCGATCGCGAAAAACAACCGGGTGGTGTCGGTCGGGCCGGCCACGGCCGGTCCCCTGCCACCGGATTGGCTGGCGGAAACCTTGAGATCCACCGCCCACATCCCAGCTCTGCTGAAAGACCAGTTCAAATGATGATGACCGGCGGGCTTGGAAAAAACGTCACCTTCGCTGATCCCGTCGTGGGTGGACATGAAGACCACAGGCATCCCTGAAATCACCCGGTAGAGCGCGAAATGGCCTCCGGACGGACCGAGGACTTTCACGAGTTTGAACCTCACCGGATCCATCAGGCCTGAAGCCGTGTTGTCAAAGCCAAGCCACGAATGAGCGCTGCTGGATTCCGGATAAATCCACAGTGGCCCGCCCTCCCGGACTCCAAGGAAATTCCATTCATTTCCCGGCGGGCGGTAATCCCTTTCCCCGTCCGGATACTCCGCATCTCTTGCCGGGAAATAGGCGAGCGAAGGATCCACATTCTCACCCTCCGTCATCAGGCTCCATTGCCAGTCCTGCATGGAGGACCGGTAGGCGACCCTGAGATCGATGTGATCCTGAAGTGGGAAAAGCGCCATCGCCTGCTGATGGATCGCGAGGATGATGAAACAGGTACTGAAGGTTCTCATGGTCATGGGTTCCATCCGGGAGGTTGCGCGGGGTTGATGCCGGATTCGATCTGGCGCTTGAGTTCGGTCGCCCGGATGAACGAGACATGGCCGTCGGCGTAGAGATAGTTCGAGCCGCCGTCCATGCCATCGCCGCGGGAAGAGCCGTGACGCCCTGGGGCGATATCGCGGCAAACGACCGACCATTTCTTCCAGCTTTCGGAGTGGGTGTGATCATTTCCCGGTGCGACTCCGACATCGTCCGAGCATACCGTGGCGAGCAGCGTCCGTGTCGGGTCATCCATGTTGATCAGCCGGTTCATCGCCTTCCCCCGGGGTCTGCCGAAGGCATCGACCGATGGGACAAAAACGAAGCTGTTGAGAATGTAGCTGGTGCCACGCGCCTCGAGCCGTTCCTTTCCTCTTGGATCGGAAGGACAGATCCGCACTTCGTCGAAGTTTCCCAGATGATCTTCCAAACGGTAGATCCAGGCCTGATCGAGAGTGGTGGAATGGGTCGTCAGCGGCAGGACACCGCCGTTCTCCTGGGCATGGGCGTGCATCGCCACACCGATGGTCCGGAGATTCCCCATGCAGATGACTTTTTTGGCACTGCTCGAAGACTTCCGCCAGACAGCGGCTCCCACGGCGCAGAGGCCGATCATCAGGCTCATCACCACCAGCAACTCCAACAGGGTGAAACCGCGACGCAGGCGTCGCGGAACGATTCGGGGACATTTCAACGGGCTCACGCCGAAAAATTAATACACAACATTTCCAAATGCAATATTATTGCATTTGGAAATACATGGCATTAGTGCTCTTGCATCTCGCGGAGCCCCACGAGGCCGAGCGGGAGCCCTGAAATCAATCCACACCCATGAAAATCAAACACTTCACATCTTCCAGAAACCCAATTTCGATCCTGAATGTCGCAACCGCCCTGATGCTCGCGGTTGCTCCGGAGGGCGATGCCGCATTCGTCAGTTACTATGTCGGGGTCGACGGGCTCGCCACCATCGCCAGCGGAACCTACGCCGGGCTGTCCAATCCCAACCTCAACCGGCTGACCCTGCTCTATGCGCACGTTTATCCGGACACTCCGGCCAGCAACCACTACCACAGCAAGGGCGTCTACCGATACACCGGCCCGAATCTCGGCGAAGGGCAGACCTCCACGGAAATCAACCCGGCGAACTATCTCCCGGAAGGAACCGCACCGCCACTTCTGATGACGGTGGGGACCGGCGGCCTCTACGATGGAAAATTCGTCAGCGCGCCCGAGCCGGGAAATCCGTTTTCGCTTTCGACCATCCAGGACACCGGAAAACTCTCCGGTTTCTCTCCGGGAAGCGGAGAGAGCATCCTGTTCAACTCCGGTGCGAACCGTTGGAACGGTTCGCTCATCGGAGCGGACGTCCACCTCGAGCTGGTTTCGCTCAGCGCCGGACTGAACGTCGGAAACTCCACCGTGCTGAATCTCTTCTCCAGCCCGGGCGACAACCACCACCTCGACGACAGCTTCAGTTTCACTCCGGTCTTCTGGACCGATGCGGATGCTTCACCGGGAACCTACACCGCGCAGTTCAAACTGACGGATGAGTCCGGCATCTTTGGCGACTCCGGCACGTTCGAATATCGTTTCGATGTCGTTCCGGAACCTTCTTCCGCATCGCTCGGAGCGTTCGGAGTCCTTGCACTGTTCCGCCGCCGCCGCTGATCCGTGGTCCCTCGCCGCCGCATCGATTTTCCGGTGCGGCGGTTTTCGCATTTTGAATCAACCGGGATGGGGGTAGTGTGGGCCATGCAAGGCCCCTTATCCGGCAATCCACCCGCTCCAGTTGGCTGGAACTGGGATCATTCCTACACCCGCCTGCCGGAAATCTTCTTCACTCCCACCTTGCCCACACGGGTCCCGGCTCCCGGACTGGCCATTCTCAACCGCCCTCTCGCCGGCGCGCTAGGTCTGGATGCCGGCGCTCTGGAAAAAGCCGCGGACATTTTCGCAGGAAATGAAATTCCTCCCGGCTCCGAACCCATCGCCCAAGCCTACGCCGGACACCAGTTCGGAAATTTCACCAACCTCGGCGACGGACGCGCCATCTTGTTGGGAGAGCATCTGGCACCTTCCGGCATCAGGTCCGACATCCAGCTCAAGGGTCCCGGGCGCACCCGCTACTCACGCGGCGGAGACGGACGGGCCACACTCGGCCCGATGCTGCGTGAGTACATCATCAGCGAGGCGATGCACGCGCTCGGCATCCCCACCACCCGCAGTCTCGCGGTGGCGACCACGGGTGAGGAGATTTTCCGCAACGAGTTTCTTCCCGGTGCGGTGCTGACCCGTGTCGCCGCCAGCCACATCCGCGTCGGCACTTTCCAGTATGCCGCCGCCCACGAAGACCTTCCCGCCCTCACCGCCCTGGCGGACCACACCTTGAAACGGCATTTTCCCGAACTGGCCGGGTCCGGCACCCGCTACTTCGACTTCTTCGAAGCGGTGATGGACCGGCAGGCATCCCTGATCGCGAGATGGCTGTGCGTCGGTTTCATCCACGGTGTCATGAACACCGACAACATGGCCCTCTCCGGTGAAACCATCGACTACGGGCCCTGCGCGTTCATGGATGACTACGATCCGGAAACCGTCTTCAGCTCCATCGACCGTTACGGACGATATGCCTACGACAAGCAGCCGCAGATCGCCCGCTGGAATCTCGCACGCCTCGCGGAGACGCTGCTGCCGCTTTTCCATGAGGATCAGAACATCGCCATCGACCTCGCCAATGACGCGCTCGGGTCTTTCGAAGCGCGGTTCCAAGCATACTGGTTGTTAGGGATGCGTTCCAAGCTGGGGCTCTTCACCGCGGAAAAAGAGGACGCGGCGCTCGTCCAGGAACTCCTCGACTGGATGCACGCCAACCATCAGGACTTCACCAACACCTTCCGCTCCCTCAGCTCCGCCTCCTCCATCGCGGAGCCGCCGTTCATCGATGCCGCCTTTCTGGCATGGCATGAGAAATGGACCGCACGGCTCGGCCGCCAGCCGGCCACAACCGCCGAAGTTGTGGAAAAAATGCGCGCCCACAATCCCGTCGTGATCCCCCGCAACCACAAGGTCGAGCAAGCTCTCGACACCGCCATCAAGGGAGATCTGACGGTGACGCACCGGCTGCTGGAGATTTTGACAAACCCCTATGCCGACAGCGCGCCGCCGGAATACACCACACCACCCCCTCAGGGCGGTGCGGCCTATCAGACCTTCTGCGGCACGTGAGAAAACCATTCGGAAAATCCGCCGGCTTCGGAGGGTTCGACTCCGGCTGACCCGTTTATCGCGGCCTTTCACAGGAGAATCCCCATCATTTCCCCGGCAGCGCGGCTTCCAGGAACGCCCACTCGTCCGCCGTGCGGTCCATGACTTTGGTAAGGGACGTCCCGGCACCATGACCCGCGCTGGTCTCGATGCGGATCAGAACCGGCGGGCCGTCCTTCGCTTGATATTCCTGCAGCCGTGCCGCGAACTTGAAGCTGTGGGCCGGGACGACGCGGTCGTCGTGGTCCGCCGTGCTCACCAGAGTGGCTGGGTAGCGGGTTTCCGGTTTCAGCGCGTGGTAAGGTGAATACTTGTGAAGCAGTGGGAAATCCTTCGCCTTGTCCGAGCTGCCGTATTCCGCCTGCCATGCCCAGCCGATGGTGAATTTCTGAAAGCGGAGCATGTCCATCACCCCCACCGCGGGAAGTGCCGCACCGAAGAGTTCGGGGCGCTGGGTCATGCAGGCTCCGACCAGCAGGCCGCCATTGCTGCCGCCCTGGATGGCCAGGTTCGCGGACTTGGTGTAGCCTTTCTTGATCAGGGTTTCCGCCGCGCCAATGAAGTCGTCGAAGACATTCTGCTTCTTGGAAATCTTGCCGGCCTCATGCCACTCGGTGCCGTACTCGCCGCCGCCGCGCAGGTTCACGACGACGAGGATTCCACCGCGCTCCAACCACACGGCGCGGGCCACCGAAAAGCCGGGGAGCATGTTGATTTGGAATCCGCCGTAACCATAAAGCAGCGTCCTGTTGGAACCGTCCATCGGCGCGTCCTTCTTGCGGACGATGAACATCGGAACCTTCGTGCCGTCCTTGCTTTCGAAAAACACCTGCTCGGTGACATACGCCCCGCCCTCGAAACCAACCTCCGGCTTTTTCCAAAGCTTGCTTCCGCCGCCGGCCAGATCGAGCTGATAGATCGCACCCGGGTTGGTGAAGCTGGTGTGGCTGTAGAAGACGCTCGTGTCCTTTTCCTCACCACCGAAGCCACCGACCGTGCCGATGCCCGGCAGTTCCAGTTCCTTCGGATTCTTCCCGTCCGCGTCGAAGCGGACCACCCGGCTCTTCGCATCCTTCATGTAGGTGGCGATGAGCTTGCCGCCGACCTTGCTCACGTCATCCAACGGCTCGGCGGTCTGTGGGATGATTTCCTTCCATTCCTTCCGGTCGGGATTTTTCGTATCGATGGCGATCACGCGGAAGCGCGGCGCATCAAGGTCGGTCTTGAAGTAGAACACCGACCCGTTGTTTCCAAGGAAGCCGTAGTCCGCATCCCCGTCCGGCAGAAGCTGGACCACTTCCGCATCCGGAGTCTCCAGGGATTTATAGAACACCCGGTTCTTCGTGTCGCTGCCTTGTGAGAGGTGGATGATCAGGTAGCGGCCGTCTTCCGTAACCCCGCCGCCGATGCCCCACTGGGGCTGGTCCTTGCGCTCGTAGATGAGGGTGTCCTTCTCCTGGGGATCGCCAAGCTTGTGGAAATACAACTTCTGGAACTCATTCTTCTGCGTGAGGGCCGCGCCTTCCTTGGGGGCGTCGTAGCGGCTGTAGTAGAAGCCGCTGTTGTCCTTGGCCCAGGACATGCCGCTGAATTTCACCCATTTCAGGTGGTCTTCCAGATCCTTGCCGGTGGCGATGTCGCGCACGCGGATCTCCAACCAGTCGCTGCCACCGCCGGAGGTCGCGTAGGCGAGCAGCCTGCCATCTTCGCTCGGCCTGCTCTGGGCAAGGGCCACGGTGCCGTCCTTGGACATCGTGTTGGGGTCGAGGAGGACGCGGGGTTCGCCGTCGAGCGTGTCCGCCACGTAGAGGACGGCCTGGTTCTGCAGGCCCGAGTTTTTCGAATAGAACCATTTCCCGCCCTCTTCGTAAGGCAGGCCGATGCGTTCGTAGTTCCACAATTTTTTCAACCGCGCGTGGATCTCGTCGCGCTGCGGGATGGTTTTGATGAATCCGTCCGTCACCTTGTTTTCCGCCGATACCCAGGCTTTGGTCTCGGCCGAATTGTCATCTTCCAGCCAGCGGTAGGGATCCTTGACTTCCGTGCCATGGTAAACATCGGTCACGGATTCCTTGCGGGCTTCGGGATATTTCAACTCCGCGGCGGTCAGATGACCGGCGACGAGGAGAACGCTGGGGATGATGAGATTTTGGGCGAACATGGTTTTTTGGTGCCGGATGACTACACGGTGGAAGAGCGTTCTCAAACAAGGATCATGTCTTTCCGAGTGAAATACATTCATCGCCGGACGATCGGAGTTTGAGAGTGCTGGCATTTTCCAACGTCCGTTCAAGTGACTTGTAATAAGCCAAATGGCCGAAATCCGGGAGCCGGCCTTGGCACGAATCGGGAATCCCCTCCTGCAGAAAATGGGAGCAGCTTCATCCTTGGACTGCGGGAGGGATTGCCAGAGCATGGACAACCAAACCCATTTCCTGACGGCGCGGAGGAATCTCCGGGCGCGTGTTGGAACGATCCCGCTCATTCATCATGGCAAAAACCCTTCCATCCGCCCCACCTTCCGAAACCACTGTCGTCTCCGGTAGGAAACGCACGCTCAGGGAGAAGATCGGCACCGGACCGTTGTTCATCTCGATCGTTTTCCACCTCATCCTCGTGATCGTCGGGTTCCTGTGGGTGTTCCGGATCATCCTGCCCGAAGAGGAAAAGGTGGACTTCATGCCGGCCTCGGGCGGAGGAGGAACCCCTCTTTCCGACTCCAAGGCGAACCAACACCGCGTGCGGATGACACAGCCGAACATGGCCCGGATCGCGGCGCTCGGCGCGACTTCGAACCTCGTGCTTCCCGATCCTGACGAGTCCTCAAGCATCGTCTCGGTGGGCGATATGAGTTCCGGCGGTCTGGCAGGCGGCTTGGGTGGCAGCGGTACCGGCGGAGGAAAAGGAACCGGAGACGGAAAAGGGATCGGCGCCGGTTTTGGCTCCGGACTGGGAACCGGCGGCGGAATGAAAAACCCCTTCGGCATGCTGACCCAGGACAAGGACGCGCTGGTGGGGACGTTTTACGACCTGAAACAGAACAAGGACGGCACGCCGACCGGATTTCAGGAAAAGGAGACGCTCGAGGCGATTTCACAATTCGTCACGCGGGGAAACTGGAACATCCGCCTGCTGGAAAAGTATTATAAGGCACCGAACACGCTCTATCAAACGAAACTCTACATCCCGATCATGGACGCAGCGGAGGCCCCGAACGCGTTCGGCTGCGGCAAGGATGTCCAGCCGGTCAACTGGGTCGCGCTTTACCGGGGCTACGTCACCCCGCCGCGTTCCGGAAAATTCCGGTTCGTCGGCCGCGCGGACAACGTGCTGGTGATCCGCTTCAATTCCAAGGTCGTGCTGGATGGCGGCGACTACTCGGCGGGGATGGCGAGACCGATCTGGGACAAGGGGTCCATCGACCTGCTCGCCGGACGTTCCGGAAACCGCGATGCGGAAAAGGAAGCGCGGCGCGGCGGCTACGATCTCCCGGTGAAAAGCTACGACTACTCGAACGCGGGGCAGTACAACGAACGCGGCGGCCTGATGGCTGGCAAGCACTTCACCGTGAACCAGGGCCAGCGCTATCCCGTGGAAATCCTCATCAGCGAGCTGGGCGGACTCTTCGGTGCCTCGCTGATGATCGAGGAGGACGGGGTGAACTATGAAAAGGACAGTACCGGTTCACCGATCCTCCCGCTCTTCCGGCTCGACCAGAGCCAGCCCGCGCCATCGCAGGAATCGCGCGGCTCGCCTCCTTATGTTTTGGAAAACGCGACCTGGAAAGTCGTGCCTGGGCAGATGGTGGATGGGATTTAGGCTGCCGATAAATCACCTGAACGCATCAGGATCCCGCTGCAATCTACGTAGCGCCAAACTGGTCTTTTTCCCGAACTGAAGCAGATTTCCAATCAATCAAGGAACCTTTCGAAGCGATGGCCACCTGATGTCCACCAACCTCGAAACGATCAGCGTCGATAATGACATCTCCATACTTCCGGCCTGACATACGGGTGAAAATATCAATCTGACATTGCTCTGTTTCTTCGACGATGCGGATAGCTCCTTCTTCATCATCGAAGTCTTCGGCCGAAAGTTCCCGGGCGAATCCTTCTCCATAATTGGCCAACCGTGCCAGCATACGATTCACATTCGCAAGACTGTCCTCAATGAGAATATCCACATCTTCCGTGAGACGGACGTAGCCTTGGATCGAGACTGCGATGCCACCGACTACGATGAATTTCACCTCAGCTTCTGCGAGCAAGGCCAACAACTTTTCGAACGAGGGTTCCATCATCGGCAGGGGGTGACCATGCGGCTTTGCGGATCATCCACGCATTCCGGCGGAGCATCTCCAAACGGGCGAACACCGGCAGCCTTGCAAGGCTTCCACCCACCCTTTTTTTCAGCGGCTCTTGGAAAGGATCGACCACGCGCCAAACCTAATGGCGGAACCCGATAACAACAAGATGAAATCCCGCACACAAGACCTCCTCCCCGGCATAAGCCGGAGAGGAGGTGGAGAACGGGCGGTAATGGTCAGAAATGAATCGCGTGGCCTTCCGCGGCGAGGGTGGCCTCGTGGATGACCTCGCTCATCGTCGGGTGGGCGTGGATGGTGGCGTGGATCTCCTCGCCGGTCAGCTCCTGGTCGAGCGCGAGACCCATCTCGGCGATGAGTTCCGTGGCGTTGTCACCGATGATGTGCGCGCCGAGCAGCTCGCCGTGCTTCTTGCCGTAGAGGAGTTTCGCGAAGCCGTCCGGTTCTCCGGAGGCGATGGCCTTGCCGATGGCGACGAACGGGATTTTCCCGACGACATATTCGATGCCTTCCGCCTTGAGCGCGCGCTCGGTCTTGCCGACGGAGGCAACCTGCGGGTGGCAGTAGGTGCAACCGGGGAAATTCCTGACCTTGCGTGGCTTGTGGCCTTCCACGTAGAGGCCTTCGACCGCCTGGACGGCTTCGAACGACGCGACGTGGGCAAGCCACGGAGGACCGGTGATGTCACCCGCGGCATACACGCCGGGGATGGAGGTTTCGTAGCGGTCGCCGACCTTGATGTAGCCGCGATCCAGCTCCGGCTCCTGGCCGCCGGGAAGGACGGGCTGGATGCCGATGGCGACGAGGCACACAGGCGCGCTGATGGTGCCGTTTTCCTTCGGACCTTCCACGGTGAGCTCCACGGACGTGCCCTTGTCCACCGCGTTGGTGATCTTGGTGTTCGTCAGGACGCGGATGCCCTGCTTGATGAGGGATTTTTCCAACGCATCACCGACCTCGTCGTCCTCGACGGGAAGGATGCGCGGGGCCATCTCGACGAGGGTGACCTTGGTGCCGAAGGCGTTGTAAATGTAGGCGAACTCGACGCCGATGGCTCCGGCACCGATGATGATGAGCTCCTTCGGCTGCTCGGCGAGGATCATCGCTTCCTTGGAACCGATGACGCTCTTGCCGTTGAACGGAAGGTTCGGCAGTCCACGGGATTTGCAACCGGTGGAAACCAGGATGTCCTTCGCTTCATAAAGGGTGCGGCTGCCGTCGTTGGCGATGACGCCGACTTTTCCGGTGCCTTCGATGGAACCGAGGCCGCGGATGTAGTCCACCTTGTTCTTCTTGAAAAGGAACTCGATGCCGCCGGCGAGGCGGTCGGAAACCTTGCGGGAACGACCGATCACCGTGGACCAGTCATAGCTGAATCCTTCGATCTTGAAGCCGAACTCCGCGGCCCGGTGGGAGAGGGTGTGGTAAAGCTCGGCGTTTTTCAACAGGGCCTTGGTGGGAAGGCAGCCCCAGTTGAGGCAGGTGCCCCCGGCGCGGTCTGCTTCGACACAGGCGACTTTTTTTCCAAGTTGAGCGGCGCGGATGGCGGCGACGTAGCCGGCCGGGCCGCCACCGATGACAATGAGATCGTAGGCCATAAGATTGAAGATTGCTGGTTTGCGGCGAGAAACTGTCGTTCCGCGGGGGGATTGTCAAAGATGGAAAGGCGGAAACGGCGGTCTTGAATGTTTCCCGGCCCATCCCCAGTATTGGCGGAGTGAATTGGGCCCGCGCGTATATTTTCGGAATCATGCTGTTCCTGCTGGCCGGCGTCCTCATGCTGAGGAGGATCGGCCCCGGAACGATCGATGCGGACACGCCTCTCGAAATGCCGCGGAATGGCGAGGTGGACCATCGGTTCAACTTCCTTTCCGCATGGGAGACCGCACAAATCCCCAACGCCTCTCGGTTCGACCCGGCGCTGGGCACCGAGCACGGCGGGCTGGTTTACAACGCGCAGAAGTTCTGGGAAATGAACGAGAAGCGTGGCGGCCACCACACGGGTGATGACCTGAACGGCATCGGCGGCATGAACACGGACTTCGGCGACCCCATTTTCTGCACGGCGGACGGACGCGTCGTTTACGCGGGCGAGCCGTCTCCGGGCTGGGGAAATCTGGTGGTCATCGCGCACAGGGCTCCGGATGGCCGTCCGCTGCACTCGATGTACGCCCATCTCCACCGCATCGATGTGAAACGCGGCGATCTCGTCCCGCGCGGCGGAAAGGTCGGCATCGTCGGCACCGCGAACGGCCACTACCCGGCACACCTCCATTTCGAAATGCGAACCAGCGACGGTGTGGACATCGGCGCGGGTTACGCGATGTTTCCACTGAACCGGCTCGACCCGGCGGCCACCATCGTGGGATTGAGAAATGCGGCGGTGGACGAACTCTCGCCATCGCCCCTGGCGGTGGAAGAGTCGAAATGACGGGATTGCCTTTTCGCAAGCCACCACGTCCCGGCCCCGGAACCACTTGACCGCCACGGATTCCCGTGCGGTGATGCAGGCACGCCCGGACATTTACCGGCATACCAGCCTCAACGACCATGAACGAACTCAAACAACGACTCATCGCGCTGGGACTCAGCGAGGAAATGACGGACAAGGCCATTGCGACGGTGGCGGATTTCGTGAAATCCAAGATCCCCGCAGGCTATCATTCGATGATTGATGACGTCCTCGCAGGCAAAACACCGGAACTCGGCGGCCTCCTCGGCGGACTGGGTGGCCTGTTCGGCGGCAAGTGACCGCATGGAGGGTTCCACCGGCATTGGAACCGGCTCATTTTCAAAATAGAACCGCCGCAGTGGACCCAAACCACTGCGGCGGTTCTTTTTGTTCTCCAGTCAGAAAAAATCAGCCGGCTCGATCCGCCTGACCCGGCTGGTTCGCCGGATCCGACGGATCGACCATTTTCCAGATCACTTCACGACCTTGAGGCGGGCGAAGAATTTCGTCGCCCCTGCGGTCGGGATGGTGACGGTGACGGTATCGAGATCGGCGCTTGGGGTGTTTTCGCTGATGCTGACGGCACCGCTGCCGGGAGAGGCTCCGATGGCGAAGCTGCCCCAGACGGTCATGTTATCACCATATTCCACAAACTGTGTGGTGTCCCCCTCGGAGGCGTCGCTACGCTTGAAGGTGAAGATATAGTTCGCTCCGTCCTTATGTCCGGTTGGCAGGACCGAGCTGCCCGACTGGGATGGATTTCCACCGAGCACGTATTCCACCAGGTTGGACAATCCGTCGTGATCCGGATCGTCGGACGGGTCCTGGTCTCCCGCGGCGAGACCGAAGCCGGACGCCCACGAGGAATAACCGGAACCGCCGGAAACCGCGAGCGTGAGCTTGCCGGTGGCTTCGTCGAATGTCCAGGTATTGGAGCCCTCGACCTTGGTCCACTTGTTGTCCAGATCGGCATCGTCGAAACCGATCACGGCGAAGTTCGTGGTGAAGGACTTGGTGGTGGTGTCCACCAGCGTCCAGCTGTTTCCGTTAGCAAGCGCCGCACCGCCGAGGTTGATGGTGAAATCACCATCAATCGTCGCGCTGCCGATGCCGGTGACCTTGTTGCTGACGCCGTTCGCAACTGGAGCGAACGTCAGTCCCGCGTTGTCGGCGAGCGTGAAGGTTCCTGCGTTGATGGTGGTGTTCCCGAGATAGCTGTTGGCACCGCCGAGTGTCAGGGAACCAAGCCCGTTCTTGGCCAGTCCGCCGGTTCCGGTCGCTCCCGCGTTCAGGGACTGCGGAATGGTGATCGCGTAGGACTGGGTATCGATCGTGACTCCGCCCGCCTCGATGTCGGTGGTGTTGACGGCGATGAATGTGGCGTTGGTGGCATTGGCCCGGATGGTGCCCCCGTCCAGATACACACGGGAAACACCGGTTCCCCCGGCAAGGGCGCCGGTGTCGAGAACTCCGCCATTCAGGTGGATGATGCCCTCGCTTCCCTCGTTTTTACCAACGGTGAGGCCGACTCCGGCACTGACGGTGCCCGAGGTGACATTAAGCGTTCCTTTGCCGGAAACCCCGACCGATTTGTTTGCAAGGGTGCCGTTCGTAAGGTTGAGGGTGGCGGTTCCCTGCACGTTGACGGTGGCGTCCGACCCGCTGGATTCCCCTACATTGAGCGACCCGGCAACGTTCACGACCGAGGCACCCTTGATGTTCAGCACCGGTGCGGCGTTGAAACCAGGTATCGCGGCGTCAAAGCCCATGGCGAGACCGGCGGTTGCGAGTGTCTGGTTCAGCGTTCCCCCATCGACGGTGAGCACCGAACCCAGGCCCGTGACGCCGTTGCCCCTGCCGATGGAAATCCAGCTCGGCACGTTGAGCGTGCCTGCGTTGGTGACATCGAGGTAGGCATCCGTGTAGTTGCCGCCGGTCTGCAGCTGGCCTCCGACAACGAGCTCTCCAACAGTGGCGAAGGTGCCGTTTTTCAAGGCAAGCTTGCCGAGGGCGACATTCACTCCGAACACGCCTGCCCCACCGTTTGCTCCGTTGCTGAGTTTCTGGGTGGTGCCGCTGTTGCTGAGGGTCAGGGTGCCGGTGCCGAATTTGACGAAACCACCGGCGTTGACGCCGTTGACGGCACCGGTGAAGGTCATGTTCGCGTTCGTGTCGAGGACGCCGCTGTTGCCCGCGTTCGCACCGGTGGTGAAACCACGGTCGAGCGTGACATCCGTTCCGGTGTAGAGAAGGGTGCCGGTACCGGCGTTGTTCCCGAGATAGATGCCCGCGGGATCGACGCCGCCCGCTCCGATGGGGCTGGGAAGACCGCCATTGGAAATGGTCGCCACGCTGAGGGTTCCGGCGGTGATGCTGGTGCGACCGGTATAGGTATTGGTTCCGGTGACGGTGAGGGTGGCCGTGCCGCCCTTGTTGAATCCGAGAGGACCCGCCCCGCCGTTCTGCAGCAGACCGGGGAAGGTCTGGTCCGTGGACAGGTTGGCAAACAACCAGCGCTCGACACCACCGCCGTTTTCAATGGTGCCGCTTCCGGTGAGACCCGTGGCGATGAAATCGTTGGTGGTCGCCGCGTCGGCTCCGGTGTTCATTCGGAATTTCGAACCCGCGGCCACATCCAGAGTGCCGGCGATGTTGCTGGCGGTTCCGGAGCTGATGGCCAGCAACCCGGGACCTGTGAGCGAGAGCCCCGTGTCCGGACTGGTGATGTTTCCAGTGGTGAGAGTACCGGCAGCCACGTTCACCGTCCGGGAGCCCCCGTTCGAAAGAGTGACGGTTCCGCCATTGAAGTTGAGGTTGTTGGAGCCCGCGAACGAGAAGTCACCGCTCCAGGTCTGTGTCTTCGCGGTGGTGGTGGTGATGGCGGCGCCACTGGTGTTGTTCAGGGTGCCACCGCTGATGATGAGGGAGCCACCGGTGGTGGAACCGATTGCGGACGCGTGGTTCACATTGAGCGTTCCCGACGCCACACCGATGCCGCCGCCGGTGAAGGCATTGGCTCCCACGAGCGTCAGGGAACCTGTTCCTGTCATGGTCGCCACACCGATGCCCGTGATCGGATTGGTGAGAGTCTGGCTGCCCTTGGTTTGGAAATTCAGCGCCGCATTGTTGACGATGGACGCGCTGGCGGCGATCGATCCGTCCGTGGTTCCGTCACCGATTTGAAGGATGCCACCGGTGATGGTGACGATGCCTGTGGTGGTGTTCGTCGTGGTGAGGATGGTCGTGCCCGTGTTGCTCTTGAGCACCGAACCACCGCTGATGCCGAAACCGCCCGCGCTGGCGACGGTATAGGTATGGAGATCGCTGTTATCGAAAATGGTGGTGGCCGGACTGACATTCGAGCCGAGATCCACCGCGAAGTTGTCCGCGAAGTCATTGAAGACGACCGGACTGCCGTTGGCGAACTCCGAGGTAAGCCCCGACGTCGGATATTTCCAGTTCTTCTGCCCGCCCACTGCGGCAGTGGTCCAGTTCGAGCTTTGTTTTCCGGTCCAGGTCAGGGAATCCCCCACGATATGCAGGGTGACGGCGCCGCCGACGTACTGCAATGACGCTGTCTGTCCGCCGCTAAGACCGGCGACCGTTCCCAAGGTGAAATTGTTTCCGGTGAGCGAGGTGTATTCGATGATCTTGTAGTCGCCGGGGGACCAGAAACCGCTGGTGTTGGTCGCGTTGATGACGACCTGTCCCGCGGCGTTGGTCACGACTGCTTCGGCCTGGATGTTTTCCACCATGTCGGAACCCGCCGCGGTCACGTTCACCGTGGCCGCTCCTTGGAAGGTGAGTGTGCCTACCTGCAATGTGCCCGGTGCGCCGTTGCCCACGGAAAGCGTGTTCCCCACCGCGTTGGCGACGGTGAGCGAGGTGATCGAACCGTTTCCATCGAGCGCTCCCTGGGTGAGTGTCACCGGAGTGGAAACCTCGCCGAAGCTGTCGGTGAGGAGCAGTTTCGCCCCACTGCCGTTGATCGTGATGCCGGAGCTGGTGTTGACGCTGCCGCCGGTTGCGAGGGCCAGGGTGCCTCCGCTGACGAGCGTGGGTCCCGTGTAGGTGTTCATTCCGCTCAGGGTGAGCGTCCCCGCCGACAGCTTGGTGAGCCCGCCATCCGTCGCGGCATCTTCCCCGAGGGGGCTGTGGAGCAGAGGCTGCGCGATGCCGATGCTGAAGCTGTTGGTGTCGATCTTCGCTCCGCCGTTGCGGACGTTCGCGCTGGCAACCCCCGCCCCCAGCGTGAGGAGGGCGGCCTGGTTTCCGGCGGCCTTGAGGGTCCCTCCGTTGAAATTGAACGTTCTGGCCCCGGTCGTGGCGGTGGAGATGATCCTCGGCACGGTCAGCGTTCCCCCATCCAGATTGTAGGTGTTGTTGCCCGCCGCCCCCCCCGAGCGCTGGAGGTCGAGATCTCCCGTGCCACCGACGGTGGTGCCGGAATTGCTGTAGAATGTCACATTCCCGCCGGTTTGGTTCACCACGTTCGCTCCGGTGGAATTGTCACCGCTGAGCTTGAGGGAGGAGTTGTTCTGCAGATTCACCGAGCCGCTGGAGATGTTGAGCTCGCCCTTGCTGGTATCCCAGCGTCCCACGTAGAACCACTTGGTGGCGGTGGTCCCCACATTGAGCGTGCCGCCGCTGACGGTGAGCTTGCCGAGATTGTTCGACCCCGCGAAGCCGAGGATGACGTCGTTCACCACGTTCACCGTGCCGCCGCTGAGCGTGGCGGAGCCGGATGCGACGGCGGCGTTGTTGTTTCCTCTCGCGATGACGAGTGTGTTCAGATTCGCGGTGCCTCCGCTGATATTGAAGGTGCCGACGGCGTTTTCCGCCGCGCCGTTGTTCGTGTCCGAACCTCCCACCCGGACCTCTCCGGCCGTCGTGAAGGTTCCCCCGGTCTGGTTCACCGTGCCATTTCCCGTGCGGTAGCCGAGATAGACAAGCTGGTTGCCGAAGTTCACGTTCCCGCTGTCATTGATGTTGAGCACGCCGGTTCCGTTGTTCCCGATGCGCTTGATGCCCGTTCCCGCCGCGATGACCTGCGCGGTGCCGTTGACGGTCATCGTCATGTTCGAGCCGGTGGACTCGCCCAGGTTGAAGGCCCCGTTCGCATTGATGGTGAAGGACGAGCTGTTGTTCAGGGTGAAGGTGCCCTTCGCCATGTTCGAGGTGGCGCCACCGTTGAACCCGGCGCTGAAGTCCGCCGTGGTGATGGCTCCGGAATTGTTCACCACGATGTCCGAAGAGACGCCACCGACTCCGTTTCCGCGTCCGAGCGAAAGCCAGCTGCTCACCGCGAGGGTGCCGGCGTCCACTTGGATTTTCGCGTTTTGACCCGGTCCGGCATCCGCAACGACGCCGCCGACGACGAGTTCGCCAGTAACTGTGTGGGTACCGCCATTGAGGAGGAGAACCCCTTCCCGCGCGACGAGCGGATATCCCGAGGACGATGGGACGCGGCCGATGGCTCCGGCACCGCTCCAGACGCTGCCGTTGCCCAACGTCAACGTGCCGGAGCCGGTTTTAAGCAAGGCGTTGGAACCCGCGCCGGGCTTGGTGACCGCGCCTGTGACCGTGGTGTTTCCGGTGCCGCCGACGGTGAGGACGCCGTTGCCACTGACGGCATTCGCGGCAATCGAGCCCGCAAAGGTCAGCAGGCCGGTGCCGTTGTTGGTGAACGTGGTGGCCGCTGCGGCCGCATTGGACAGGCTCACATTCGCGTTCACCAGTTGGTTCGTCGTGACCGTGTTGGAGAGATTCAGCAAGCCCGCGCTGGAAAAGGGAAGCGACTGGCTGCCGACCGCGCCGGAGCCCAGGGTGTAGGAGGCGGTCGACGAGGTATCGAACACGAGGCCGCCGATGGGGGACATTCCGGCGAGATCGATCACCGTGTTACCGTTTCCCGCATTGTTGAAGGTGGCGATATCAGAGGGGGTGAGATTCCCGACAACCCCACCGGGAACGACGCTTGGCGGCCCCTGCCAGTTGGTGATGGTTGCCCAGGTGGCGTTGGTGGTTCCGCTCCATGTCGCGCTGGCGGCATATGCGGAAGAGGTGACGAAGCTGGCGACGATGAGTGCTGCGGAGCCGGTGAAGAGACGGGAAGTGCCTTTGGGTTTCATATGACAAATGAAGGAGCGCGGAGCGCGGGGTTTGTTTTTGGGGTGGGTTAAATCGCGGATTCACCGGGAGTTATGGGTTTCCCGGCGGGCAAAAGGCGGCCGGATTTGCTCCGGTCCATGGCAAGAAGCGGGATCGCGGAAAAAAACCCGACATGATCGGTGAATTTTTTTCCGGATGGCCCGGATATCGGATTCACCGGTTCAATCGCCCACCGGAGCCACGGCAAAACGGTCCCGGAATACTCCTCAATACACCACCCGGAAGGTCGAGTCTTCCCTGTCGCCCTGGGTGCTGACGCCCTCCACCCTCAGGTGGTGGCTGGCGTGGCGCAGGTAGAGATCCGGCGCGCTCCACGCATGGAAGGACGACCAGCCGGGCTCCGCGAGGCCGGAGACCTTCACGAATGTCGCCCGGTCCCGGAACTCCGGCGTGTCCTCGTATTTCACGAGCCGCGCGTGTTCGGCCACACGGAGAAGAAAGTGCCCGGGGTAGTTCACGGACTCGAAGGAAACCCCGCCGGCGTCGGCGAGACCGGGAACGATGATCCATTGGGAATCCTGATAGGGATCGAACGGATAGGGCGAGATCATCGCCAACATGGACTCATGCCGCAGGTAGCAGTCCGGGTAGTTCCACGACTTGAGACGGTTCCACTTGGGCCTGCCCCAGTGGGCGACGAGCCGGTCCATCTCGCTGCGGGTGATGGGCAGGACGGTGGCGTGCTTGGCATTCAGCGGCGGGTTGAAATCGCGCTTGTTGATTTCCTGCCAGGAGTCCCGCGCGAGGTCGTCGGTCTGCCAGGCGTAGAACTCGGCGTTCACTGGGTTGTTGGACTCGGCGTAGAGAAACCAGCGGTTCTCCTGACGGGCGGGAACGAGCAAGGGCGCTTCGGTGAGGTTCTGACCGGGCGGCTTCGCATAAGGGATTTCAGGAAAACCGCCGGGGGACGGACCTGAGGAATGGCTGCCACGCACGCGGTTCGCCTCACCGTCACGATAATAGAGAAAGCTTCCGGCGGCCGCGGGTGCGGTGACCAGCGTGGCGTCACGCACGTCATGACCCGGGTCGAAATAGATTTCGCTCGGGCTGACGTTCACGAAATCCCGGGTATGGTTCACATAGATGCGGTGGTAGCCGGCGTCCCCGGTCCAGATGATGCCATATTCGTTTTTCACCGGATCGAAAAACGCTTCGGGAGCCTGGGTCCACATGTCCGTGTCATGCAGCTTGAGCAGACGGGGGTTTTCGAAGGTGATGAAGTCCGCCGTTTCACAGACAAAGATGTTCGGCGTGGCGATCATCTTTTTCCCGGTCAGATCCGTGGCGAGCACCACGAAACCGCCCTCCTGCTTCCGCAGGAAATAGGGATCACGGATGCCTTTCTGCCCGAGCTTGGAAACGAGCACCGGTTCGTTCTGATTGAGCGGCATCCAGTCGAGGCCGTCCTCGCTCACGGCGATCTGCAGGTTCCATGAATCCCCCCGGCCCGTGAGCGACTCGGTGAAGTAGCCCATCAGATAACCGGCGGGAGGTTCGGCGGCACGCATGGATGGCGCGCGGCAGAACGCCAGGATAAGGATGATCGAAAGGAGGAATCGGAGGAAAAGAACCTTCCCGACCTTCTCTTCCCGACCGGACGGGCCAGGGGCGCCACCAAGGGCGCCGCTCCTTCTGTGATGAGCGCGGTCGTCCATTTCGAAAATCAGGATTTCGTTTCGATGAGGGTTTCCGCTTCACGGTAAAGGATCCTCGCCAGCACCCAGTCCCACCAATAGCCTTGGCCGCGACCGACCGGTTCGTAGGATGGCTCCAATTCCGGCGTGAAGGCGAAGTGGATGAGCTCGCGGGCTTTCGCCAGCTCAGCCCGGGCCGCGTCGGTCCGCCCGGCACCATAGTGCGCCATCGCCATCACCGGATGCCGGATCGCCGAGGTACAGGAGTTCGGGTCCCGGAAAGCGGCGGAAATCCCCCCCCAGATGAGAGCCTGTTCGTAGTCGCCACGGCGGTATTCGTAGAGGGCCATCGACCAGGTCCTCCAGACGCCCGTGCCGTTTTCGGCACCGGGTTTCGCCGCGTGGGCGCTCTCGATCGTGGTCTTGCAGGGTTCCAGTTTCCTCAGGAAATCAGAATCCGCCGGGAGCAGAAGAGTGGCCTGGATGATTTGCGAAGCCACACGCGGCTCGGTGGTGTCTCCAAACCGCGCGATCACCCAGTCCCGGAACTTTCTGAAATCCTCACGGTTGCCGTTTTCCACCAGCGCGGGTCCCGGAGCGACGAGGTCGTTGTTCGCGTAAATCCGTTCGGGACTGGTGATGCGGTTCGCCTGGGTGAGCAGCAGGAAACACTCGGACGCCTGCGGCCACCGGCCGCGCAGCGCGTTCCAACCGCCGAGCGAGCGCAGGACGTTCGCCGCTTCCAGCGATGGCTCGACGGAGGCGAGCGGCGTGAGCCGGAGCTGGGCATCCGCTTCCTCGGTTTTCCCTTCGCTCATGAGCACGGCCACCTGTGCGATGTTCTCGCGGACGGTCGCGTTCGAACGGAGTTTCTCCTCGTTCGTGCGGGCCGTTTCGGCGATCTCGCGCAGATGGGCCTGTTCCTGCCGCGCCTTGTGCTCGCGCAGGTAGGAGCCATAGGCGAGGCCCATCCCGAGCACCAGCGCCGCCGCCACACCCGCCACGGAAGTGACGGCCAGCCGGTTTCTCCGGACGAATTTCTGGAACAGATAGATCTGGCTCGGAGGGCTCGCGGTGACCGCTTCGTTATCGATGAAGCGCCGCAGGTCCATGGCCAGCGCGTTGACCGTCTCATAGCGGCGCTGGCGGTCTTTCTCCAGCGCTTTCATCACCACCCAATCGAGATCCCCCTTCACGGTGGAGATGAGTTTCGCCGGCTCGGTATGACAACAGGCCGCCGTTTCCGCCAGTTTTTCACGATCCAACGTGCGGAGCAGCGCGGACGGAGCGGGCGGCTCCCGCTCCATGAGGATCTGCCGCATTTCGATCACCCCCGCGGTGGCCAGCTCCTTCGGATCGAAAGGCGTGCGCCCGGCGAGGAGTTCGTAAAGCAGGATGCCGAGGCTGTACACGTCGCTGCGGGTGTCCACATCCAGCCCCTTGCGATCCGCCTGTTCCGGGCTCATGTAAACCGGCGTGCCGACGAAGTGCTCGTTCGCGGTGAGCATCGTCTCTCCCACGGATTTTCCCGAGGTGGCCTTCGCGATTCCGAAGTCGATCACCTTCGGCGCGGGCCGGCCGTTGTGGAGGGTGATGAGGATGTTCGACGGCTTGATGTCCCGGTGGATGACTCCCTTCTGGTGCGCGTGCTGGATGGCGTGGCAGACGGAGATAAACAGGTCGATACGCTGCCGGACGTCCAACCGGTTCTCGTTGCAATAGTCCGTGATGCGCGTGCCCCGCACCCACTCCATGACGAAATACGGACGCCCCGCCTCCGTCGCCCCGGCGTCCAACACGCGGGCGATGTTCGGGTGGTCCATCACGGCGAGCGACTGCCGCTCCATTTCAAACCGGGCGATGACATTTTCCGTATCCATGCCAAGCCGGATGACCTTGAGCGCCACGAGGCGCTGTACCGGCTCCATCTGCTCCGCGAGGTAGACCACACCGCATCCTCCCTCGCCGATCCGTTCCAGCACCTTGTAGCGCCCGATCCAGGTGCCCGGTCCGTCGGATTCGGGGAAATAATCCCCTGCTGCCGATGCCGCTCCCGCGGGGATCTCCGTCAGATTCTCATACGCCTCCGCCGCCACCACTGTGCGGGCGTGCTCGGCTTCCTCCATCCATCCGTCCGCCGCCTCGTGCGCCGCCAGCAGCCGTACGAGACGTGTCCGCTGCGCGGCGTCCTCGCACGCCTGGTCGAGGAACACCTCGCGCACGTCCGGTGCGTCGATGATGACCGCCGCCTCAAACAGGGCTTTTTCAATTTCTCTGGATCCCGTCATTTTTCCAACTTCCTGCTGAGAAGCGTAAGGCGGCGAAAAAAACCGACACCCCTCAATGGGGGGGGCGTGACCCGTCCTCGATTTCCTTCACCATCTGAAACAAACTCGCCTTCGCATAGGCCCATTGCCGCTCGACGGTGCGGACGTTCACTCCGAGCGTGGCCGCCGCCTCCTGGTTGGTAAGTCCCGCGAAAAACTTGAGCAGGACGATGCGGGCGCTCTCCGGGTCTTCTTTTTCCAGGCGCTGGAGGCTCTCGTCGATCAGCAGCAGGCGTTCGTCCGGCGTGACCTCCACCGGGGTCATCGCGGTGATGTCCAACTCCGCCCGCAACCCGCCGCTCTTGAGGCTGGATTTCTGCCGCGCGCGGTCCACCAGGATGCGGCGCATGGCCAGCGCCGCCGCGCGGAAGAAATGGGTGCGGTCGTTCCAGTTTCTCCCGCCTTTCTCCGACAGGCGGAGCCATGCCTCATGGACCAGCGCGGTCGGCTGCAAGGTCATTCCCGCGGACTCCCGCGCCATGCGGGATGCCGCAAGACGCCGCAGTTCGTCGTAGACCAGCGGCAACAGCTGCTCGGACGACAAGTCTGCGAAAGAATGTCCATCGGTATCCATTTTCCTGAGGATTTTTCCCCTTGCGTGACGATGGCAGGGTTGCCGCCGGGTATGCGCTCAGCAAGGAAATTTCACGACGCGGGCCGTCCCGGCGGGATTTCCATGGAAAGAAAATCACCGCCACTGTCGGGAAATTTTCCGGAATTCCGCTTCTGGGGAAAAGTGCTGCCAGATCCGGCCGCATCGAACCCACCGCCACCATGTATTCTGACACACCCCTGGAATTCGATCACGCAGTCACAGTCGGCATCGTGGAAGGAAACCACATCCTTGCCGAAAACCTGCGCCGCGCGGTGGATGCCGCACCCAACACCCGTTGTGCCGGTGTCTGGCATTCCGCGAAGGAGTGCCTGCAGAAGATCGGCGAAGCCCGCCCGCTCATGGTCCTGATGGACATCGACCTGCCCGGCATCTCCGGCATCGCCGCCACCGCGGCTCTGAAACGGCTGATGCCGGACGTACAGGTGATGATCGTCTCGCTGGATGCGAACCCCCAGCGGATCTCCGAAGCCATCCAGGCCGGAGCCTGTGGTTACTTCATCAAACCCACTCCCGGCGGCGGAATGGGCTCCTCCGGAACCGTCCCTCCTTTCGGTTGTGAAAACACCGTCACGGAGATGGCCCGCAGCGTGATCGAAAAACTCCACACCCGCGGACAGAAGACCCGGTTGGACAAGACCTCGGAGCCTCTCACGCCACGCGAGACCGTCGTCGCCCGGCTCATCGCCGAAGGCTGCACCAACAAGGAAATCGCCTGCCAGATGGATGTGGGCTTGGAAACCGTCCGCACGCACATCCGCACCATTTTCCGGAAACTCAACGTCCGCTCAAGGACGGAGGTGGCGGTCAAATACCTCAAGTCCTTGAAAAATTGGAGCGCGGGCGAGATGAGCGCCGCGTCCTGAAACGACGATTGCCAGGACATCGCTCCGTGATTTCATGGAATTTTCACGCAGCCGGCATCCGCGGTTCACACGGAAGATCTTGAGTATGCGGCATGCACCTACGCCGCCTGATCCAGCCTGACACCGGTTGGCTGGACGCGCCCACGCCCGGGCGCATCGTCCGGGTCGCGCTGATGGCGGTTGCGGGGCTGGCGTGTTATGGTTTTTCCGTCGGGTATTGGCGGGATCCGCTCATGGGTGTTTACGTGGCGGTGAAACTTCCGCTGCTCGTCGCGCTCACCCGGGCCTGCAATTCCCTGCTGAACGGACTCCTCGGCCTCCTTCTCGGCACCGGCCTGGGTTTCCGCCAGTCGTTCTTCGCCCTGCTCAGCGCCTTCGCCCTCGCCGGGGTCATGCTCGGCTCCCTCTCCCCCGTCACCTTCCTGTTGGCTTGGAATGCCCCGGCCCCTGACGCCGCCGGCGCTCAAAACGCCCACGCCGCCTACCTTGTCACGCACACCGTTCTCATCGGATTGGCGGGTATCGCCGCGAACATCCACCTGCATCGCCTGCTCGCGGCCCGTGCGCCGACCCGCATGGCCGCAACCGCCACCCTGCTGGCGTGGCTCGGGGGCAATGGATTCCTCGGCGCGCAGTTCTCGTGGATCCTGCGGCCGTTTTTCGGCACGCCACGGCTTGAGGTCCAGTTTCTCCGCGAGCATCCCATGGACGGGAACTTCTACTTCGCGGTCTGGGCATCCATCCAACAGGTCACCGGCGGCAACGGCATCCCGCTGCTCTGCGCCATCGTCCTTTCCATCTTCATTCCCATCGCCAGCGCCCTGACCACCAACCATGCAATCAACAGAAAACCATGAACACGCCTGAAAATCCCACACCTGCAGTACCTCCACCTCTCGAAGCTCCGTTGCCTGCGAAGCTTGATCTGAAATCCCTCTTCGAGGCCCTCCTCCGCCGCCCGCACTCCCTCGTGGAACGGTTGTCCGAACCGGATCATGGAGCGACCGGGAAACTCGCGCTCGTCGCCGTGGTATCCATCCTCTGCTTCGGTTTCGTCATCGGCTGCTTCGCGAAACACGAGCAACTGTGGGCGGCTCCGTTGAAGATCACCACCGGCCTGCTTTTCTCCGGCCTCATCTGCTTCCCGAGCCTCTACATCTTCTCCACCCTGGCGGGGGCGCGGGTCGGCATTTCCCAACTCGCCGCCTGCCTCGCCGGAGCGCTCGCGCTCGCCGGGCTGCTGCTGCTCGGC
Source organism: Luteolibacter yonseiensis (assembly GCF_016595465.1). Lineage (NCBI taxonomy): Bacteria > Pseudomonadati > Verrucomicrobiota > Verrucomicrobiia > Verrucomicrobiales > Verrucomicrobiaceae > Luteolibacter > Luteolibacter yonseiensis. The sequence continues at coordinate 871,246 of NZ_JAENIK010000004.1, read as the reverse complement.
TTCGCGCCCGCCATCTGGATCTTCGCGGAATCCACCGACTCCTTCGGTTTCATCGGCACCCTCGCCATCGGCACATGGATCATCGCCCTCGTTTTCGCCCTGCGTTTCTTGAAATCCGTCGTCTTCACCACCGGGGGCACACAGAAAGGACCGCTCGTCATCTGGAGCGCGGTGTTCCTGCTCGTCACCCTGCAGATGACCACCTCGCTCCGTCCCATCCTCGGCCGCTCCCCCGTCCTGCTCACCCAAGAGAAGAAATTCTTCCTCCAGCACTGGGGCGAGACCATCGGAGAATCCCTGTCCCGCCCGACACCGCAAAACGCCGCGAAATAACCACCCGCACAATCTCCCGAATCCATATCACGAACCCGCCATGACCTCCGCCGAAGACGATCCCGATTACCTCGACTGGCGCTTGGAACTGCTGTGAGCGGCCCGCACCGGCATTCCCGCCTGCCCTTTCACCATCCGAAGCGGCAAGTGCCGGGTGAGCAGCGATCAGCGAGAAGTAGTAAACATGACACCGCGAGGCTCACCCCTCCCTTCCCATCACTGATCGCTGCCCTCCCGGAACTTGCCGCCCTTCCCCTCGCCCCGGTGAAAGGGCAGGCGGGGATGCCGGTGCCGCCTCATTGTTAACCAAAAATTTGAGTTGAAAGGCCGGACTTTCGAAGCAGTTTTTCCATCCCCCGATCCGCTCGATAGAAGCAATCCAAAATTCCTTTCAAGGCATCATCAGGCACATCCCTGACCGCAAACACTTCGTGAGCTGGTGTGGGAATCACTCCTAGCAGCCGGTATTTCCTCCCGCTGCGGTAGATGATCATCGAACCTCGGTCGGATGGGGAGATGGTTAGGGAGGAACCTCCGTCGTGAACCCATTCCATATGCGTCGAGAACCAACTGCGACCGTCAGATATCAACCGGTCCTCGGTCGACATCTCCGACTCCCAATCCTGTTGCCGGAAAAGTTCGAGCGCTTCGTCCACGTCGACATGGCCAAGCTGGCGCAATTCACCGTCGGCACGTTGTAGGAAAATATGCATTATCAGAACCAGCGGTATAATTCGTATACCGAACAACTGCAGCGATTTATTTCACCCGGCCAGACTATTATCCATGGCTTTAAATGTGGAATATGCGGGCATGGCCGAAGATCAGTTTTTATCCAGCAGGTCCACTTCCTGATAGGGAAACGGTCGGGTCCATCCGTGGTCGGTCGAACAACGGGATTCGATCCGGAGCAACTCAAACCGGAGTCTGCGCGTAAACGCCTGGAGAGAAAACGCCGCCTCGAAAACAGGAGCAACATGATCCGGGCTCATGATGACGATACGGATCGAATCAGATTCCCGCTGCAACCGGCAGGTCATGAAATCCGGTTCGAGTGAGAATCGAACCGTTTCGAAAACCGATCCCTTCGCAATCCGTATCGTGGCCGCAGCCAAATCCAAGAGACAATCGTTTGGAACGCCTGAAGCGGTCACCGTATAGGTCTCCGGCTCTTTTCCGAAGGTGATGTTGATCCAGCCGTGCGTCGGATCTGAAAGATGGAGGATCTTCATGACCGGCAATACCCAATTACAATGGAGGGCACGCTGGCGAGACCATTTGTCGTGGCAGGAGATCAACCCGGGACGACCGCACCACACCGATATCCCGCCGACCGCACCGTCTGGATGATCACCGGATTCGCGGGATCCCGCTCGATCTTCTTCCTCAGGAGGAAGACATGCTGGTCGAGCGTGCGGGAGTCCGGAAAATAATCGATGCCCCAGCAGGTATCGAGGAAGGCGTCGCGCGAGACAGGGTCACCGCGATGGTCGTGGAGCAGACGCAACATGGTGACCTCGCGCGGTGTGAGCTCGATGGATTTCCCATCCCTCTCGGCGATCATGGCACGTGGCCGGATGCGGAGATCACCGAGTTGGAAGTCGTCCTTCCCCTCCCGTGGTGCGATGCGGCGGAGGGCGGAACGGATGCGGGCCATCACCTCGGCGCGCGTGAAGGGCTTGCGGATGAAATCATCGGCCCCGAGATCCAGTCCGACCACCACGTCGATTTCCTGATTCTTCGCGGAAAGGAACAGGATGGGAATGTCACGGTTTCCGGCGCGTACCCGGCGGCAGACCTCGTAGCCGTCCACTCCCGGCATCATGATGTCCAGACACAGCAGATCCGGTCGGTCCGATCTCCAGAGGTCGAGCGCCTGGCGTCCGTCCGCCGCGCGCAGGGCGGTGAACCCATCGCTCTCGACGCAGGCTGCGAGGGCATCAAGCGTGAGCGGATCGTCTTCGGCGATGAGGATTTTCATGCGGCGTCGGTATCGGTGACAATGGCAAGGGCGGGTGGAGCCGGGATTCTCAGGCGAAAAGCCGCGCCCTGCCCGGTTTCCATTAGTTCAAGCGTACCACCCATTCGCCCGGCGAGGTCTTGGCCGATGGCGAGTCCCAGGCCGGTGCCGCTGGCACCTTCGTTGGTCGTCTGGAGAACGCGCTCGAAGGGTTTGAAGATCCGCTGGCGGGAGACGGCGGGGATGCCCGGCCCATGATCGCGCACCTCAAGGGTGAGCAAGCCTCCATCCTGAACCGCCTCCAGCCCCAACCACCGGCCTGCGGTTGCGTATTTTTCGACATTCGAGAGAAGGTTACCGGTGATCTGGCTGAGAGCATCGGCATCCAGTAGCGCGGGATTGTCAGCGGAAATCCGCGCTTCGATCACGATTCCCCGCCGTTCCAGCGCGGGGCGGAAACTTTCCAGCGTGCGCCCGATGATTTCCCCGGGCATGCAGCGGACGGGCTTGAGTTCCAAAGTATCCCGTTCGCGGCGGGAAAAGGTCAGGACGTTCGCGACCAAACGCGACAACCGCTCGATTTCCTCGGCCACCAGGCCGAGCCGGCGGCGCGCCTCCGCGGGACGGGAGGTGAGGACCTCCGTGGCGAGGTCGAGATTCAGCGTGAGATTCGTAAGCGGCGTGCCGAGTTCGTGGGACACCCGGTTGACAAAGGAGACGCGTTCGCTGGCGAGCCTGAGCGCACGTTTCTGCTGGATGAACAAAACACCGCCGGATGCCAGCAGCACGATGGCGAGGACCACCGCAGTCGCGAGAGTGGCGGGGTCGTACGTTCTGCTGACGACAAGACCGTCCCATGTCCGGATCTGCCAATCTCCGAACAGCGTGCGGATCGGAATAATGGAGGCTGCCGGACCATGACGGTCCGAGCCTACCTTGGCGAGGGCGCGGCCGTCAGCCAGCTCGATCTGCACCCGCTCCCCTGCTTCCCGCAACGGTGCGAGCGGCTCCTCCAACCAAGATGCGACATGACCTGACGCGCGCTCGCGGACCTGGGCCATGTCGATGAGGAAGGCGACCAGCACGCCCGGCTCCGGCTGGCGGCAGTGGACTTGCAGGGAGGGGACCGGACTGGCAAGCCAACTGCCGTTTTTTGGCAGGTCTTTTTCCAGCAATGCCGCACCCAGAACGACAGCGTTTTCCGGATCAAAAGGCCGTTTGCGTTTTTCGAGTTCGATCTCAGGAAGGCGTCCGGGATTGAATGGAGGGGAGATGGTCAGATCGTTTCCCTTCTGCCGGAAGACCCGGATCAACCGGATGCCGGAAATTTCCGCAGCCGCGGCGGTCGCATCTTCCTGTTTCGCGTACGGGCTCCGGTAGGCGAGATCCTCCATGTGATCCAGATAAAGCGACTCCAGGCGGACCAGCTCCCGGCGGAAGGAATCCGCGAAATCCAGCAGCCGGGTGCGATCCGCGGGAGTCCGTGTCTCGACTTCACGCCTGGCCATGCGTTCGCCGCCGACCATCACGAGGACGGCGGCGGCGAGCATGGGCAGTATGGTGAGAAGCGCGGGACGCATCATTTTGCAAGCGTTGCCGTGATGAAAGCAAACCAGACGCGGTTTGCCGAGTCCGGATCCGCTTTGGAAACCGGCGGACGATTCATGGTGCCCAACAAGAACGGCCGGTTGATCCGGACGGTGGCTGCGGTATTGACACGCTGGGTCTCGAAAGCAGGCATCTCGGTGGCGGAGACACCCTGACCATACGACGTGCGTCCCACCATGGTGACCCGCTCGGGAACAAGTCTGAGATCCACCAGTTTTTCGTCATCACTCAGCGTCGCCTCGAATTCCAGAGTCACTCCGGCATTCCGCGTGTCGAATGATGTGGGTGTGGCGGGGCCGTTGGTGCCATGGGCCTTCGTAACCTCCGCACTCCCCGCTTTTGATCCGGTGACAACTGGTGGCTGACCATCCTTCACCGGAGGTGGCGCCACCGGTACGACCGGCGGACCGGACGCTCCCGCAGGTTCATATTCCGTCGGATAAATCTGCTCGCCGATGCTTTCCGCAGTCGCTTTCTGGGAGGACCTGCAGCGGAGGACCGTGACAGTCTCCTGACGCACGGTCTCCTTGTTGACCGCGGCTACTAGACGTTCGTAAAGCTCCGGATCGGCAAGCCGCTCCCGATGCAGTTTCGCCGCCATGGATAAAGGCAGTGAAAACATTTCGTAGCAAACGGAGATATTCTTTGGAACGGCTTCCTCGGCCTGGAGGACAGCGAGGGACAACACACTAACTAACATCGATTGGATTTTCATAAATTATTTGATTGGAATTTTTCCATGTGAAACATGCCTTCGGAGAACTTCAGGGTTTCGCAAGCGTCGCGGTGACGAATGCGAACCAGACCCGGTTCGCCGCGTCGGGATCGGCTTCGGAATTCGGAGGACGGTTGATGGTGCTGACCAGATACGGCTGGTCCATGCGGAGGATGGCCGTGGTGTTGGTCCTCTGGGTCTCGAAGACCGGCATCTGCGTGGTCGCGGTTCCTTGCCCCCATGCCGAACGCCTGACCTGGGTCACCACCTCGGGAGCAAGACGCAGATCCAGGATTTTGTCTTCCTTACCGAGAATCGGTTCGATTTCCAACGTCATTCCGGCATTGCGGGTTTCGAAGGCCACGGGAGTCGCAGGATCGGAGTCGACAGGAGGTTCATATTCCGTCGGATAGATATCCTCGCTGATGGATTCGGAAACCGCCTTCTGCCCGGACTTGGCGCGCAGCAGCGTGAAAGCCTCCTGCCGGGCCGTCTGCTTCTCCACCGCGGACACAAGACGGGCGTAGAGTTCGAAATCCGGCAGCTGTTCCCGCTGGAGCTGCGCGGCCGTCGCCATCGGCAGCGAGAACGTTTCCCAACAGATGGATATATTGGTGGGACCGGATTTTTCGGGAGCAACATTCTCCCCGGTATTGTTTTCCCGAAACGGATCCGCAGGTTTTTCCTGTGCGTGGAGGATGGTGGTGGCGAGCACGCCGGCGAGCAATGAATGGATTTTCATAACCCCGCCACTCTAGCAACCGCTTGTCCTCGAAGTGTCAAAGGATTGTCAATTTTCACGAAATTTATGGAAGATCGATCCCGCTCCCGCCTCTTCCGTTCCGAAGAGAGGAACAAAACCCAGTCCCTCCCTCCGCGTCACATCCCCCCTTGCCCCCGTTTCCTAAAACCACTTCAATACCCGACATGATCGAAATGCCCCATCTCTGGACCCGGCGGAAAATCATCGGCACCATGGCGCTCGCCTTCGGCGCGCCGGGTGCCTTCGCCGAGCAACTCACGCTCACCCCCAGACAGACCGAGGGACCGCTCTACCCGGACCACCTCCCGCTGGATACCGACAACGACCTGCTGGTCGTCAATGACGGCATCACCGCGAACATCGGCGAGGTGACCCACTTGTCCGGCAGGCTCCTCGACCCGAAAGGCGATCCGATCCGCAACGCGGTCATCGAGATCTGGCAGGTCGATGGCAACGGAGTCTACATCCACAGCGAAAGCGGTGATGCGGAAAAACGGGACAAGAACTTCCAAGGCTTCGGCCGTTTCCTCACCAGTTCGACCGGCGAGTATTATTTCCGCACCATCAAGCCCATCGCCTACCCCGGCCGGACGCCGCACATCCATTTCGCGGTGAAGATGAAGGGCCGGGAGAAATGGACCACCCAGTGTTATGTCAAGGGCGCGCCACAGAATGAGAAGGACTTCGTCCTGCAGGGCATCAAGGACGTGAAGGCGCGCGAGTCCGTCATCGTGGACTTCGCCGCCATCAAGGAGTCGAAGATCGGCGAGCTCGCGGCCAGGTTTGACATCGTGATGGGCTTCACGCCCGAGGACAACCATTGAGAGTCTCGCCTTCTGTGGGAGGGGGCGTGATGGGGCCGGCACCGGCCTCATCCACGATTTGACTTGCAAATCCTCCGCCCAGCCGCTTTCTTGCGCGCTCAACCTCAACTAGGACGGTCCGGTTAACCACTGGATCCATCCCCTACGACCATGGCCGAACAAAAAGAAATCAACGTAGCAGACTATCAACTCCACGAAGGAGACACCGGAAGCGCCCCTTACCAAGTGGCTCTTCTCACGAAGCGGATCTTCCATCTCACGGACCACCTGAACGCCCACAAGAAGGACTTCTCGTCCCGCCGTGGCCTTCTGACCCTCGTTTCCCAACGCCGCAAGCTTCTTGATTACATCAAGAAAGGCTCCGAGGAGAAATACCAGCAGGTCATCTCCGGCCTCGGACTCCGCCGCTAACCCAATCTCGCAAGGCAGCCACTGGGAACTCCAGTGGCTGTTTTGCAAAGCGGCCCGGGCACTTTTTCCCGCCCGGTTCGCCAGACTCACCACTCCGCAGCCGCCTGTTCGTGCGCTGCGGAATTTGTCTGAAAACGATGAATGCCCTTTCCGCACCCTGCGGGACGGGCCGTACGCAAAGAAAAAAGAAGCAAATAAAACTGATTATGAATATCCACACACTTACGGCCGACGTCGGAACCAACCCGATGACGTTCGAAACCGGCAAGATCGCCAAACTCGCCGATGGAGCCGTCACCGTCCGTTGCGGCGACACCATCATCCTCGTCACCGCCGTCTCCGCCACCAAGGTGAAGTCCGGCCAGACCTGGTTCCCACTTTCCGTGGAATATAAGGAAAAAGCCACCGCTGCCGGCGTATTCCCAGGCGGCTACTTCAAGCGCGAAGGCCGCCCGACCGAAAAGGAAATCCTCACCTGTCGCATGACGGACCGCCCGCTCCGTCCGCTTTTCCCAAAAGGCTACCTCTACGAAACCCAGATCGTCGCCATCCTGCTCAGCGCCGATGGCGTGAATGATTCCGACATTCTCTCGATGAACGGCGCCTCCGCCGCCCTCGCTCTCTCGGACATCCCGTTCGCCGGCCCGATCGGCGCCGTGCGCGTCGGCCGCGTCGATGGCGAATTCGTCATCAACCCGACCCACGACCAACGCGCTGACAGCGACCTCGACCTGATCTACGTCGGCGACAAGGAAAACGTCATCATGATCGAAGGCCAGGCCGACGAGCTTCCGGAAGACGAGTTCATCAAGGCGCTTCACTTCGCCCAGGCCGCCGTCGTCAAGCTCGTCGCCGCCCAGGAAGAACTGGTGAAACTCGCCGGTAAGGAAAAGCGCTCCTACGAGCTCACCGTCGCCAAGGACAACTTGCTTGAAATCGCCTACGAAATCGCCGGCGACCGCATCGAAGCCGCCATCTACGCTCCCTCCAAAACCGAACGCGCCAAGAAAGTCGGCGCGCTGCGCGACGAGGTGGAGGCCGCCATCAAGGAGCGCGCCCCCGAGGCGACCGATTTCGACGTCGAGCAAGCCTTCGAATACCTTCAGAAGAAGGCGTTCCGCATCTCCATCATGGAAAAAGGCGTTCGCGCCGACGGACGCTCCATCAACGACCTGCGCACCCTCTACGGAGAAGTCGGCACCCTGCCACGCGTCCACGGCTCCGCCATTTTCTCCCGCGGAGAAACCCAGGCGCTCGCCATCACCACGCTGGCACCTGCGGACGAGAAGCAACACTTCGACAACTACGCCGGTGGCGAGGACGAGAAGCGCTTCATCCTCCACTACAACTTCCCTCCCTTCTCCGTCGGCGAATGCGGACGCATGGGCGGCATCAACCGCCGGGAAATCGGCCACGGATCGCTCGCCGAGCGCTCCATCGAGCCCGTCATCCCTGACGAGTCCGTCTTCCCATACGCCATCCGCGTCTCGTCGGAAGTCATGGAGTCCAACGGCTCCACCTCGATGGCGTCCGTCTGCGCCGGCACCATGGCCCTCCTCGACGCCGGTGTCCCGCTGATCCGCCCCGTCGGCGGCATCTCCGTCGGCCTCGTGACCGAGACCAACGAAGACGGCACCCTCAAGGCGCACAAGATGCTCCTCGACATCATCGGCTCCGAGGACTTCTACGGCGACATGGACTTCAAGCTCTGCGGCACGGACGAAGGTGTCACCGGCTACCAGCTCGACCTCAAGCTTCCCGGCCTCCCCCTCTCCATGCTGGAGGAGGCGATCCACATCGCCAAGGCGGGCCGCACCAAGGTCATCGCGAAAATGGCCGAGTCCATCGTCGAGCCGAAGCAGCTCAGCCCGCACGCTCCACGCATCGTTTCCGTGAAGATCCCGGCCGACCGCATCGGCGAACTCATCGGACCTGGCGGCAAGAACATCAAGGGCATCCAGGCCGAGTCCGGCGCCGAGATCAACATCGAGGACGACGGCACCGTGCACATCTACGCTTCCAAACAAGAAGGCCTCGATCGCGCCAAGTCGATGATCGACCGCATGTTCCAGGAAATCGAAGTGGGCAAGGTCTACACCGGCAAGGTGGTTTCCATCACCCAGTTCGGCGCGTTCATGGAAGTGCTTCCAGGCAAGGACGGACTCGTCCACGTCTCGGAACTCGCCGAAGGCCGCACCGAGAAGGTCGAGGACGTCGTCAAGAAAGGCGACACCATCACCGCCAAGTGCCTCGGAGTTGACGAAAAAGGCCGCGTGAAAATGTCACGCCGCGCCTGGCTCCGCGACCAAGCCGCCGCCGAAGCAGAGGCGAATCCACAGCCTGTCGCTGCCGAGTAATTCAAGGAGTGACGACCTCGCTGTCGTCATCTTCCGTTTCATCAAACCGGCGTCCTCACAAGGGACGCCGGTTTTTTATCTTTATAGAAGCCTCGCCTAAAAGAGCGCTATTTTTACTATTTCTTGTCTTCTTCACTCGTTTGGCTTCGGTCGGCAGGCGAGGACGCAAATCCAGAGCGCAGACATGCAAACGAATAGCGGCGCCGAGCTTTTCTACAATTCTGTTGGCCTCTTCGCGTAGTAGGTCTGCTAGTTCTGTGAAGCCAATACGAGATCCTGTGTCGGGATGGTCCCAATACCGATTCTTGGACAGAGTAAACATGAGACAACCTGATCGCCTGGTCTCTGGAGCCATGTATTTCTCGACGAGCTGAGTTTCAAGAGTATCGCGTAAGTCCTTGGCAGAACGTCCGTCAGCCAGCTTGAGTTCGATGACTGCTTCATAAAGCGATGTAGTGGAAAGTAACCGGATGTCAGTTTCCTTCTCGTCGGCAGTCACGCCTTCCTGACCAATTTTATAGAGTCCGTTGGCGTGGTAATTCAGTTTTTCGGCAATTGCACGTCGCATTATCTTTTCTTCGGTGATGCCTGCCCATAACTCGCGCGGCGAGTCATCACGCAAAAGCAGGTCTTCTAAGTCACTCAAGCGGTCCAACATCATTGCAAACATCGCCTCATTCGTGGAAGGGGGGGCTTCACCGGTTTTGTCGAGTGCAATAACCTGCTCTTCATCAAGAGCAATGCCGTCGATCTCCTCCGCCCATTGTTCTTCGGCCAGCGCTATTATGCGGTCCTTGAAATGTGCGCAAACTGGGTCGGATGCCATTTCCCACTTCGCAGTCCAACCTTCTTCGCCGTTGGTTTTAAGCAACGCATTCACAATCCAACTGCGCGCACGTTCGGCGTCATCGCGTTTGGCGTCATCCGCCGGATGGACATGACGATACGCCAGACGCACAAGCCGGAGAAGGATCTGTGGCGTAAATTGAGGGTCAGATAAATTTATACCGTCATGGCGATCATCGAAGATGTCGCCTATCCATTTCTCGGGCCTGCTTCGTGTCGCCTTTCCACTTGATTTCATGCGCGCTTCAAGCGCGTTAACGCCAGAACTCGGATCAAGTCGCATCAGCACCGGTAGCCAGACTTTAGCAACTGGAATGGAAATTTTTTTCCCAAGACGCTCGTGTGCCATTGCGCAAATGTCCGCACGGGTTTCTTTATCGCCATTTTTTATCAGAAAATGAACTACTTGCACGATGCGTTGTGCTGTTACATTTACATTTTTCCCCTTACACTTATAATTGTCATTTAACCATGCACGAAGAATCGGCAGGAAAATGTCTATCACCGGCTCCGACGATTGGTCGATATTCTGTAATAACATGGAATCTGTCCCCGCGTCACTCTCCAGATCAAAAAGTAACTCCCTGCCAAGTATTGCCACTACTCCTGCCGAGTGCACCTTTACCAATGCTTCCATCCACAAAGGCAAGCCATCATATCCGATAGCTGCGAAACGAGCAACAAGTTTAGCCTCTTCGTCCGAAAGCTTCGTAGCCCACTGGACGTCTTCAGCTTCCGCATAAATGGCGGCGAGCCCCAGGAGCCACCTCACAAGATAGGTGTTCTTTTCTTCATCCGGTCGCTCACTTCTTAGCGTAGGGCGCTCTTTGCGCCACTGTTCCATCAAAGTCAGCCTTAATCGATCTGCGATTTCCTTACCAAATTGTTCTTCAATGAAACGCCGATTCCAACTAGAAGCGCGACTTCCATCTCCAGCCTTACTCATGACATTCCACAGGTACCATGCCGTGTTGCCTCTCCGTTCAAGAGAAAACACGGTATCAGGCTGATTTGCTATCTCACTCCAAAAATTCACCCAACTTACATGCGTCTCGGCTTGCTTCCTTTCTAGTCGCTTTTTCTGTCTAGCATGTTTTTTTTCCCAACGTTTGTGCTCTTCGTTGGGCTCTTGCGGCTTCAAACTATCTTCAACTATTCCAAGAAGTTCGAGTTCATCGGCAACAAGTGGTTTCAACCCAATGAGATGGTTACGCCATTCGTCTTGGCTTGGGGCATGCCGCATCGCGGCCTCCAAAAGCAATGCACGATCTATTGAGGATCGGGTAGAATCGAAGAGGGCTTCCTTAATCCAGGCCAGATCGCGTTCTGAGTTTATACAAGCAGCACCCTGATGTATGATTTCATAGTAGCGCTCCCAGGCACTCGCAGTGGGGTGGATTGACTGAATCAATGTATTTCCAGCCCAAAATAACTGAGCATTCCTGTCGGCTGTCAATTCCGCTAGTAGTTTCTGAAGTTGAGTATACGCCTCATCACCACCATGATCTTGGCGAGGAAGCTGAAGGGCAAGATTACTTGCGTGTATCCACGACGTCATCGAGCCAACATTGAAACTACGTACGCAAGTGGTCGCTAGCGCACAGCTCAGATCATCACGATTCGAAACGATATGCGGCCATCCGTCTTGCCATCGTAATCCAGCGGAGGCCAAATCGAATAGACCATCGCGCAAAGCTTCCAATGTTGAAGCATCCAAATCGGCCTCTACGATCAGTCGAGGAAGCTGCCAGCTCAAGTCACCGATGCCGCGCTTCTTCTTTTTTAGGCGTCCCAAAATCTGAAAAAAATGATTCACTTTGAGATGCTTAGGGAAAAGCCCAACAGCTATATTCTGGGCGAGATCATCCGGCCAAAGTTCAGCATTTTCCGCTATTCCGGCCGTTATGATATCCACACGCAAGTCATTGCACATCGCCAACGCCTCAATGGCAGCAAATCGCTCAGGGCGCGATGCTCCAACGTCCATTGCAACCGCATAAGCAATATCCAAACATTCAGTAATTCTACCGACCTCGATCAAATTAAGGAGAATTTCACGAATTTCAGGATTTTCGATCCCCTGCATCCAAATACGCTTGATTTCGCCAGACAATTGAGGCACGGCAAAGCGGTGAATTTGTATATGAGGCACGGAAAGCCCGCGCCAGCCACCCTTACTATAATGCTCGGCATATGCGCTAAGTGCTTGGTTTTTTTGGGTCAATGATAACGATTCGGGATCTCCCTCTGTGAGCAGCACAGCTGGCTCATAATCACGTAGAGTCTCGAAAACCATTTCTTCGGTCAGAGCAATCCATCCGGCGATAGGCCGTTTTGATGGCCGCACGATGACTTTTCCTCTGGTTGCTGCGAAAAGTAGTCGTCTGAGCGCACGCGAAGTCATACCCCGCTCGCGCAGTAGTTTAATCCGCTCTGCGGCAAGGTACTCAGGCACCGATCGATGATGAAAGCGCACCCGGCCGTACGAAGCAAAACCGAACAACGGCCGTTCCAGCAATGTCTTGCGCTCGTCAGCACTCCAGTCGGAAAGAATTGCGGAGGGATCTAACGGAACACCATCACCCCCGGAATCGGCCTCCGCACTGTGCCGAATAGTTAGACGGCGAGTTCCCATCATGGCCAGAGCGAGACGACTTGCTCCTTCCATTGCTTTGTCGACCGATAACTCAGAGAGCTCGCGCCGGTCTTCTCGCGGCTTTAATTTGATACGCACGTTGCTCTCCACCTGCTCCCGATGAGTGCGGATACGCTTGAAATTCCGCCAATCAGCGCAGAGTTCGATCAGGTCTTGAGGTCGCCGGGCAAACTCCTCGGCATTCCGACGTCGCAAATCCTTCAGCAACGCCTCGGGTTCATCCACACCTTGAGTCTGCGCAAAATCCGAGATCTGGCTATCCGATAATGGCATTAACGCCACAGTTCGCCAATCTGGCGGGACTTCCTCTTCATTCTCTTTCTTTTTGTTTCGCCGACCATGCAGGGCAATCTGAGCAAATGTTTCGCCATCAGCACTGGTTTCGATCTCCGCAAACTGAGGCACGGGGAACAACTTTCTCACGAGCTGTTCATCGAACGGAATAGGCCGTGTGGTGATAATAATACGCATTCGACCTAACTTCCCATAGCATTCTTTTGCAAGCTGCGTTAATGCAACTTTAAAGGAGCCGCGGCTGAGCTTTAGCTCATCAATGGAATCCAGAAAGAAAGTGGCTACATCACATTGAGATATTAGCCAGCCTTCGAAACGGCTTTCTTGCTCAAGATCAAGCATGTCTCGTAAGCGACTTCCTGCCAGCGTAGCCAGCTCTAGATGAAATGCCGGTTCTCCAGCATCCCAAAGGCGTTTGCACTGCGATTCGCACTCGTATGTTTTTCCTGCCCCAGCCTCGGAAATAATGAGCACGCGTTTTGAACGCAGCAATTCCTGCCATCCGGTGCTTCCCGACCATCCCAAACTCACCAGATACGACTGCTGATCCGCTTTATCGAGACTGCCTTCGGAAATATTTTGAAAAGTCCTTTCAATTTCCATGATGATTCTGAATTATTCTCCGATTAATATCACCGCTTGGTGACACCTCACTTTGGCTACCAACTATACAATTATCAATCTTTTTGGAAAAATCTGTCGCTTGGTACATTCACGTCCGCTGCTTTCAACGCGCGTTCATTTGACACATGTTATGAATCACAAGAGGAGGCCGAGGAGTTGCAAATCCTCGTGACACAAGCTTCCTTAAGCTCCGGTCGGCGAGAAGACTTCCCGGGAAAGCCTTAAGTTTGGCGACATTCCGCATGCCTTGCCATTCTCCTCCGAAGGAACTATTTCTTGTCGCAACAATGATGCCAAAAACCGTCTTCCCTCTCCCTCCATCGTTGGCCGCCCGGCTGCTTGCGAGCGCTTTTCTTCTCAGCTCCGCGATGCCGGCTCCCGCCCAGATCACCCCGGAGCCATCCCCGCCCAAGGACATTCTCGCGGCGAATCTGGACACCTCGGTGGATCCGGCGGTGGACTTTTACACATACGCGAACGGAGGCTGGCTGGCGCGCAACCCGATCCCCGCATCCGAGGCGGCATGGGGCATCGGCAATCTGGTGCGGGACGAGTTGCTGGCGAAGCTCCGCTCGATCAACGAGGAGGCGGCCAAGGCAGGGGCTGCGGAAGGAAGCGAGCAGCGGAAGATCGGCGATTTCTGGGCCACAGCGATGGATGAGGCCAAGGCGGATGCCGCGGGGCTGGCACCGCTGAGCAAGGAGCTTGCGATGATCGATTCGATCGAAACCGTCGGCGGCGTGCTGGACGCCTCCTTCGCACTCCGGTCATTGATGGTGGAAACGTTCTGCGCCGTGTCGGTGGGACAGGATGAGAAGCAGAGCGATCTGATGTCCGTCCACATCTGGCAGGGCGGACTGGGACTGCCCGAGCGGGATTTTTATTTCAACCCGGAAAAGGGAACGGCGAAGGTCCGCCAGGAATACTCCGCCCACCTCACCCGGATGCTGGTGCTCCTCGGTCGCGCCGATGACGACGCCCGCAAGGCGTCGGACAAGGTCATGGAACTGGAGACCGCCCTGGCCAAGGCATCGCGGAAACTGGAGGACCTGCGTGATCCGGGGGCTAACTATCACAAAATGACGCCCGGGGGACTTACCGAAAAGCACACGCCCCTGATCGTCTGGCAGGACCGGCTGGCGGCGATGTCGCTGCGCCCGGATTCCGTCATCGTCGGCCAGCCGGAGTTTTTCACCGAACTGGACCGTCTGCTGAAGGAGACATCCCTCCCCGTGCTCAAGGACTACCTGCGTCTCCGGCTGGTCTCTACCTACGCCCCATACATGGGCAAGGCGTGGGAGCACGAGGACTTCGCCTTCACCGGGAAAATCCTCTCGGGACAGAAGGAACCGCAGCCCCGCTGGAAACGCGTGCTGGAGGCCCAGGAATTCGCGATGGGCATGATGTTGGGGAAAATTTTCGTGAAGGAATATTTCCCGGAGCGTGAGAAACGCCGCTACGCGGAGCTGGTCGAGCACGTCCGGGGCGCGTTCCGCGAACGCATCGAAAAGCTGGATTGGATGAGCGACGCGACCAAGGCGAAGGCCCGGGAGAAACTCGACAAGCTCGCCGTGAAAGTCGGCTATCCGGACCGCTGGAAAGACCAGTCGGCATTGGTCGTGGGGACGGATTCCTGGTGCGGCAACATGATGCTCGCCGCCCGCTGGCAGTTCGCCGACATGATTTCCAAATTCGCCAAACCGGTGGATCGTACGGAGTGGGAAATGACGCCCCAGACCTACAACGCCTACTACCAGCCCTCCAACAATGAGATCGTGCTGCCCGCCGCCATTTTCTCTGTTCCGGGCATGAAGGACAGCGCGCTGGACGATGCCATGGTCTACGGCTACGCCGCCGCCTCCACCATCGGTCACGAGATCACCCACGGGTTCGACGACGAAGGCCGGAAATTCGATGCCGCAGGCAACCTCAAGGACTGGTGGACGGAGGAGGACGGGACACGCTTCCAGAAGCGGGCGGCCGTGATGGTCGCACAATACGACGCCATCCAGCCCCTGCCCGGACTTTCCATCAACGGCGAGGCCAGCCTGGGTGAAAACCTCGCCGACCTGGGCGGCGTGCAACTGGCGCTCGACGCGTTCAAGAAGACCGAGCAGTTCCGCAAGGGCGAATCGATCGGCGGATTCACTCCGGTCCAGCGTTTCTTCCTCGGCTACACCTATGCATGGATCTACAAGGACCGTGAGGAAAACCTGCGCGCCAAGCTGCTCAGCGACGTGCACGCCCCGCCCCACTGGCGGGTCAATGTCCCCCTCTCGAACATTCCCGAGTTCCATGAAGCCTTCGGCATCAAACCCGGCCAACCCATGTGGCGGTCTCCGGAATCCCAAGTGAAGGTTTGGTGAACCGGGTGTGGAGGCGATCACCGGTCGCCCGAGCCGTCTCGTTGCAACATCGGTTTTCCGGCACCATACTGACGCCTCGCCGCAAGCCATGGATTTTTTCGGAAATGACCCCACGACCAATCTCCTGCCACGCGATGGCACGGTGAATTACTTCGGCCCCATCCTGAGCGTTGTGGACACGCGGAACCATTACGAAACCCTCCTCCGCGACATCCCGTGGAAACATGACGAAGTCGTGATCTACGGCAGGCGCATCACCACCGCCAGGAAGGTCGCATGGTATGGAGACTCGGATTTTTCCTACACCTACTCCGGCACCACCAAACAGGCCCTCGTCTGGGCACCGGAACTCGCCGCGCTCAAGGACCTGGTCGAAAAACTGACCGGCGCGGTTTTCAATTCCTGCCTGCTCAACCTCTATCACGATGGAAGCGAAGGCATGTCATGGCACAGCGACGACGAGAAATCCCTCGGCAAGGACAGCGCCATCGCCTCCGTCAGCTTCGGAGCCGCGCGGGAATTCCGCCTCAAGCACAAGCGCACGGACGAGAAGGTTTCCGTCCTTCTGGAAAGCGGCAGCCTGCTCGTCATGAAAGACACCACCCAGACCCATTGGCTCCATTGCATTCCCAAATCCGCGAAGATCAAAACCCCGCGCATCAACCTGACCTTCCGCAGGATGGCGGGGATGGACAGCCATTCCGGCACCATTCCGTGAGAACTCGCAACAGAACGCGCGGATTTCTCAATTGAAAAGAGCTTTGCCGCGCCCCGAGCCGCCAAAACTTAAAACGATGATGTTCGCCGCCGCGATCAGCAGGATTCCCAACCACTCGAGCGGGATCAACGGTTGGCGCAGAATCACGACTCCTACCAAAGCGGCGAAAACAGGCTGGATGCTCGAAATCACTCCGAAAAGCGATGGCGGCAGACGGCGAAGCGTCACCAGATCCAGGGCGAAGGGAATGGCGGAGGCCAAAACACCCGCACCGACGGCATAGCACACGATGGCCACACCCGGCTGTGCCTTGATGAAAATGAATACTCCGATTGGAAAAAACAAACTCGCCGAAATACCGGTCGCAACCGCCGTTCCCTCCAAGCCGGGCAGACGACGCCCGATGGTGCGGTTCAACAGGATATAGGATGCCCAGCCGCAGGCGGCCAAAAGTGCCAGTCCGATACCCGCAAAGTCACTTGATGCGTCCGGGTGTGTCAGGGCGAGCACCCCGATACCCGCAAGCGCCGCCGCAACAACAACGGCCCGGGAGCGCGCGCCAAATAATGATACTCCCAGCGGGCCCAGGAATTCAAGAGCGACAGCCAATCCCAGTCCGATCCGCTGGATCGCGAAATAGAGCGTCAGATTCATGACGCCCAACGCAAGCGCGAGAGACAGCACGGGAATCCATTGGGCCCGCGTGAAACTTCCCAACCGCGGCTTGGCAATGGACCACAGCAACACGGCCGCGATCGCCTGCCGGACCGCCACAACTCCGGGTGGTCCCAGCACGGGGAATGCGAGAGAACCCATTGCCGCTCCGACCTGATTGGATGCCGCGGAACCCACGGCCAACAGGACACCTCTTGTCCGCAGGCTTTTCGGAGTTCCGGTATCCGCAGCTTCCATTTTCGAGAGTAATCCGGAACCCGAACCGTCGACAAGCATCACCGGTGCGAAGCGGCTTTTTCTGGCTATGGTGAGGTCCGCTCGGGACCAGAAGTCTAGACGTCATCCACTATCCTCAACGAAATATCGGATGACAGAACCCCCGGACCGCTGGTGCGCATCCCGGCGATGTCCTCATCCGACAGGTAGCGGGGAGTAACCGTATGAAAAGGAGCGTATGGAACCTGGGCGTCTTGGGGAACTTCCTCGGGATCGATGTAAAAGCGGTCCATTTCGCGCCATAACCTGGCACCGACATCGACCCCATTGAGGGAAAACCGCACCTCCCACCCCAAGCATTCCGCCAACTCTTCCTTGGTCATGGCACACTTCTAACAATCGCGTTGCGGAACGCACGCTTAAAAATGGCCCTGTATCTCTCCAAATCCGTCGATCCCAAAGGTTTGAAGATCTGGCAATCCGGAACGTGGTGGCCCGAGCCGGAAGAAATCGCGCACCAAATGCCCCCGTCAAGAATCGAACTTGAATCTAGAGTTTAGGAAACCGCCGATGATCCTTTATTTTACAAGGCAAATTCAGGCGTTGTAATCCCGTGTAATCCTTTTTGCTTGCCGCGCGCCGGGTTGCGGGATAATGCATGGTCATGAAAAACGTCATTGAAGCGGTGCCTTGCAAGCATCCCCGCTACAGCCACCGGGTCAGATTCTACGGCCCGGACGGGAAGCGGAAAGACCGCTTTTTCACCAACCAGACGGAGGCTGCGGCCTTTGCAAAGGAGCAGGCCAAGGAGACCGGCAAGCTGGGATCCGACTTCGGATTCGTCACCGAGGAGGAGCGGGCCGCCCTCGCCTATTGGCGGGCGTTCGTCGAGGGCGTTCCCCACGCTCCCCCACCCTCCCTGCTTTCCGTCCTGCAAGGCTACGGGGCCACATGGAAGGCCAGCCGGTCCAGCGTGACGGTTGCGGCGGCGCTGGATGCCTACGAGGTGGCCAAGACCGCCGAGGGACTGCGTCCGATGAGCCTGCAAGGCATCCGCACACGCTGCGGTCGGTTCGCGAAGGACTTCGGCCCGCGTGTCATTTCTTCGATCACGACGGCGGAGATTTCCGACTGGATTCTCTCCCTGTCCGCCATCCGCCAGCGGGGCCCTGTGAAACGGAAGCCAGGGCGGGAAGGTGAACCGGCGCAAGTCGGGTTGCTGGCGAAACGAAACCACCGTCTCGCCGTGTCGGGGCTTTTCAACTACGCGAAGACTCGCGGCTGGGTGGAGAACAACCCGGTCACGGATGCCGCCCGCCCCAAGCCGCCGAAGGTCCGCCCCGGCATCCTCCGGCCCGCTGACGTGGCTCGTCTCTTCGATGCTCTGGAAAAGGAGTCTCCCGCGCTCGTCCCGTTTTGGGCTGTCCGCTTTTTCTCCGGTGTGCGGGAAGCCGAGGCCGTCCGGATGGACTGGAGCATGATCGACCTTGCCGCCGGTGAGATCCACCTGCCCGACACCGTCACGAAAACCGGGAACTCGAGAACCTTGAAAATCGAGCCGGTGCTTGCCGCGTTCCTCACTCCCCATGCCCAGACAGACGGGGCGCTCGTCACCCGCTCCGCCATGGCCCGCCGTTACCATCTGGCCAAGGCCACGAACCGGTTGAAGGTCGAGGACGAGGCAGCCAAGGAGGAGGCCGTGAAGAACGGAGAGGAACCGCCACGACCATTCCCATCCCCCATGCCCGCCAACGCCGCACGCCACAGCTTCGCCACGTTCCACCTGCTCGCGTTCCGGCACGCCGGGGAAACATCGATCCAACTCGGCCACGGCGGCAGTCCTGAGCTGTTGCACCGGCATTACAAGGGAATCTCAACCGAGGCCGAGGCGAAAGCATTCTGGGCGATCAGACCGACCGCGAAAACCGAGAACGTGACGAACATCAAAACAGGGAGGAGGACGGCATGAGCAGGCCGAAAAAAACAAAATCCCAGCCGCGCGACTGGCGATCCCTTTCTCATGAAGAGGACATCACACCCGAAGACCGGGAAAAATTTGAAGCCACTTGGGGCTTTCCAATTCCAGACGCTTCTGTGAATCCACCGTCAGCCGAAGAGGATGAAGCATTCTCAGCTAATTTCCGACAATCTGTATTGGATAGAGCAAGGGTTGATCCATACAATCAAGAATCCATTCTTTCATGCATATTCGCGGGAATCATCGTTGGTGAACCCATGGATTTCGAGCGTCAGACAGCCGGAGATCTTCTCGTCCGTGTGGTTGAAAAATTTACGGCGGATCAGGCGGACGACTTTTTCAAAAGATTGATCTCGTTAAAGAGAAATCATGAAGCGCTTCCTCATAGAAATGGATTCGCATATCTTGCATATTGTAGATATATCGAGGCTACGGGAAAAGAGCCCACCAAGCCACAGCTCCGCAAGTATATCGTCGCCAGGCCGGAAGAGTTCAAGGACCAGCCATCTCCCGAAGACAAAAAAGGATGGAGCCGTCTTTGGAAGGAATCGGGACTGTTCACCTTGAAGGAAAGGTAGGCACGTAACGGCGATTCAATGCCTACGACTTGAGCGCGAGCAACTGCGCCTAGTAGCGGCATGGTTACCACCAATGCACCGCTGCTAAATAGAAAAGACGTTGGGGCACGCCTCCACGTATCCCTTCGGACGGTTGACGAACTCATCGCATCCGGTGATCTCCCGGTCGTCCGTCTTGGACGCGCCGTCCGCATCCGCCCCTCCGCCATCGACTATTTGATCGAGGCGAGAGAAACCCGTGTGAACCCACGCAAGAAAGGAGCTTCCAAGTGAGTTCCTACGACTACAAATTCCAAGCCGATAGAATGGTGGACATCATCCACTGCCAATTCGGTGAAGAACAAGAATACCATGGCTTGATTGCTTACGTTCAGCCCTTCGACTCCGGGACGTTTCTCGTCGGCATTTGTAAAGCTGAAGGAAGCTCGCGCCGATTCCTTCGTGGCCCAGCCATCGTCCGTTCAAGTCGCGTTATGAAGTGGCTGGAGCGGGACGGGGGCGAATGGGAATGCGGATCATTCTGCGAGACCACCGACTTTGTCCGGTGCGCCACGCCGGACGACTTTATCGATAAAATCACAGGAGGTGGAGGGAAATGAGACGCGTCACCGTTGACCGCCATTCAGCTTGGCGGATGAGGCTTGCACAACAAGAGGCATTCTTGACCGCGCCCGTGGAGATCCATGGATTGTTAAGTCCATCCGACTGGGACGACCTGGAGGCGGATTCATTGATCGAACCATTCGTGTCAGGAACCAACAACCGCCGGTCTGACAAGGAACTGGCGAGGGTCTTAGATTTGATCGACAACCTGCCAACCTCGGAAACCGGAAAGGACGGCCTCGCATGACCGTTGCCGTTCCCAAAGTAGCTCATGAGCAACTTCTGGCCGGCGCGGAGACTGCTGCACGTCGCCTCATCCGCTCATGGATCGAATACGGTCCCAAGGAGATAAACGATTTCGGCTGGCATGCTTTCCCGACCGCCCCCCTACAAGACGTAGCAGGCGGAGTTAGACAAGCCATGTTGGAGGAAGGAGTGAAAGACTTCCCTGGACTGGTGGTGTGGTTTGCCGAAGCTCCAGCGAGCACCCGGGATGAACTCATCGAATGTTCCCAAGCATTTGGGCCGATGCCTTCAGATTGCGGGCCGTTGCTGAATCGATTGGCCGAATACGATAAGGTAAAGCGCCAGCAGTTGCTCGTCTGGAAATTGAACGATGCGATTGCGAAAGGTGATGATATTTCACCCATCGCCAAGGAGCTTGCTGAAATTGGGAACGAAGGCGCTACTCAAAAATCAAACCTCAGAGAGCGGGCCTACGCCTTGCGGTTCGATCCTGACAAGACTCCGCCACCGGACGAGGCGTGCATGGTCATCGGCGATATTCCAATCGCGGCGCGTGGCAACATCACGGTCTTGCAAGGGAAATCGAAAGTTGGAAAATCGGCGTTGATTTCCGCTATCATGGGAGCCGCGCAACGCGGACGATATCAGGCAGAAGGTGATACTCTCTGTATCTCATGGGCCGGGGAAGACGACGGAGCACTTGTTCACCTGGATACAGAACAATCTCAGGCAGACTGGCACGCCTTGGTTTGTCGGAGCATCCACCGTTCCGGACTCGGGCAAGTTTCACCGAGACTTGTCTCCCTGCCCCTGGTCATGTTCCGGCGGACCGAGCGGCTGGAGATCTTGCGTCAGACCTTGACGTATGAGGACGGGCGCGGTGGTTCGGACCTTGTCTTGCTCGACGGCGTTGCGGACCTCTGTATCTCACCAAATGATGAGGGTGAAGCGCTGGAACTTGTTTCCCGCATTCATGCAATGGCCCAGGAATTCCGGTGTGCCATCTTCTGCGTCCTTCATGAGAATCCCACCAGTGATCAGGGCAAGACGCGCGGACACTTGGGCAGCGAACTGAACCGGAAGGCGTTTGCCAACCTCCGGATCGACAAGGATGCGGAAACGTCCATCTCCACGATCTACGGCAGCGACATGAGGAAGCGTGAGATCCCCAAGGAGCAGGGCTTCTGCTTCGGCTGGGATGATTCGATTGGTATGCACAAATTCCAAGGCCGTGCGGCAGGAGTCAAAGCCGCCCAGATTGAGATGAAAGCAGTTCAGAAAGCGCGGGCGGAATGGGAGCCCATCTTTCAAAAAGCGGAAGAAATCGGGACAAAATCAAGTTGTCCCGGACTGACGCCGGATGAGGCCGCAATCGCCGAGCGGGACATTTCCGGGACAGAAAGTCTAACGAAAACCGCGACGATGAAAAAGCGGATGCAGCGGGCAGAAGCTATTGGAGTTCTGAGAAATACGGGCGCAGGAATATGGGTGCTTAACCCCATCGGGACAATCGGGACATGAGCGGGACAAGCCACAATCGTCCCGCCGCTGAATCGGGACAGGGACAGAGCCCCCCTTATATAAAGGGGGGCGTGTCCCGACAGTCCCGAGCGGAACTTCCGGGGCACCAGTTGGACCACCCCGGAGTGGTGAAGATCGCGCTCAGCCAGTCCGCAACCGATGCGCTCGCCGTCCTTGGTCCTCATTGTCTGATCATCGCAACGATAGCCGATTGCACCGCGCCAGAGCATGCACAAGGGCGAATGATACTCCATTGCCTCCCGCTGGCCAAAGAGGCGGCGGACGATGCCTTCCGCGTCGCCACGGGCAAGGCACGCGCTGTTCGTATCAAGTCAACATCCACCTCCACACCATGACCTTTCCTTCAACCATCAATCCTTGGCGGCACACAGGTCCTTCCGCCGCCCATAAATTGGATGTACTCGACATCTCGCCAAAAGCCACGATTGAAAGGATTCGTTCTATCGCACTGGCGGAGCGCAGAGGACTGCTGTCCTTCGCAAGGCCCGATGCTGAGAACATCGGCACCGGCACCGCAGCAACCCCAAGCGCTGAGGCCGGGGAGGGCTGACCCCACCCCCCCATAAGGAATCTTTTATTTGTTAGAAAAGTGCCTCGCGGTGCAGACTGCGAGGATCCGCTACGAATCTATCTCAAATCATTTTCTGAAACATCCACATCACCCCGCCACCACCCATGCCCAAGCCCACAACGAAGACAACCAACGCAATCAAAGCCATTGCCGAGAAATCCGGCTATACCGAAAAGTATCTCCGTCAGTTGCACGCCGATGGGGGCATGCCGTTGGATCTGGAGCAGGCTGTGGCGTGGCTGGCCGCTAGACCGCTCACAGGAGGCACGGGCGACAACTCCGCCGCAGAACTCCGGCGCGAGCGTGTGCGCCTCGTCAGGGCCCAAGCAGAGCGTGCCGAGCAAGAGCTTGCCGTAACCCGTGGCGAATACATCAGCCGTGCTGAAAACGAAGCCAGCGACGCCGCTATTGCAATCGCGCTGAAGAAGATGCTTGGCGAGTTGGCCGATTCGCTTTCCAAGAAATTATACGGCCTGAATCAAATGGAGATGCGCGGAGTTATCAAGTCCGAGGTGATTCTCGTCATGACGAAATTCCAAGATGAGAAATCCGAGTATTGGAAGGATCACCCGTTGCATAATAAATGATGTCAACATATCCAAAATAATGTTGACATTGCAGCCTTCGCTCCTACTTGGCCGCTCGTGAACGACATTGATACTTTCCGATCTGCCATGAGGCCACCGCAGGCCGATCCGCCGAAATCATTTCTGGCAAAAGTATATGGTTTGTCCCGCCAAGGTTTCTCCCAGTTATGCAAACGCCACGGCATAGAAGCCTCAACTTTTGAGAGCACCGAGTGCGTTTTTATCATCCTCTCCGAAAAGATGAACCGCTCCGGACTTCGCCGCCGCTTAGCCGATCCTGCGGAGAGAGAACGAATCCAAAATCAGATTTATGAATGGTATGCCTCAGAACTCACTCAACGATTTTCTCCAGACGGGCAAGCTTCCGCCTTCCTACCGTGATCGCTCCGCTTTACTCGATCAACTCAGGTCCGAACTACTTCTCACCAAAAACAACACATCCAACACATCACCAGATATGAAATTTTTCAATAAAAACAGCAAATCGAAGGAGCCAGCTTCCTCACTGGAAAAAGCTCGGGCCGCTTATTTCGAAAACCAAGCCAAGGCCGCCGAGGAGGGGCTCAAGGAAATCGCCATCGAGCAAGCTGGACGGCAAGCCATGGAGCAGGCCCGCGCAAAAATGGCTGCCGGTGTTCCGGCTGCTCCCAAAGCACAGGCTGGCCCTACCGTCATTCACCGCGCCGCCAATCACCAACCCAAGGCAGATGCGGGAAACCCCGCAGCAACCGCTGCGCCCGGTCTCATCACTGCCTCCCAATTTGCTACTCCGGAGATCAAGATGGAGCGCTCGGAGTTCGAAAAGCTCAATGCCGGTGACAAGATGCGGTTTTTCAAGGAAGGCGGGAAGCTCGTGGAAAATTCAGTGTCATCGCTCGCTGCCCTGAAAGCGCAGGCCACCGCCGCCGGTGTCGCGACGAAGCCATCCTTCGACACGCTGAAGGGCATCGAGAGAACCAAAGCGTCAATGGCATTTGAGACGAGGCGCAAGGAGTTCTTTCGAGCGACCGCCGCACGCCAGATTCACGACGAGGACATGGCAGCAATGAGCGAAGCAAAGAGCGGTTCGCGCGCATCATCCACAGGGGTTGCAAGCACCGCCAACGGCTTCACTCGTGAGGCTCGGATCGCCGCCCGCGCCAAGGAGCTCGAAGCACAACTCTCCTAACTTCTGACTTTATGACCAAAACACACACATCCGACCCACTGCAAACCGTCCTCGCCACCGAATCGAAAATTCTGGAGCTGACAGAGCGTTCCTCAGTGCTGAGGGCGCGTCGTTCCAGCCTCACCATCGACCCCGGCAAAGACATCGAGAATGAGATCGCCGCCAAGATGAAGGCGGAATCTCAGATCGACGCGGAACTCACACCGTTGGAGCTTGCCTTAGAGCACCTGAAAGGTGGCATCGAACAAAAGTGGGGCGACGTGGAAACCTTCTATTTGAGCGAGCTTCGCCCGGTTGCAGAAGAAGCGAAGACCATCGCGGAGAGGGCCCACCTCGTCGGAACCTCCTTTCTGGAGGCGATGTTTCCAGACGAGGAAGCCAAGGAGTTCCAAGTATTGTTCGCCGTGGCGAAAAGCGCGGTGATCCCCATCATCGAGAAGCCGCTGGGAACAGTTCTGGCTCCTTGGCTGCGCGGGGTTCGGGAAGCGGTATCGCTCTCATCCGAGACCTCCACCCTTACGCAAGGGTATGGTCCGCACTCCGCAAATCCCGGCATTGCTGACCAGGCATCCTTCGTGACGGCGGTGAAGGAATTCATTGAAGCCTACCCGGCCCGCAAGGCCAACGTGGAGACTGCAATCGCTCAGCTCTCCTCCTTCGTGGATCACATCGAAGCAACCTTCACCACGACAGACGGAGCGGCTTCCATATCGCTGGATGGTGGCGGCGTGAAGGTCGCTGGAAACAGATAGAAAATCGACAGGAGAAAACATTTCTTTATGTATGTCACCAAACAAAGAGGAACGGTAACCGTGCCGCCGAAACTGCGCGGCATTGGACAGATTGTGAGCTGGGGCAAGCAGGTCAATAGAGCCCTTCAGCAGCTTCGCGACCGGGCTGTAGTGGTGCCTACAAGCCCCCGCTCGACTGGCGGAGGTGGCGACAAGCGATTCAAGATCACGCTGAACAAGGCAGAGCAGAAAATCATGATCGCCCCGGGCATGGTGGTGGGCAACCCGAAGGCCATCAGCGTCGATGACTCCGGATCGTCCTATATCATGGACCCGACAGAGCCGAGGGTTGATGGTGTGAAAATCACCGAAGCGACCGGGATCAGCATCGTTCCGCTGGCGACCGGGAAGACCTACGGCGTTTATTGCGTGGCCAACGACTCCGCCGCGAACATCCGGATCAAGGAGAAGGAAACCTACAAGCCGACCGAGGGGCAGACCGCCTTTTTGATCGGGACTTTCAAGCTGAAGGCTGAGGGAGGAATCAAGGTGTTCGACGGGAAGGTCAACCAAAAGTGGTTTTCTGACATCACCCTTCTTGATGAGGATGTCCAGAACGATTCAGATTCCGGCTTCAACTCAACAGAATCGGATGACGTATCAGATTTAGGCTCCAGCGACGAGGCCTCAATAATTGAGGACGACTCCGGATCGGGATCCTCAGATGAGGAATCCGAGGACGTGGGAGAGTGCTCTGTCCTGGCAGATCTCGACCTTGATCCGAACCGATTAAATAGTTGTTACGCATTCCCAGACAATCCATTCGCTGGATCTTCTGGGACATCACAGCAGGAGTTGCCTGTAAGATTCAGATACAAACTACACGCCGACAATTTATGTGTTTGCGCAGGATGGAAAGCGAAAGTAACCATATTTGGGGCCAAGCCCGCTGCCGGGCAACCCGGAATCGTCTCAGGCGAATCCCTGATTGTGGACATGGTGTGCACTGCTGATGGTGAGATCAGATATAAACCCGTTGACTTTCTTTTTTATAACACTGATCCATGCGCAGTGCACCAATGGCAGGTCGAGATGATGAGCCAGGCCCAGCCGCCACCGGGCCCATTAGATCCTCCTGGGCGTAGCGCTTGCTGCGGAAAAACCTACGTCATCAATTCCGGATCTGGAGGTCATCGCCCCATGAAGTTGCCTCGCCGTTGTGGCTCCAGCTACTGCTCGAGTCCAGGAAATCTTGATGAAGGGGACAGCGAATAATGCCCACACAGGGCGAAATTATTTATCTTATGAAAGACAGAAATAAACAGACTACAACAGCCGCAGTTCAGATCATCAATCACGAGGGCAGACCGATCCTGGATGAGGATATCTACATCATCGCGGACGAATCTTCTCCACTTCCGGAATCCGCCCCACGAAACGCCATTGCAATCACCCGCCGGCAGCTCGCTTGGATGGTGCGAGAATGGCGGAACGACCCGGCAACACCAAAAAGCCGGAAGAACTCGCCGACCGTAAGCGAACTGATGGCAAGGCTCGTATTGTCCTTGGTTGGGGGCGCAGGCGTCCCGGCTTGACGCAATGACTTTTCCCGGATCAGGCCCGCCGAGTGGCGGAACTTGAACAACTTCATACCGGGGATAGGCCCGCCGTCCACTACACCATGGGCGGCGGGTTTTTCATTGGGGGTTTGGCGGTTTGAAACCGCTAAACCAGTTGCCCGGATTCCACCCGGAAAACCTCGATGCCGGAAATCCGGCATCGGGATGACCTCAGCACTACTGAGGTCATCGCCGTGATGGGAATTCCAATAAAGGAAGGGTGGTGCCCGCGGGAGCCGCTTGTCGTCGACGGAACTGCTTCGCTGCTGACGCTGGAAACCTTTTGCTTCATCTTGGCAGCGATACCCTGGCAGGCTCGAGTCAGGAATTTAAATCGTTCGATCCTGCGACAGGAGGCCAGCCATTTTCGGCTTGAGAGTCATCAGATCCCATGTCGATCGCCTCTTGTATTTTCTGAGCAAGTTCCCCAGACTCGCTTTCCCTCGCTTGGCGAATCAAATAGTTAAGGGATGCTCCGATTCCTGTCGCGGACGGTCTCCCGCGCCGAAATTGCGTGGGTTGGGCAAGGGCACTGAGCGCAGAATGAGTTTCCCTGGTTCTGATGTCCAACCGCCGGAGAATTTCGTGGATTTGCTCCAGGGGGTCAACTTTGGTCTTTTTGGAAGGGGACGCGTCGGGCGTTGTATCATCGATAATTTCTCTAAACTTCGACTCGAAAAGTGGCCAGAATGTTTCAAATACCTTTTCCAAGGTGGGATCTGGGACGGCAGCTACGCCCAAGTTTTTGTTAATCGTCCTGACCAGCGCCCTCATGCCATCTCTAGTAGGGAGAGCGTGATTGAATTGAGCAAGGGGGTCGCCAATATCTTTTGGTTCCAGGTCCACGAGAAGGGTGATCACGCGCTGGGTGGACAGTCCGCGACACAAAGCTCCAGCCTCGAATAGTATCCAAGGTTCATTTTTATTCTGCTCGGTGATGCAGACGATCCCCGCTGTCACATCTTGAAGTGCATTCCCGATTTCAGAGAACCACAGCGATCCCCGGTCGATGTCCCGCGATGAAACCCATGGCGAAGTTGCCTGGATGACACAAACCAGCCATTCGCTCAGGAGTTCAGCGATCAGACGGCTTCTCTCCTTAGACCAGCTAATGAAAACCTTCATGATGTTATTCATCGAAATCCGATTGATCTTGTCAAACAAGTCGTCGGATTGGTTCCGCACATTCTTAAATGTGGCGGGCGAGTTCATTTTGAAGTCAATTTGCGCGGAAGATTACCACGAATACTGCTTGCCATTCCGTCGTGCCGTGTTATCCGTCGCCCATCGGCGCGTCAACGCCGATCCGCATTCGAAACCCTTGGCTAGTCCCCTTGGCGCGGCATCTCATCGAAAATCGAATCAAAGTCCTGCCGTGAATAGTCGTCGCCTGACCGCGACGGCGAAGATGTTGACGCATCGCTCACGGCAGGACTTTTTCGTTACATGAAAAACACCAAAGTCAAACCCACCGCCAGAGAAGCGGCTCAAAAATCCACCACACTCGAACTCGACGCCACACGGGTAGCCAAGCTCCGCGCAATGCTAAAGGTTACCAAAAATGGGCCTATTGAGCCTTTTTTGAATGACCTCCTTAGATCCCTTGTGGAAGACGAGCCAATGACCGGGAGCCTATTTTGCACAGAACCGGACGAATGTCCTGTTCATAAGGATAGGATTCCAGAGATCAAAGAAAAAATCCGCCGCATCATAGCAGGCGACAAACGTCTTGTTGGCCCGGAGCCCGTCCCTTGCAACACCACCGTGTATGAAAGGGAGATGGCTCGACTTCTGACTATCGCCCAAATTGCGGGAACAGGAAAAAACTACATCCTGAATTCCTTGCTCTCCAAAGCAATGGATGAAATCGAAAGCGGAAGATGGTCGCTGGAAGAAGGAGGTGCAGCATGAGTACTACGGCAGCTTGGGAAATTGAATATCTGCTGATCCCATTGACCAGCTCTGATGCCGGGGCATGGGAACGCCTCAGCGCATCGCGCGGCAAAACACTGTCTGAGTGCGGCCTTGAGGCGATGCGCGTTCTTCTGGGCAGACGAAGGAAAAGAACCACCGTCGAGTTGCCACCACGATCCGGGAATCTTTGGGCCATCAAGATCCCGCGTTGCGAATACGCTCGGTTTGAGAGTGTCGCAAGCAAGTCAGGTCTTACGTTGACCGAATGGGCTTATCTGGCTTTGAAACACGCCTGGAGTTTAAATTAATTCACTCCCTCACATCGTGCCCCGTCTGGTTTCGGCTGGACGGGGCCCTTTGTTTTTGCTTGTTTATCCGAGAATCGGCAATGAGCAGCATCCAACTATCTCCCTCCGAGCTGGAAGACGTGAAGCGCATTGCCGCGCGCGACATCGCTGGCGCGGTGCTCGCTGGCATCAACATCGAGGAACTGCAGTTGATGGACATTGCCACCGTTTCGGCCTTCACCGGCCTGCCCGTGGATCGTGTCGCCCGCTCGATGCCAATAGTTGAACTCGGCCCCCGTTCGCGCCGAGTCCGCATCTCCGACTACAAGGCATACATCGCAAAGCACATCAAGAACCCTGCCTGAGCCCCCCCGATTCCGACGCCCCCAAATTTGGGGTGGTCTCCGGATTCGGAGGTGCTGAGATTTCAGCACCTACCCGCGGTAGAAACTTACCGCGGGCCCTACCCTACCGTCCCTTCAAATCGCGGAGATCACTGGCAAGCGTGGTGGGATATTCGTCCGCCCGGCATCTAGGACTCTTTACGATGATTGCCATTTTCTTCAGGTAAAAAGAGGCTTGAACCTCCACAAATAAAAAGATTGATTTTGGCTATGTCTGACACTTACGTCCTTCAGCTCAATGACTCAGAATATGAAATCGTTTGCCGGCAAGATCCCAATTCGCGGACCGATGGCGGGTTTCAAAGCCTGATGGTGACCTTACAAGACATTACTGACGAGTCCCAGAGGATGTTTCTTCCTCATCACCTCATTGAGCGTATTCGGCGCTACGCTTTCGACTACAACAATGGAGGGTGGGAGGATCGCATTCAATCGATCTTCGGTCGACATTTGGGGCCGAAACTCGATAGGATAAAATAGCAGAAAATTAGACTGTACGAGTTTTCTGAAAGAAGTTACTAGGGATGTCGTACGAAGAACGACACATGAAACTCGAACAAAAGACCACCGTCAGACTTTACGAAGGCGATTGCATCAAGGGCATGATGGAGCACATTCCGGACTCTTCAATCGACATCATCGTAACATCGCCGCCCTACAATCTTGGGATTAAATACAATTCCTACGACGACCAAAAAGACTGGCAGGAATATCTGGATTGGACGATTGAATGGGCAACTCAGGCGTCCCGCAAGCTGAAAGACGACGGCTCTCTCTTTCTGAATATCGGCGGCTCTCTTAAAGCTCCGCTCTTACCGCACGTAGTTTTGAATCTCCTTGCGGATGAGCACAAGCTCTTCCATCTCCAGAATTCTATCCATTGGATCAAGTCCATCGCGTTGCCGGACAAAAAGGATGGCCCCGAACGGCAGCGGGGGCACTACAAGCCCATCAATTCCGATCGTTTCGTCAACGACTGCCACGAGCATATCTTCCACCTCACGAAGGGTGGAGACACAAAGTTGGATCGCAAAGCCATTGGCGTTCCGTATGCCGACAAGTCCAATATTGGCCGGTGGGGGCACACAGGAGGAGACGATCTGAAGTGCCGTGGCAATGTATGGTTCATACCCTACAAGACAATTAATCGCCGCGCTGATGACCGACCTCATCCCGCAACCTTCCCGGATGCGCTGGTTGAGCATTGCATCAAGCTCCATGGCAAAAACGGCAGCTCCGTGGTGATGGATCCCTTCTTAGGCATTGGCCATGCGGCCTACGCTGCCATTAGCTGCGGGGTTAAGGAATTCATTGGATTTGAGATCGACCCTGTCTATATGTCGGCAGTCAGGGACGAGCTGACAGAACGAGGAAATCGTTACATTTGCGGTGCAGTCTCGCCTACCTAGCAAGTCTCAACCCATCTCCCCGGAGGCACCTACCGCCCTTCAAAGTTTGAGGCCTTTAACGTGTGAGGCGTCGGCAGGAGGGCGCTATTGCCCTCCCCCCCCAACAAAACGCCCTAAAATTCCGGGGCCTCACTTGGACGTCGCAAATTTGCTGAGTCCGTAGCCAGCAGATTCTCTGGCACCTCTTGAGAAGGCCGGGACTTTCCCCAATTCTGGGGAAAAGGTTATTCGGGAGGTGCCGAAACTTCACTCCCCAAACTTGGGGGCTGGGTTATTCCCGATTCTGGGAAAAACACCGCCGGGCGCCTAGACCTACCGTGATTATTTACGAAGGGGATCACATTACCCACCTCCCCAGTCGTGCGTTTAGATTACCCGAGGATAACCGCACCCATTTTCGTTGTAGCACAACGCTTCGAATAAAACCGAATAAGTCTTGAAGTGCGTATCAGGCAAGATCCGTTGTGCAGCTTCAGCGAGATCCACCAGCATGTGTCGAGAAATCCGCATGGGCTTTTCTAGGGTTACGACAGTTTCCTGCTCGCCGTTCTTCTTGAATAACTTAGCACCTGTAAGAGCTTCCTGAACAAGCGTATACCCCACCAAAACATTTGCATTGTTGGAAAGTCTCGCAAGATCTTCCCCCACTTGCTCAGATTTAAGCGGCTCTTTAAAAGGAGCAATTGCTTGTAGCCAGACAAAAACGTTTGCTGCCTTTTTGAATGGGCTTGCCTTTTCAAACCCACCGTTCGCAGGAAAGTCGGATTTACGAAGAGAGGTGATGAATTCCCAAATACGATCTGGATTTATGAAATAATTTTCACACCCAAAACCCTTTAGGCACTGATCAGCCCACGGGGCAAAAATCCTAGCGGACTCATAGGGATCTTCGGAATAGAGATCGTCGAAACAGATTATATTTGTGCCACTCATTGGGTTAAACACCCAATTAGGGCGCAGAACGCAATGTAAACGGTTCCGACGTCAGTGCGTCAAGTGCTGATTATCACACACTTTCAGTCAAAAGAGCCCGAAGCCGCTGTCCAGCGGCCAATGCCTTCTTTTTGACTTCATCAACCTCTACAACTCCCAAGGTGCCACGGGCGTTCGCCTGAACACATGGCGAAGGTACGATATACGGCTTCAACGCCGCTTCGCCCTGAGTAGGGTACAATCTAAGCACATCCATGATGATGGGCTGATTTGCTGGTGCGGATGAGTTCATGTGTAACGATACGTGCAAATGCTGTGAGCGCAACTCTACCCTTAATCTGTAGATTTACAGGGTTAGTTCCATCCCTCCCTTAAGGGGTGGAAGGGCGTTGCCGGACGGGTGTATAACGTATTACTCTCCCATATTCCTACAATTATTTTCATATTTCATTAAAATACCCGCTATATGGGAGCATAAATTAAAAAAAATGCCGATACCTACGAGATACAGCGCTGTTCAAATGCTTTTTACGCTACCGTGAATTAAAGGATCTTCAGAGATTCCATGAATTAACAAAATTTGAACCGTCTTGCGTTCCAAAGCAAAAAAGAAGTTCGAGTATGACTAGAACCTTAGCGCGCGCCGAAAGGTTCCATTGATTAGCCTCGCCAATTGCGGAGATAATCTAAATTTTGTAATCCCTTTGTAATCCTTTTCCGCCTCATTTCGGGGATTTTCGGTGCATTTTGGCGCATTTGAACACGCGTCAACACGTCCACTTAGCGACTTAATAGCTAACCTATTTCGCTAATATTCAACCACTTGCACCAAATGCCCCCGTCAAGAATCGAACTTGAATCTAGAGTTTAGGAAACCCTTGTTCTATCCATTGAACTACGGGGGCATGAAGTGCCTGCGGGCGGGAAGGAAATAAACGCCCGGAACGCGGCAGGCAAGTCAGTTGTGAGAAGATGGCAGACGTTGGGCGCTGTAGATGCCCTTGCTGCCGCTGCACGCGTAGGCGATGATGCAGGCGGTGGCGATGTAGAGGCCGTTTTCCGCGCCGAAAAGCTCCATGCCGAGGAAAATGGAGGCGAGCGGCGTGTTGGTGGCTCCGGCAAAAATGGCGACGAATCCAATGCCCGCGAAGAGGTCCACCGGCGCTCCCAGCACGGTTCCGAGCGCGTTTCCCAACGCCGCGCCGATGAAAAACAGGGGGGTCACCTCGCCTCCCTTGAATCCCGCGCTCAGAGTGATGACGGTGAAGAGCAATTTCCAGGCCCACGCGCTGGCGGGAATCCCCGTGGAGGTGAAGAGCGCCGGCAAGGTGATGGAATCCGGATGCTCCGCCAGAACGCCAAGACCGAGGTAGTCAGAGGTACCGGCGAGGAAAAACAAGGCGATCACGAGGATCCCGCCCACCACCGGCCGGAGTTCCGGGCGGGGAACATAGGTCTTGAAAGCGTCCGCCAGACGATGGGACAGCGTGGAAAACAGCAGGGCGGCGAGACCAAAGGCCGCGGAAGCCAGCATGACCTTCCCCATCAGCCAAGGGTCGGGCAGGGCGCCCGGTGGGAGCAGTTCGATCTGATAATGGGTGTGTCCAATTCCCCAGAACCGGCAGGTCCAGTCGGCGAGCAACGAGGCGAAAAAACAGGGAATGAGCGCGTCATACTGCACCCGCCCCACGACCAGAACCTCCAACGCGAACACCGCCCCCGCCACCGGAGTGCCGAAAATCGAACCGAATCCCGCCGCGACCCCGGCCATGAGTACGATCCTGACGCTTGCGGCATCCAAAGCCAGCATGCGCGCGAACGCGGCGGCGATGCTGCCGCCCATCTGCACCGCCGTTCCCTCCCGCCCGGCGGATCCGCCGAAGAGGTGGGTGACGAGCGTGCCGAACAGGATCAGCGGAGCCATCCGCCGGGGCACGCCCGCCCCGGGCTGGTGGATCTCATCGATGAGCAGGTTGTTTCCTCCCGCGGCGGATTTCCCGACCCTCTGATAGATCATCCCGACGAGCAACCCGCCGACCGGCAGAAGAAACAACAGCCAGGGGTTTGCGAAACGAAGACGGGTGACGGCATCCAGCGCCCATAGGAAAAACGCGGAGGCCGTGCCCACCACCGCCGCCAGCGGGACGAGAATGGCGGTCCACCGCAGGATGGATGGGAGTCTGGCTTGGGCTGCGGCGGCAATCATCGAATGGCTTTACCTCAATTCCGGTGGAGGCTCGTTCCTCCGTATTGACCTCTATTTCATCCGCTCAAGCCAGCGCCGGTTCCGCCAGGCCGGCGCGGATGAGCAGCGGTTCCTGCTCGGGATCGCGGCCCATGAAGCGGCGGTAGAGCTCGTCCGGAGGCACGGAGTTGCCTTTGCTGAGGATGTGCTCGCGGAAGGCGGCTCCGGTTTCGGAGTTCAGCACGCCCTCTTTCTGGAAGCGGGTGAAGGCGTCGGCATCGAGCACTTCCGCCCATTTGTAGGAATAGTAGCCGGCTGCGTAACCGGTCGGGCTGCTGAAGAGGTGGTTGAAACGCCGCATCATGGAGGGCGACGGCGTCTTGAGTGGCGCGAGATAGTCGGCGAGGATTTCACGGTCCACGGCGTCCAGATCCTTGCCTGCGAACTTCGGGAAATTGATGTGGAGCTCCAGATCCAGCTTTGCGAACGAGAGCTGGCGCATGAAGCCGGACGCGCTGAGGTAGTTCTTCGCGGCGATCATTTTCGCGAAAAGATCTTCCGGGATCGCATCGCCGGTCTCGAAGTGGCGGGCGAAGAGATCGAGCGATTCGCGGTCCCAACAGAAGTTTTCCATGATCTGTGACGGAAGCTCGACGAAATCCCAAGGGACGTTCGTTCCGGACAGGGATTTCACCGCGACGTCGCTGAGCAGACCGTGCAGGAGGTGGCCGAACTCATGGAAAATCGTCTCCACCTCACGGTGGGTGAGCAGCGCGGGCTTGCCGTCCACCGGGGGGCTCATGTTCCCGATGATGAGGCCGAGGTGAGGCTCGCCAAGCGCTCCGGTGTGGAGAGAGTTCATCCAGGCACCGCCGCGCTTGGATTCGCGTGGATGCCAGTCCGCATAGAACGATCCGAGATGGGCGGCGGTTTCCGAGTCATGGATCTCGTAGAACTTGCATTCGGGGTGCCAGGTTTCAACGACATCCGAATCCGATACGGGCAGAGGAGTTTCCGAGAAAACGGTGTCCAGTTCACGGATGGTGATGCCGAAAATGCGCGAGGCGATTTCAAACATGCCGGCCATCACGCCATCGACAGGGAAATACGGGCGCAGTTCCTCCTCATCGAAATCGTAGTTTTCCTGGCGTTGTTTCTCCGCCCAGTACGAAACCTCCCACGGTTGAAGTCCGTCAACGGGCTGGCCGGATTTCGCCGCCTTGTATTGGGCGAGTTGCTTGTATTCCGCCAGGAACGCGGGCTTGATGCGGGCGTGGAGGTTCTCGATGAACCCGAGCGCCGAGCCACCGGTTTTCGCCATGCGGCGGAGAAGGGTGAGATCGGCGAAATGCGAATGACCGAGGATTTCAGCCTTTTCCTGACGGAGTTCCAGAATGCGCCAGACGAGTGACGTGTTGTCATAGTCGCCATAGCCTCCGACCTTTGTCGATGCCTCCCAGACCTGCTTGCGGATTCCATCGTCGTGCAGATGCTGCATGATGGGAGACATGGAGGGAAACTGCAGGGTGAAACGCCATGCGTTCTCGTGACCTTTCGCACGGGCGTTCGCGGCGGCACCCGCCTTCGCGGAGTCCGGAAGACCGGCGAGTTTTTCCTCATCCGTGATGACGAGTTCCCAGGCGTTCGTGGAATCCAGCACGTGCTCGGAATACTCCTTGGTGATCTTGGAAAGCTCGGCCTCGATGGCGGCGATGCGCGCCTTTTTCTCCGCCGGAAGATCCGCGCCGGAGTTGCGGAAATCCGCCAGCGTCTCCTCGACGAAACGCTGCTGCACGGGCGGCAGCGTGGAAATCTCCGATTTTTCACCGGCCGCCTTGATGACGCTCCACAAGCGGTCGTTGAGCGCGAGAGAGGAGTAGAAATCCGTCACCTCGGGCAGCATCTTCCCGAGCGCCTCGCGCTGGGCGGGATTGTCGCTGACGGAATCCAGGTGGTTGAGCCGTCCCCAGCCGTCGTTCAGCTCCTGGCTGGCATTCTCAAACGCGAGGAACGTGGACCCGTAGTCCGCGGTCGCATGATCCTGGGAGCAGATGGCCTCGATGTTCGCCTTCGCGAGCTCAAGCGCGTGGCGGATGTCCGGCTCGACGGCTTCAGGAACGAGCGTGGACCAACGGACGTGGAAATCTGGGGAAAGGAACGGATGCATGTGGAATTGA
Source organism: Luteolibacter yonseiensis (assembly GCF_016595465.1). Taxonomy (NCBI): domain Bacteria; kingdom Pseudomonadati; phylum Verrucomicrobiota; class Verrucomicrobiia; order Verrucomicrobiales; family Verrucomicrobiaceae; genus Luteolibacter; species Luteolibacter yonseiensis. The sequence goes on along the minus strand of NZ_JAENIK010000004.1, from coordinate 834,948 downwards.
TAAAGTGAGAAGTTGAAAGGCGTGGCAGGGTCAGAGTTTTTCGAGAAAATCGGCGGGTGAGATGGCTGTGACGGGTGAGTGCCGGTAGTCAGGAAGGTTGCGGGTGACGATGAAATCCGCATGCCATGCCAACGCTGCCGCGACTTGGAACGCATCTTCCACATCGGTCATGGGCAAGGCAAGCGCCCGTGCCGCATCCGCCGTCCCTGTTGAGGAGACCTCCACCAGCTTGAGCAGTTCCACCAGAAACGGTCTGCCACCTTTGAGCAGATAGGAACAATTCGTAAGCGTGTGCCAGGCGACGCATGCCTCGCCTCCCGCTTCCGCCCACTCCAACACTCCGGCGCTGGCGGCGAGATGGGGTTCCCGGGCCAGCGCGACATCCAGAAGAACGTCCGTATCGATCAGGATCTTCATCCGCGGACATATTTTGCCTGCAAGGCCTCATGCAAGGGATCGCTGCCGGGAGCGGGCACCCGCAGACCCGCCATTCCCACCATGCCGCTGACAATGCTGCCTTTTTTCGGAGCGGCCTCGGCCTGGAGCAAGGCTTCGATCAAACCGGAGACCGTGGTGCGCCTCTTCCGCGCCGCCTGTTTCGCCAGACGATGGATCTCCGGATCCATGGTGACGGTGACACGCGTTTTCATGAGTATGCATCTACAGCAAATCATGCATACCGTCAAGATTCAGCCTGCGGTTCGTCATGCCCCGATTCACTCCCGTCCTCCGGCTTGGTTGGCGGTGGCACGAAAACCGCCAGGGGACGGACCAGATTCGTCGGCAACGGAAACATGCGGTCGTAAATGCCGGGTGCGATTTCGTTCGACTGCACGTAGGCATCCCTGACCATCTCGAGTTTGGCATCGAGATTGTCGATATAGTGCAAGGCAAAGGCCTCGGGCGTGCGCGGCAGCACGGGGGAGCCGAATTCATACTGGCCGTGATGGCTGCCGATGAGATGCAGCAGGTGCAGGCGGGTCATTTCGGTCGAGGGCTTGAGCGATTTCCACTCGTCCGCTTCCCCGGTTTCCAGCAAGTCGTTCCACAGTTTGTTCACCAATTCGATGCCGAGCGGGATATGCCCCAGCATCTCACCGTGAATGCCGTGGATTTGCGCGAAGCCATCCTCCGGATATGAGTTTTCCCACAGCTTTCCGCAATCGTGGAACAACACACCCGTGATCATCAGATCGCGGTTCAGTTCCTGATAGACGGGACACAACGCGGCGGCGGAACGCATCATCTGCGCCACGTGTTCGACGAGTCCTCCCCGGCGGGCATGGTGGTTTTTCCTCGCAGCGGCGGTGCGGCGGAAACGATCGCCCAACTGGATGAGGAAATGGGCGCACAGCGCGTGATAGCGCGGATCTTCGATGGAATCACACAAGCGGCGGATCTCCGCGAAATCGCGATCCTGCTTGTCACGAGTCTCTGGATCGCCTGCCAGGAAATCAGCGATCGCGGATTCATCCATGTGGTGCCACTCCAGCTTGTTCGGATTCACCCCGTATTGGTTCTGGGTCCACTCGGCTTCGAGCCGGACGATGGACCCATCCGCCATCTTTTCCGCCGCTTCGTACATCGCCGAGTCCGACCAGATCTTCAGGGAGAAATTTCCTGTCGAGTCGGCGAACAGCATTTCAAAATACGGCTTTCCGCCCTTTGTCGTGCGGACGGCACGTGACTGGAGCTGTGCCTGGATCGCTGCCACGATGGGCGTTTCCCCGGCTTGTTCCTTGATGGCGGCGATGGTGATCGGACTCACGTGCGACAGCGTGACAGCCCGGGCCATGGCGCGTCCACCCTGAATCCTCCCGTCACGCCATTCCCGGCAGGCTTACCCGGAACGTCGCTCCTTCTCCGGGCGCGCTCTCGACGGCGACGCCGCCCTGGTGATTCTCCACGATGGCCCGCACGATGGCGAGGCCGAGGCCGGAATGACCGCTGGCGGATCCACGGGCGGGATCAATCCGGTAGAATCGGTCGAACAAGCGTGGCAGGTGTTCCGCGGAGATTCCCGGCCCATGATCCGCCACCTCCAACACCACCTGCCGCTCCTCGGAAAAAACACGGATCCTCACCTCACCGCCATCCGGCTGATGGCTGATCGCGTTTGAAATGAGATTGCCCGCGACGATGGAAAGCGCGTTCGGATCGGCGGAGCAGCGGGCGGACTCCAGGTCCGCGATGACGCGGATGCCATGTTGGTCAGCCAGCGGCTGGAGGAGCTGGATCGAGTCGGACGCCACCGAGGAAAGATCCACCACCTCGCGCCGGAGTTCCGGACTGTCATCCTGCCGGGCCAGCAGAAGCAGCGATTCCACCAACGAACGCATGCGGGTGGCGGCGTGGCTGCAGTTTGAAATGACCTCCTGATATTCCTCCGCGGTGCGTTCGCGTTTCAGCCCGCGTGAGGTTTCGGACAAGATCACTGTCAGCGGAGTGCGGAGCTCGTGCGAGGCATCCGCCGTGAAATCCCGCTGGCGCTCGATGCCGGCTGCAAGGCGGTCGAAAGTTTCGTTCAGCACCTGGCTGAGACGCGTCAGTTCGTTGTCCGTTCCCGCGATGTCGATCCGCTCGGAGAGCTTGCCTCCCGCGATGCGCGATGCGGTCTGGCTGATCGCCTCAATGGGCTGGATCGCCCGTCCGGCCAGCCACCAGCCACCCAAAAGGCCCAGCAACCAGAACAAGGCGCCGCTGCCCGTGATCTGCCAGCCCAGCCTCGCGAGTGCCATGCGGTCCGAGGAAATGTCGCGGCCCACCATGCTGCGGAAGCCACGTGGCCCGCCTTGGATCAGTTCTCGATAGATGCCGCGCGTACCGACCTTCCGATCCCCGTCGGATGAGGACAACTTGGGGCACCCCAGGCTCGCGGGTGCGTTCGCGGAACGGAAAAGCGTCTGCCCGTTGCCGTCCCAGAAAGCGAGGTAGGTGCTGTCCTTCGCTTCCGGATCGAACAGGTCGCGCATTTCCAACGGGAAATCCTGCGCGTTTTCCAAACTCCGGAACCGCTGGCGGAGTTCCCCGGTGGACGGGATCTTGTCCTCCTTGTTCTTGCGGGACTGCACCTCCCAGAAACTCCGCATGAAGGCGCGCTCGAAGGCTTCCAACTCCCGGTCGATCCGCTCCCGCCGGTCCTCCACCGCCAACCGGTAGGCGAGCATGCAAAGCGCGGTGATGACGCCCAGCAGGATGAGCGCGTGCCACAGTTGCAGGCGCCAGCGGACCGAATGGAAGAGCAGGTTCATTCGACGGAGTAGCCGTGCCCCCGGCGGGTGGTGATGAATTCAGGCCCCAGCTTCTTGCGGATGTTGGAAACGTGCACATCCAGCAGGTTCGAAAGCGTGTCGTCATCTTCGTCGAAAAGATGTTCGTAGAGTTCGCTGCGGCTGACGACCTGGCTGCGGTGCAGCGCGAGGTATTCCACGAGCGCGTATTCCCGCGCGGTGAGGGAGATTTCCTTTCCATCCTGGCTGACCGTCCGGGAGGCGGTGTCGATGGTGATGCCATCGATTTCCAACAGGCTGCTTGCTTGTCCCGAGCTCCGCCGGATGAGCGCGCGGATGCGGGCGAGCAGTTCGTCGCTGTCAAAAGGCTTGGTCAGATAATCATCCGCTCCCGCGTCGAGGCCACGGACACGGTCCGGCACCGCATCACGTGCGGTGAGCATCAGCACGGGTGTCGATTTCAGGGGACGCAGGCGGCGCAGGACCTCCCACCCGTCGAACACCGGGAGCATGCCGTCCAGCACGATACAATCGTAGTCCGAATTGCTGGCCTTGAAGAGGCCGGACTCGCCGTCATCCGCGGTATCGACGGCGTAGTTCTCCTCGCGCAGGTTCGCCGCGAGGCTCCGCTGGAGGAGTGGGTCGTCTTCGATGATGAGGAGCCGCATGAGGAAGAAAGTCGGGAGTGGGTTGGTCGGGCGTTGAGAGCGGGAGCCGGGCAGTGGATTTTGCTCCCAACTCCCGCACGACTCTCAACCCAACCTATTCATGCCTGAGCGCGTCGATCGGATCAAGAGCCGCGGCCCGGCGTGCCGGCATGAAACCGAAGAGGATGCCGATGGCCGCGGAGAAGACGAAGGCGATGATATTGATTTTCGGGTCGAAAAGGAATGGCGCGCCCACCACTTCCGCCAGCATCGTGCACAGGCCGTAGGCAAGGGAAATGCCGGCCACTCCCCCGATGCAGGAAAGTGTCACCGCCTCGACAAGGAACTGCAGGAGCACCTCCCGCGCCCGCGCGCCGATCGCGAGGCGGATGCCGATCTCGCGGGTGCGCTCGGTGACGGAAACAAGCATGATGTTCATGATGCCGATGCCACCCACCAGAAGACTCACCCCTGCCACGGCACCCAGCAGCGAGGTCATCACCTTGGTGCTCGAGCTGATCACTTCGGCGAGCTGCTGCGAGTCGAAGACGTTGAAGTTGTCCGCCTCGTTGGCGGTGATTTTCCGGCGCTCGCGCATCAGCGCGGCGACGTCCGCCACGATGTAGGCGCTGGGATAATCCTGCTGGCCCGAGATCATGATCTGGTTGAAAGCCTTCCCGCCCTGGCGACCCGAAAAGCGGTGGATGATGGTGGTGTAGGGGGTCATCATGTTGTCGTCCAGATCGTCGCCGAAACCGCCCTGGCCCTTCGCCGCGGTAACGCCGATGACTTCGAGTGTCATGTTTCTCACACGGACCTTGCTGCCCACGGGATCCACTCCCTCGCCGAAGAGTTCCTTGCGGATGGTTTCCCCGATGACACAGACGGGCGCGGACTCGTCCACCTCCGCTTCCGTGAAAAACCGGCCGGTCCCGATGGTCCAGTTCGCGATCGCGAAATAGTTGGGCGTGGTGCCTTGGACGTCGTAGGTGCGGCTTTCCTCCTGATAGACCACCTGTGCGTTGTTGGACACGAAAGGAGCGACCGAGGAGATGCCCGGGACCTGGTCACGGACGGCATCCACATCCTGCAGGCTGAACATCGGCGCGCCGCCACCACCCCAGCCCTGGCCGGGACGGAGCACGAGCAGGTTGTTCCCCATTTTGGAAATCTGTTGTTTCACGGTCTCGGTGGCTCCCCGGCCGAGGGTGACCATGGTGATCACCGCGGCGACGCCGATGACGATCCCGATCACGGTGAGGAAAGAGCGCGTCAGGTTCCGCCGGATTTCCCGGATGGCGATGAGCAGCGCGTTGAAGGACATTGCGATCATGACGGGAGATTCTGGCGGTTGATGATGTCGTCGGAAATCAGGCCGTCCCGGACGTGGATGACGCGGCGGGCGCAGGCGGCGACCTCATCTTCGTGGGTGACCATGATGATGGAGATTCCCCGTTCGGAGTTGAGTTTGCGGAGGAGTTCCATGATTTCGACGGTGGTTTTGGAATCGAGGTTTCCGGTGGGTTCGTCGGCGAAGAGGGTGTCCGGTCGGGTGACGATGGCGCGGGCGATGGCCACGCGCTGCTGCTGGCCGCCGGAAAGCTCCGCAGGGGTGTTGCGTTCCTTGTCGGACAAGCTCACCTGGGCCAGCGCCGCGCGGGCCATTTCGTGACGCTGCTTCCTGGAGTAACCGCGATAGAGCAGAGGAAGTTCCACGTTCTCCAGCGCTGAAGTGCGGGCGAGCAGGTTGAATCCTTGGAAAATGAATCCCAGCGCGTGCCGCCGGAGCAGCGAGCGCTGGTCCTTGTTGAGATTTTCCACGGGAATCCCCTTGAACAGGTAGGAACCGGCGGTGGGGGTATCCAGACAACCCAACAAATTCATGAGGGTCGATTTTCCGGAGCCGCTGGGACCCATGACGGCGACGAATTCCCCGCGATTGATGGTCAGATCCACTCCGCGGAGTGCGAGGAACGCGGCGTCACCCGAACCGTAGCGCTTGGTCAGGCCTTTGAGCTGGATAAGCTTTTCAGCGTTCATTCGGTCTTCGGTGGCTTGATGCTGATGATGAGCGGAGTGCCCTCGGCGAGTCCCTCGCCGAGGATTTCGGTGAAGCGGCCGTCGGTGATGCCCGGCTTGACCTTGATTTCCGAAGGCTCCCCGTCTTTCAGTGTCCAGACCCTCGGTACGGAATCCGAGGAACCCGCCTTCGCGGGAGGAGCGCCGCGCCAGCGCCTGCCGCCGCCCGGTGAGAGGCTTTGGACAAGGGTGCGCTTGGTGGCATCCGGCTTGCCAATGGCGGCGGCGGCGACGGGATCGAAGCGGAGGGCGGAATTCGGAACAACGAGGATGTCCTTCTTGTCCACGATGGCGATGTCCACGGTGGCGGTCATGCCCGGGCGGAGGGAGAGATCCTCGTTAGCCACCTCAAGCTCGGTGCTGTAGGTCACCACGGTGTTGGACGACGTGGTGGCGGACGTGGTGGTCGAACCGGTCCCCACCGCTCCGAACGCCACTTTTTTCACCTTGGCGGTGTAGTTGCGGGAAGCCCACGCGTCGACGGTGAACGTCGCGGTCTGGCCAACCTCGATGCGGCCGATGTCGGCCTCGGAGACATTCACAAGGAGTTCCATTTTCTTCAGATCCTCGGCGATGGTGAACAGCGTGGGAGCGGTGAACGAGGCGGCCACGGTCTGGCCGACTTCGATGGAACGCGAGAGGACGATGCCGTCGACGGGAGAGCGGATGATCGCCTTCGCGATATCGCTTTCGAAGGAGCGGACCTCCGCCTCGGCACCGGCGACGGTGGCCTGGGCGCTTTCCAGATCCGCCTCGGCGCGGGCCACGGTGGCGCGCGAGGTTTCCATGGTGGCGCGTGAAGGGGTCTTGCCACCGCTGAGTTCGTGGAGCTCCTCCTGGCGGGCGAGCGCGGCCTTGCTCTCCGCGAGAGTGGCCTGGGCCTGGCTGACCCTGGCCTTCGAGGCAAGCAGGGTGGCGCGGCTGCGCGCGGTCTGCTGGTCGAGCTTGGAAGTATCCAGAATGGCGAGGGTCTGGCCTTTTTTCACCTGGTCGTTGGTGTCCACCAGCACTTCCCTCGCCGTGCCGGAGAGCTCGCTGCCGACGATGATCTGGTTGGTGGGGGCGAGGTTCCCCGCGGCGGTGACGATGAGCGAGATGCGGCCGATCTTGGACGCCTCCGTGTGGTATTCCGCCTTCTGCTCGCCGCCCTTGTTACGCCCCATGTAGTACCAGGCGCCGCCTCCGGCCAGGGCGACGGCGATGGTGATGAAAATCCACTTCCTCACCGGGCGCGAGGCTCCGCTGGCGACGATGGTGGCGAGATTCTCTGATGAATCGGATGATGTCATTGAATTGGATGGATGTTTGGAAATGGATTCAGGAACCGGAGGACCAGCCGCCGCCGAGGGCCTGGTAGAGGCGGATGTAGGCGGTGGTGCGGTCGGTGCGGGTGGTGAGCAGGTTGTCTTCGAGGCTGAGGAGCGTGCGTTGGGAATCGAGCACATCGAGGAAATCGATTTCTCCGGATTCGTAACGCTGGCGGGCGGTTTCGTCGGATTCCCGTGCCAGTCGGGTGGCGGTTTCCAACAGTTCGAGACGCTCGGCGGAGCGGCGGCAGGCGATGAGGGCATCCTCCGTTTCCCTGAGAGCGTTGAGCACCGTGGTGCGGTAGGTTTGGATGGCCTGTTCCTCGGAGGCGGATGCGGCTTCGATATTCGATTTGATGCGGCCCGCGTCGAAAATCGGCGAGGTGATTCCGGCGACCAGGCTGGCCGTGGCGGCCTCCGGATCGAGCAGCTTGCTGGCGGTGGCGGAGTTCAAGCCGAGCGATCCGGAGAGATTCAACGACGGATAGCGGGTCGCCTCGGTGGCGCGGGTGCTGGCGGCGGCGGCGAGCAACTGATAGCCGGCGAGTCTGACATCCGGCCGCTGGCGGAGCACGTCCGCAGGGATGCCGATCGCGAGACTGCTTGGCGGAACGGGCGCGCCATGGCTTTTGGACAGCAAGGAATCCAGTTCCCCCGGCGAGCGGCCGGCGAGGAAGGCGAGCTGGTTTTTTCCTTGGGAAATGGCCTGCTCCAGCGACGGGATCGCGGCGCGCGCGGTCTCAAGACTGCTTTGGGCCTGGGTGGCTTCCAGCGAATCCGCCTCGCCCGCCTGGTTCCGCCAACCGGCCAGACGCGCGGTCTCCTCACGGGTGGTGATGTTTTTCTTCAGCACCGCCAGCCGGGCTTCGTTCGTGCGGAGGGAGGCATAGGCAGAGGCCGTTTCAGCGGCCAGGGAAGCCTGGACCGAGTGGAAGTTTTCCTGGGTGGCTCCGACCTGTGCGGAAGCGGCTTCCACCGAGCTCCGGTTTTTCCCAAAAAGATCCGCTTCCCACGAGGCGTTCAGGCCGGCGGAGTAGGAGCTGTCGGAATCGCGGCCGAACCTGTCCCTGTCGGAAGCATTCGCATTCCCCGTCACTCCGCCGCTGAGGGATGGGAAAAGCGAGGAGGCGACCGCGTTGCGCTGCGCCCGCGACTCCCTGACGCGTGCCGAGGCCGAGGCGATGTCCGGGCTGTTCTTCAGCGCGTCCGAAATGACGCGGTTCAGCGTCGGATCATTGAAGCGGCCCCACCAGCGGCTGAGATCGCGGGTGGCCGAGGCGACGGGAAATCCTGCGGAGTTTTTCCAGTCGGCGGGCAGCGGGAGATTCGCATGCGAGGAGGTGGACGTGACACCACAGCCGCTCAACCCGATGAGGGCGACGCTGGAAATGAAGAAAAAGCGGGCGGATTTCATAACGAATCTGTGCGGAGCATAGGAGGTCAAACCTTTAGAAAAGGTGAAGAGCGGAGAAATTTCCGCCCATCATACGCACTCCCGCCCGGGGAGCTTGCGCGATTATGGCCGATAGGCGTCCCGATGCCGCAGCACGTGCTCGAAAGCTCCGGGCGGGCGGCAGATCCGCTCGATGAGATCGTCCCAGATCTCTTGTCCTTTCAGGATCTCCACCTCGATGCGGAGGAAATACACCGGCACATCGATGGAGCCGGGCCGGGGAAACCGCACCGCATCCTTCTCGGTGGTGACGATCATTTCCATGTCCCGCTCGACGCAGCGGTGCATGAACGTTTCCACTTCCTTTCGCGAAAACCGGTAGTGGTCAGAAAAGCGCCGCCTGATTTCCACACGTGCTCCGAGCTTGGCGAGCGAACCCTCGAACGCCTCCGGCACGGCGATGGCGCTGATGGCGCCCACCCACTTGTCCTTGAGGAAATCCAAGGGTTTCCTCTCGCGGGTGAAGACATCCTCCAGGTAGATCGGCCCGTGCGTGCACTCGATGATTTCCGCGGTCCTGTTGTATTTGCGGATGCGGGAAATCAGGGCCTCGTTCGGACTTCCGTCGCACTTGGTGATGAGGATGTAGCTCGCCCGGCGCAGGTTCTTCGGCGGCTCACGCAGGGTGCCGCGCGGGAGCAGGGCCTCGGTGCCGAAGGGCGAACCGGAGTCCACCAGCACGATGTCGATGGAGTGCGCCAGATCCAGGTACTGCATGCCATCGTCCAACAAAAGCGTGTCCACCCCGAGCTGGCCGACGGCGAAGCGCCCGCTTTTCACGCGGTTCTTGTCCACCACCACCGACACCCCGTCGAGATTGCGGGCGAGCATGAAGGGTTCGTCGCCCGCATACTTCGAGTCCAGCAAAAGAGCGCTGCCGGTGGAGACGACCTTGGGCATTTTCTCGCCCGGAATGGTCCTGCCCTTTGTATCCTGCCATTTCTGCGGACGGTCGAGTTTCTTGCTCTTGTAGCCTCGCGAGAGGATGGCCACCTTCCGCCCCCGGTCCCGCAGGGTGCGGGAGAGCAGTTCCACCACGGGGGTTTTTCCGGTCCCTCCGACGGTGATGTTTCCGATGGCGACGACCTTCGTGCCCAGATAATGCTGTTCCCGCCAGCCGCTGCGGTAACGCCAGATGCGGATCTGGACGATCATCCGGAAGACCCCGGACAGCGCCCGCATCGCGAAGCGCATCATCGCCGCCTGGAACCCCTTGGCGCGGCCGAAGATCACATCCGCGCCCCAGCGTTCGAGTTCTTCGATTAGTTCCTTCATCGGCGGGAGACACGATGGTCCGCGCCCGGCCCGCCGATCAAGCGTGAATCAGACGGATCGATCACTCCTCCCTGCGGCCTCCCATCGCCTGCATGACGAAGTAGATCAGCTGCGCCAGGGAACCCAGCGCACCGGCGGTGTAGGTCATGGCGGCCCAGAAGAGGGCGTTCTTCGCACGGTCATGCTCGATGCTGGAGGCGATGCCGCTGTTCTCCATCCACACGAGGGCGCGGCGGCTGGCGTCGAACTCCACGGGCAGCGTGATGAAGGCGAACAAGGTGGTCACGCTGAACAGGGCGATGTAGATCCACAAAATGGTGGGGTTCCCCATCGAGAAGACGCCGAAGATACCGGCGAACATCACGTAATTCAGCATGTTGCTGGAAAACTGCACCGCCGGCACCATCTTCGAGCGGAAGCCGAGCCATGCATAGGCCTGCTGGTGCTGCACCGCGTGACCGCATTCGTGCGCGGCGACGGCGGCGGCGGCGACGTTGTTCATGGCATAGACGCCCTCGCTGAGGTTCACCGTCTTGTTCGTGGGATCGTAGTGGTCCGTCAGCTGGCCCGGCGTACTGATGACCCGGACGTCGGTGATGCCATTCTGGCGCAGCATGGCCTCGGCGACCTGCGCGCCCGTCATGCGGATCGGAATTTGGGAATATTGCGTGAAACGGCGCTTCAGCATGCCGCTCACCACCATGCTCACCAACATCGAAGCGCCGATGATGATGAGATAGTTCATGGAAAACAACCCACCTTGGGTTTGCGCCAGGAGGGCGTGGGAAAACAGATCAGATGTCATGTCCGCCATTTTACTTTGCATCCCCATCGCGGCAACTCGTTTCCTGGTGGAAAATAAGGCGGATTTTCCAATCGCGGCATTCTTACAGGCTCTTCACACGCAACGTGAGCCTCTGGGTCGCTCCGGTGGACGGATCCGTGACGGTGAGGATGTGCGTGCCCGCCGTGAGATGAATGACCGGCTCCGGGATACCCGGCTCGATCCGCAGCGTATCCGAATGCCAGCGTGCGACTCCCGGCAGGTTCGTGACAGGCCGGAGCCGGTCGGAACCGGAAGGGATCTCGGGATCCAGCAGATAGGTCGCGTCCGGAGCGGGGCTGATGACGCGGAGGGGTTCGGCGACTGCTTGGGAAGCATCCAGCGCGAGCTCTCCACGGCGGGAATTGTAGCCACCGGCGAACCACCCCGCGTAGGTCGGATCAAGCAGCGCCCTGCCCTCTGGATCGTAATCCGCGGCGGTGGCGACGGCAGGCGGATCATCCGCCGGGACGATGTCCCTGCGGGAGTATTTCGCGTCCGCCGGGACCAGTTTCCCATTCCGTGGATCAATGGAGACTTCCCGCAGGCCCGCAGGCTTTTCGTACCATGTGGGTTTCACGTCGCGATGGACCCGCAGCATGGCGCGGTGGAAAACGGGTCCCGCGCCCGCGATGCCGGAAAGCCCCTTCATCGGCTGGTGCTCGAAATTTCCCGCCCACACCCCGACGGTGAATTCCGGTGTATAGCCGATGCACCAGTTGTCATGGAAATCCGAGGACGTGCCGGTTTTCACCGCACATCGGAATGGCAGGTCGAGCGGGCCGCCGGGCTGGAACGAGGGGGCGCGGGCCTGTGAATCCGACAAAATGTCCGCGATGAGATAGGCGCTTCGAACGTCGAACATCGAAGAAGAAACATCGAACGTGGAAGGAAGAAACAGGACCGGCGGCTGATGACGCCCCTGGCGGGCGAGCGTGGCATAGGCATTGGTGAGTTCCAGTAGTCGGACGGGTGCGTTTCCAAGGGTGAGGCCGAGTCCGTATCGCAGGGGGTCGGCCCCCAGCGTGGTGATGCCAAGATCCACCAACAGGTGATGCAGGGCCTGCGGACCACCGAGCTGGTTCATCTCCCGCAGGGCCGGGACGTTCAACGAACAGGCCAGCGCGGCACGCAGTGTGACCGGACCGCGGTATTGGCGGTCGTAGTTTTCCGGCAGATCCAGCCCCTGCGGCGTGCGGAAGGGACTGGGGATATCCGCAAGGATGGAAGCCGGGGTCCGGTGGTTCCTCTCCATCGCCAGCAGGTAGGTGAATGGTTTGAGCGTGGAGCCGGGGGATCGCGGGGTGAGGGCGCCATTGAGCTGGCCGCCACGCGGGTCGTTCCAATCGGCGGAGGAAACGAGGGCGAGGATTTGTCCGGTGGGATTGTGAATGATCACGACGGCGGCGTGGCGGAGGTTGGCATCCTTCAGCTTCGCGGTTTCCTCCCGCACGATGTTCTCCACATCCGTCTGGAGCGGGAGGTCGAGGGTGGTTTGGATCCGGGATTTGAAACCGAGGTCCTGAAGCTGCCGTTCGAGCCACGGAGCGGTTTGTTTGTCCTGCAACGGCCTCAGGACAAGAGACTCCGCCAACGCGGCCCGGATGCGGACGGGGTCCGACTCCGCCGCATTTCCAAGCCGCCCGAGCACCGTGTTTCTTCTGACGACGGCACGCTGCGGATGGCGGAGGGGATTCAGCCGCGAGGGAGCTTGTGGCAGTCCGGCCAGCAGGGCGCACTCGGCCAGCGAAAGGTCCGCAAGCGGCTTCTGGAAATAAAAGCGTGCGGCTTCCGCGCTGCCGATTCGGAGGTTCCCGTAGTCGAGGCGGTTGAGGTAGGCGGTGAGGATTTGTTTTTTCGACCATGTCATCTCCAGCCGGCGCGCGACGAGCGCTTCACGGATCTTGGTGAACGGGCCGCGTCTCGCCGGCGGAGAGGAGATTTTCACCAACTGCTGGGTGATGGTGGAGGCACCGGAAACGACACGCCGGTGGAGGAGAAAATCCCGGGCGGCGCGCAGGGTGGCAAGCAGGTCCACGCCGCCATGCTGATAAAACCGCTTGTCCTCGGCGGCGAGGGTGCAGGCGATGAGGTCGGCCGGGACATCGTCCAGTGGCACAGGTGCCGCGCGGGAGGAATCCGCGAGTGTCACGTGCCGGATGACCGCGCCGTGGCGATCCAGCAGGACAGGAGAAGCCACCGGATCTCCCGCCAGCCTTTCGGGGAGGGGCATGGCGAAGGGCAGCACGAACCATCCCAGTGCCACGGCCAGCAGGCCGGCACAAAACAACCGGATGATCCGGCGCCGCCACTTCGGATTGGAAATCAAGCGACTGATGATGCGATGGATATCCTGCAAAATAAACGGAATAATTTACGGCTGGAAAGGGCGGTGGATTTCGCCCGTAGTCGTGGCGTATGAAAAAACATTTATTTTTGATGGGATGCGCGGCCGGTCTCCTGGCCGCCCCGGCGATCGCACAGGATCACGAGCACACCAAGCTCGGTGAGCAGATGGAGTCCATGGACGACGCGTTCAAGGGTTTCCGCCGCGAGACGGATGCGGCGAAGGGTGCCGCCCAGGCGCGCGAGGCCCAGACCGCCACGCTGAAGGCCACGGCGGAAATCCCCGCGCTGATCAAGGAAATGCCTGAAGGTCCCGACAAAGCCAAGGCCTCCGCCGAGTATCGCAAGCAGATGGGCAAGGTCTTCGTGACCCTCTGCGAGGTGGAGGAAGCGTTCCTCGCCGGCAAGATCGAGGACGTGGCGAAGCTCGTGGAGACGCTGAAGGAACAGAAGAAGGCCGGCCACCAGAAGTTCATCAAGGAGGAGGAGTGACCTCCTTCCGATAGGAATCGTTCTAAAAAAGGCCCGGTCGCGATGAAGCGACCGGGCCTGCTTTTTTATTTGAAGATCACGAGGAGCGGATCACTGGACGACCACGCGGGTGCCCGGCTTCACCTTGGAATAAACGACAGGCATCGTCGCACTCGGTCCACGGATGCAGGCGTGGGAGGCGGGCCTGCGTTTGACCGGGCCGATGTGATGGCCCACGCCGTCGTTGGTGAGGCGCATCCAGTAGCGCATGGAGGCTCCTTCGAATTTGCCGCCTTCCGGGATGGGGTCGAGGGTCACGTCCGCATCGCCGTTCACAAGTTCCCCGGCGGCGTCATAGATGCGGCCGTATTTGTTGGACCTCTTGTCCACCACCTTCTCGAGAATGTAGAAAGTGCCCGGAGGTGTGGGCCGGGAGGGAATGCCGGAGCAGATCGGATAGTCCAGAACGACGTCCTCGCCGTTGAGCAGGAATCCGCGCTGCTTTTCCAGACTGATGAGGATGGAGGAGTTCTCCGCGTTGGTGCGGGAGAGGAGCTCGTCGTTTTTCCACACCGAGTAGGTTTTCGGATAAGTCGGCTCGGCCTTGAAATGATCGTAGGTTCCGGCGGGGTATGGATTCACGAAAACCTTCTTCCCGTCCTTGGTCACTTCGGCGGGTTTTTGATTCGCACAGCTCGCCAGCAGGAGCGTGGCGAGCGCGGCGGTGATTTGGGCGACTGTGCTGAGCGAGATCATGGGGTGGAAAAATCTGGAACGCGGGGACTTAGGCCAGCTTTTAAAAAAAAGCAACCCCGGATGATTTTTCCGGTCCGCGGCCGGTCGGCTCAACCCTTTGTCATATACCCCGGGTGGCGCGCCCGGCTGACGGCGGTGTCATAGGTGATGCGGGTCTGCTGATACAAGTCGAGCAGGCAGGCGTCCATGGTGTTCATTCCCTCGCGGGCATTGGTCTGCATGCAGTTTTCCAAGGCATGGATCTGTCCTTCGCGGATGATGTTCCTGACGGCCGGGGTGGCCACGAGGATCTCGTAGGCAAGCACGCGGTGCGACCGGTCGGCGGAAGGGAGCAGTTGCTGGACGATGATGCCCTGGAGCGAATTCGCAAGCTGCAGGACGATCTGCTTCTGCGTGGGACCGTCGAAGATACCGGTGATCCGCTCGATCGCCTGGGTGACGCTGGAGGAATGCAGAGTGCTCAGGACGAGGTGGCCGGTTTCCGCGGCGGTCAGCGCGGTCATGATCGTCTCCGGCTCGCGCATCTCGCCAACCACGATGACATCCGGATCCTGCCGCAGGACGTGCGTGAGAGCGCGGCGGAAGGAGTGCGTGTCGGTCAGCAGCTCCTGCTGGACGACGATGGCTTTCTGGTTCCTGTGGACGTGCTCGATGGGATCCTCGATGGTGACGATCTTGCAGCGGCGCTCGCTGTTGATGAGGTTCACCATGTAGTTGAGCGAGGTCGTTTTCCCGGCGCCGGTGGCTCCGCAAACGAGCACCAGCCCGTGTGGCTTGCGTGCGAGATCGTCGATTTTCCCCGGCAGGCCCAATTCCTCCCTGGCGGCGACCTCGCCCCCGCAAAAACGGAAGCTGAATTCGATGCGCCCGTTGTGCCTGTAGGCGGTGACCCGCAACCGCCCGGCGATGTGGTGGTTCAGCGAAACGCAGAGCTCCCACTCGGTTTCGAATTTCTCGAGCTGCGCGGGATTGAGCAACTGGAGGGAAATCACTTCGATGTCCTCCGCGGAAAGGGCGTCAGAGCCGATGAAAATGATTTCTCCGTTCACCCGGAGCGATGCCGGAAGACCCGCGATGAGATGGAGGTCCGAGGCCCGCATCCGGGACGCCTGGATGAGGAAATTTTCGAGAAGGGGGTGGAGGTTCATTTGCGGAAAAATTGTCGGCAGCGCCGCCACCAGGAAGAATATGCCGGTGTCATCTCCAGCGAGGCCATCATCTCCCGCGCACGCGGATCCGTCGGGTTCAGCCGCAGCGCGTGGGTGTTGGATTCGAAGGCCGCGTCAAGGAGGCCGAGCTCCTGCTGGCAGAGGGCGGTCTGGAGCCAGACCTGGGCTCGGGAGACATCCAGGGCCAGCGCCTTCTGTGCGGAGGCCAGGGCATGGGCGAAACGGCCGTAATACGAGTTGACCCGTGAGATGAGCCAGTGCACCAGCCAGTTCGCGGGATCAAGGATGATGGCCCGTTCGATGCAATAGTCAGCCTTCGGTTGTCTCTGAGCGAGCAGGACATCCGCCCGCGCTACCCATAGATAGGCGGAGTCCCCCCGCTCGCCGAAGGAGGCGTCGGAATAAGCCATGGCGGCTTTGAAATCCCCGAGGCGCGCGAGGGCCACGGCCTTCGCGGCGAGCAGCTCAGGTTCGTGCGGGAACATCTCCAGCGCCTTGTCCGCCCAGAGTTTAGCCTCGCGGAATTCGCCCAGTTCGATGAGCATCCGCACCTGTCCGGTCCACGGAACCGGGTTCCGCGGATTGTGCTCCAGCACTTTCGCGTAGGCGCGCAGGGCCTCCTCGAAGTCGCCGTTTTCAAATGCGGCGGCCGCCTCGCGCAGGTGGAATCCCTCGTCCGGCACGGTGGATTCCGCCGCGGTTTCCAAACGACCGGGAGATACGTATTCGAATTCGAGTTTGGAAAATCGGCTCATGGTTTCGAAGGGTGGATCGGCTTGAGGGCTTCCAAGGTGGTGGATTTCCAAAACCAGTGTTGATAGGGCCGCCCCACGATGTCCGGTGCGTCAATGTCCGCCACACCCAACATCAGTTGCGGCAGCCTGTCACCAGCATGAACGAATGTCGCGGCCGTCGGCCAGATGAAATAGGTGTTCTTATCCATGTGAATCTCGCCCTCCACCGGCATGTGAGGGGACACGCGCGGGAAAAATTTCCCGTCCACCTCGAACGAATCCTTGTGGAACCGGATGATGTCCTCCGGACCGGCCAGGATGCGGTCGATGTTCAACAGCCGGTTCGGAAGCCGGTAAACCACCCATTCTCCCCTCACCCACGGCCCGCTGCCGGCCCACGCCCGCCGGGTCATGATGGTCTCACCGTCCAGGACCATCCTTTGGGCAACCACCGGCGCCACCCCTCTCAGGCCTATGGTGTAAAGCACCAGAACCAGAAGCGTTGCGTATACCGAGGTCTTCCACATGCGGGTGAATCCCTGCCATTGGGGATTCAGCACCGCCAGAACCGCCGCCGCGGAAATTCCGTGCAGCATGCTGGCCAGTATCGCCGCCCAGTCGGCGAAAGCTCCGTTCAGACTGACGATGTGGACCACCACACAGGCGGCCCAGGCAAACATGATGCGATTGCCAAGCTTCGCCTGTTCCGGCTCCCCGCGCCACATCAGTCCCGGCAGCAGCAGCCATGAGACAGCCGAGGGGAAGGCTACGAACCGGTACGGAGTCCTGCGCATCAGCTGCGACATCCGCACACGGGCGACCAGCCGGTCCGCCAGGGTGAGGAGTCGGGACAACGTACCGGCTCGCGGGGGGTAGTACGGGGAGGATTTCATCAGTGATGCTGGTCGATGCGCACCGTTTCCTCAGGCTCATACGCCTCGCTGGTTTCCCGCTGCGAGTCGATGTGGCCTACGATTTTTTCCATCATCGCCGCCGCGCTGTTGCAGCCGGCAGTCCCCTTGTAGCCCTGGATGTGGATTTCCACCCGGCCGTCCGGTGTGATGGTGATGGCGAATTCCTTTTGGTTCATGGCTCAGTGTTCCCAGTGGCGGACGGTCATGTGGATGGCGTTGGTCTCGTCGACGGTTTCCTCCACCATGACGAAGTTCCGCGCCTGCATCTCGTGCTTGATCTGTTGGTAAACGTAGTCCCGCACCAGCCGCTGGCTCATTTCCTCGCCCAGCAGCCGCAGCTCCTCTTCGGTCCGGCCCGTGCCGTTCACATGAAGGGACGCCTTTCCCCGGTCGTCGCGGCGGATCGTGATGACCACACCGTCCCGGGTGAAACTCAGTTTCTCGCCCAGGCCTAGCTGGTCCGTCAGCACGTTGCTGTTCGGCACTTCGATGGCGATTCCGCTTTTCATGGAAATGCCCTCGTTCGTTTCAGCATTCGCCAGTTCCTTCGCCGCGTTGTAGCCGAGCGAAACCGCGGCGCTGGCCACCGCGGTGGCGAAGGCGGGCCATGCGGAAACGATGACAGGTGTTAGAATCAGTACGGCTCCCATGAGATTCGGTGGTTGAATGGTGTCGATGTTCCGACAATCCCGCGACGGTTTCCTCACGCGGGAAATTCCGATTAATCAAAATTCCATGCGCCGGGAGGTTGAGGCGGCGGATTCGGGGCGGCCCGCGCTGGCATCCCGCGCGCGGCCACCGGCCCACGAACGCAGGCGGTTGATCTGCTCGTCCATGGTGCGGGCCAGAGGGACCGTTTCATGAAGGGCCTTGAGAACATCGTCCGTCTCCAGCTCGCGGCCCGCGTAGAAGGCGTCATACATCGCGCTGATGATGGCCTCCTCGATTTCCGCACCGCTGAAGTCCTTGCTGTTTTCCGCCAGCAGCGGCAGGTCGAAATTCTCCGCCGCGCGACGGCGCCGCGCGAGGTGGATCGCGAAGATCTGCGCCCGCTCGCTCTGGGCGGGGAGGTCGACGAAGAAGATTTCGTCCAGCCTTCCCTTCCGCATCAGCTCCGGGGGCAGGTGCGAGATGTCATTCGCCGTGGCCACCACGAAAACGGACGAGGTTTTTTCCGAAAGCCACGTCAGGAAGGTGCCGAACACCCGCGCCGTCGTGCCGCCATCGCTGGAACCGGAACCCTGCGAACCGGCGAACGCCTTGTCGATCTCATCCACCCACAGGATCGCCGGGGCCACCGACTCGGCGACGGCCACCGCTTTCCTGACATTTTCCTCGGAAGAGCCGACGAGGCTGTTGAACATGCGCCCCATGTCGAAGCGCAGCAGCGGGAGCTGCCACAGGCTGGAAACCGCCTTCGCGCACAGGCTTTTGCCGCAACCCTGCACGCCCAGCATGAGGATGCCTTTCGGGGCGGGCAGGCCGTAGTCGCGCGCTTCTTTTGAAAATGCCAGCGATCGCTTTTCCAACCAGTCCTTCAACGCGGAGAGCCCGCCGACATGGTCGAAATTCTCGGTCGTGGGATAATATTCCAGCAACCCGCTCTTGCGGATGATCTGTTGTTTCTCGGCGAAAACCGCCTGGATGTCATCCGCGTCCAGGCCGTCGCCGGTGACGATGATCTTTGCGAAAACATTCTCCGCCTCACCCAGCGTGAGCCCCAGCGCTGCCTGCAACAGACGCTCGCGCCCCACATCGTCCAGATCCATCCTCACCTTCCGGATCTTCTGTACATCGGCGAGGATGTCGCCCAACAGTTCCGCCAATTCGTCCCGGCCCGGCGCGGGGAAGTTCAGGACGGTGATTTCCTTCTCCAGCTCGACCGGGATTTCCAAAACCGGGGAAATCAGCACGATGGTCTTGTAGCTGCTCTTCAACTGCAGGGCGATGTCCTTCAGCTTGCGGATCACCGCGAAATTGTTTTTTGTTAGAAACGGGTGGAAATCCTTGAAGATATAGATCGCCGGGTCCACCTGCTCGATGACCTGGTCCAGCGCGAGCAACGGATCCTTCGTCGCGCCGCTGCGGTTTTTCTGGGACTGGATGGACATCCCGGCAGGCACGATGCCTGTGCCGAAGCTCCACTCGAACGCGTTTTTCTCCCGCTTCCTGGCGATTTCCACCACCACCTTCTGCGCCCGCAGCTCCTCTCCGGTGACGATATAGATGATGGGATACCTCGCGCGGATGAGCGTCTCGATTTCTTCGGAAATGTTCATGGGTCTGATTCGGTGGGGATTTGAAAAGGTGGTGGTCCGGAAAGCGCCGCCCGCAGTGCGAGATCCGGATTTCCGGGTTGGATCGCCCGCAGCAGTTCGGAGAGTTCCGGGGTGACATTCCGGGCCAGCAAACGGCCGTCCGGCAGGACGAGCAGGCAGCTCTCGGGGCGGGCGTCGTCGGTCATGGCACGAGATGGAGTTTGAGATGGGTCGCGACGGCCATCGCTTCCGATAGTTCCGCGGCATCCAGCGGGCGGTCCAGCGGAACATGATCCGCCGCCCGCCAAGTGGGCCAGTAGCCGGAACGCAGGCTGACCTTCGCGCCCGGAAGATGAATGGAAATCCACTCCGCGGCAGGCCTCCAGCAGCAATCCACGTGGCCCGGCATGAGCAGGTGGCGGATGATGAGATCGGTATGGGAGGCCGCCCAGAGCAAGGTTTCCCCGACGGCTCCGGTATAACCCCGCGTGAGGGAAAGCTTTTCCGCACAGGCATCGTTGCCGAATTTGAAATCCACGATCCAGACATCGAACAAACCGTCCAACACCGCCCGGACGGCGGAGGTGGAAAGCCCGTTCGTTTTCAAAACCAGACGGGCTTTTTCGGGCATGGCGGCGACGAGTTCGAGCAACCACGGCAGGTGGATCGTCGGTTCACCACCCAGGACCAGCAGGCTGTCGGCTTGTCCTTTCCCGATCGCCGCCGAGGCCCTGCCCGCGACGTCGGCCGCGTCCAACCGGTGCCCGCGCCGGGGATGCCAGCTTTCATCACCGGTGATGCAGAACGCGCAGCGCATGTTACAGCCCGCCAGCGCGATGGCGTAGGCGGGGATGATCTCGTGTTCATCCCCGACCTCGATCTGGGCGGAAAAAACATTCGGCTCCGCCGCGGCTCCGCAGCGGCCCGCCGGTCCCTCCAGACGGTTCGCACCACAGCGGTGATGGCATATCTCACAGACGGCGAGAGCCAGCGTTCCCTGCAGCAACCGCTCCGCCGCCATTTGCCGCCGGCCCATCGGCAGGCGCGTCTTCATCAGAACGGCATCCATCGTTTCCACCATGGCTTTGATGTGTTTTCACCCGGCTCCCGCGCGACGGACCGCATCACCCGGTTTTTCAAATCAGGCGGAACGACCGTATTCGCGGCGTCGTGCCGGATCATGGCTTCCACGGAATCGAAGACCAGGGACTTCTCCGTCCGCTGGTCCTCCGCCATGGATGATTCTTCTCCGGTAAGCTCCCGGGTTTCCTGGGTCAGTCGCTGTTTCATGGCTCGGTGGTTTGTCTGAATGCGGTGCCGAATGCCTTGCGTGCCCGGTAGATCTTGCCCCGCACCGCGTCGCTGCTTTGGTTGGTCAATATGGCGATCTCGTCGTAGCTCATCTCCGCATCCGCCACGCAGAGCAGCAGCAGGCGGTATTCTTCCGGCAGCACATCGAGCGCCTGTTGGATGCCGCGTCCCAGGTCCCGTGCCTCGGCCACCTGCAGGGGTGTGGAGGAATCCACCGCCGCGCCATCGGTGAATTCGCCATCCGGGGTCAGGCTCACGTTCCGCTGGTGCCAGCTCGAACGCAGGTTCTTGCAATGGTTGATGGCGATGCGGAACAGCCAGGTCCGGATTTCGGAATCCTGCCGGAAATTTTCCAGATTCCGAAACGCCTTGAGAAAGACATCGTGCGTCGCGTCCTCCGCTTTGGAGGGGTCTCCCAACCACCGCAGGATCAGGTAATAGACGGCCCGCACGTGGGTTTCGTAAATCCCGCTGAAATCCGCCACCGCGCCGCCCGCGTCAGGCGGAGGTTCGGTAGCTGGAAAATTCGCGGGCATTCTCAGAGTTGGACCAAGCCCATCCGGAATCGTCACGTTTTATTTTTGCCAGGGAGGGCAGAATCCCGCTCCAACAAGATGGACCGGAGGCCCGCCTCCCATAAAAAAGCGCCCGTCTCCCTCGCGGGAAACGGGCGCTGGAATTTTTCAAAAGCCCGGGATCAGTTCGAGCCGGAGATCAGGCTCGCCTGGCTGGCACCCTTCTTGATCTTCGACTGCTTGAGCCAGCTCATGGTGGAGCGGAGCTTCTCACCGACCTTCTCGATCTGGTGGGCGGAGCCTTCCTTGCGGAGCTCGTTGAAGCGCTTGTAGCCGCCTTCGTATTCGGCGATCCACTCCTTGGCGAACTTGCCGCTCTCGATTTCCTTGAGCTGCTTGACCATGCGCTTCTTGACGGAGGCGTCGATGATCTTCGGTCCGACGGACACGTCGCCCCACTCGGCGGTCTCCGAGATGGAGAAGCGCATGCCGGCGATGCCTTGCTCGTTCATGAGGTCCACGATCAGCTTCAGCTCGTGAAGGCACTCGAAGTAGGCCATTTCCGGTTGGAATCCGGCTTCGACGAGGGTTTCGAATCCGGCCTTCACCAGCGCGGTGGCGCCGCCGCAAAGGACGACCTGCTCACCGAAGAGGTCGGTCACGGTTTCCTCACGGAAGTTGGTTTCGAACACACCGGCACGGGCGCAGCCGACACCACCGGCCCATGCGAGCGCGGTTTGCTTGGCCTTGCCGGAAACGTCCTGGTGCACGGCGATGAGGCCGGGAACACCCTTGCCCGCGACGAACTGCGAACGGACGGTGTGGCCGGGGCCCTTCGGCGCGACGAGGATCACGTCCACGTCGGTTGGAGGAACGATGGTCTTGAAGTGAACGGCGAAGCCGTGGGAGAAAAGGAGGGTCTTGCCCTTGGTGAGGTTCGGAGCGATGTCCTTCTCGTAAACGGCGGGGATCACGGTGTCCGGAGTGGCGACGAAGATCACGTCCGCGGCCTTCACTGCCTCGGCGGTGTCCATCACCTCGAAACCGAGTTTCTTGGCGACTTCACGGGACTTCGACTTCTTGTAAAGGCCGATGATGACCTTCAGGCCACTGTCCTTGAGGTTGAGCGCGTGGGCGTGGCCTTGTGAGCCGAAGCCGATCACGGCGAGGGTTTTCTTTTTCAGAGGAGCGATCGGAGCTTCCTTGGTGGTGTAGATCTTCGCGGCCATGGCGGATCGGTAGGTTGGTTCGTTTAGGTCGCACCGCTGCCATCGGGGCAAGCGGCGGGGCGGCAACTTGGAGGGATGCCGCGGGCGGGTCAAGCAACAACAAGCATTTCCTTGCAAGTTTGGCCTCAAAAAAGCTTTCGACTCGGGTGGAAATGTCGAAATTCGCGCCATCCGGAGGCTCGAAACTATCCGCGGCGGAAACAAAATGAGGTTTTTCCGCCCAAAAGCGGGATCTGCAAGGTCACACGTCTGAGGAAAATGTGACGGGAGATCCGATTTTCTCTCGTGAACCCGTCATAGTAAATTGAAGACGCCCGTTCCCAATCTCCCGCCTCCACCCCACGGCAGGGAGCGGGATGCGGGTTCACCTTGAATCATTCCAGCGCGGTGAACTTCACGCGGCAGTCCGTCACCAGTCCGCACAACGTCAGTTTGCCCGTTGTCGAAAACCCGCTTCCGCGAACTGTGCCAGACAGCGGGCGCGTGCCTTCCATCAGGGAAGGCAAGAGATTATCGGGTTCTCCGTTCCGGAAAAGCGGCTGCATGATTTTCACTTTTTCCGGAACTTTTTCACCTCGTCCACCGCCTTCACCGCGGCGGCAAGCAGGCACTCGTTGAGAGCGGGGTGGACGAAGATGGTTTCCGCGAGCTCCCGCACGTCGTTCTTCAGTTTCATCACCGTGATGACCTGATGGAGAAGCGTGGACGCCTCCGGTCCGATGAGATGGCAGCCGAGGATCGAGTGATCCTCCGGTGAGACGAGCAGCTTCACCCGGGGATAATCGATGCGCATGGCCTCCACGCGCGCGCTGGCGAGCCAATCCTCGAAGACAGCGACATATGGTGTGCCGCGCTCTTTCAGCTCCTCTTCGGTTTTACCGATGGAGGCGACCTCCGGGTGGGAGAATATCCCGTGGCCGATGGCCGCATCGTCAATGGGTCCGGTCCTCCCCTTGAGAAATTTCTGACGGAGGAAATGAACCTCCTGCGCAGCGGCATGCTGCAGCATGTGGCGGCCGTTGACATCGCCCGTGGCGTAGATGCCGGATACGATGGTTTCCAGGTGTTCGTTTACCGGAATGAAGCCTTTTTCGTCGGGACGGATGCCGGTCTCAGCCAGATCCAATGACTCGCTGTTGGGTGTTCTTCCGATGGCGAAAAGAACACGGTCCGCCACCTGGGTCACCTCGCCTTCATGAGTTTCGAAAGTTGCGGCGAAACCATCCTCCGAACGGGACAGATCCACCAGCGATGCTCCGAAACACAGCCGGACATACTTTCCAAATTCCTGCTGGAAAACCCGCTCGATGTCCGGATCCTCCTTTCCCAGCAGCCGATCCTTGCGGACGGCAAGCGTGGTCCCGACACCCACCGCTGCGAAGAACGCCGCCATCTCGCATGCGATGACTCCGCCCCCGATGACGAGCAGGCTTCGCGGCGGATCACCTGCCAAGGGAAACAGATCATCGCTCGTCCAGACACCAAGGTCGGCATACGGCGGCGGGTTGGGACGGGAACCGGTGGCGATGACGATTTTTTCCGCTGTCAGGATTCGTCCGCCAGCCTCGATCCGCTTGTGCCCGGTAAACCGGCCTTCGCCTCTGACAAGGGTGACGCCTGCGTCCCCGACCCTGCCTTGATAGCGGCCATCCACTCCGGCGATGTATTCGTTCACACTGGCGAAGATTTTCCGCAGATCCGCGCCATGGTAATCCGCGTCGATGAAATGTCTGCCAGCCTCCCGCACATGGCGGGCCGCATCCGCAAATCCAACCAGCAATTTCGATGGCACACACCCGCGGTTCGGACAGGTGCCGCCCAGGCGGTCCCGTTCGATAAGAGCGACCTTCCATCCGTCCTTGGCCGCGGCGATTGCGAGATTCGCCGCCCTGCCGCCGCCGAGAACGATGAGGTCGTAGGATTCGATCATGGCAGCCTGCCGATGAGATTTGTGATTTCCTCGCGGGCGTTCAGCCCTGCCAGCCAGTCGGCGGGCCAGTCGGAGACGGGAAACGCCGCCGCATAAACCATTCCGAGGATCATGCCCCGGGCCGCGCTGTCACCACCGGCATTGGCATTTTCGATGAGCGCTTCAGCCGGTGATGTGGGGTGACGAAGCAGGAGGTGGCAGATTCCCGGGAACGCATCCACCGCGTGGCATGTCAGGCCGTGGCGTTTCAATGCCGCCGCATCCGTCTCGTCCGAGGCGGC
The DNA here is from genome assembly GCF_016595465.1 of Luteolibacter yonseiensis. Lineage (NCBI taxonomy): Bacteria > Pseudomonadati > Verrucomicrobiota > Verrucomicrobiia > Verrucomicrobiales > Verrucomicrobiaceae > Luteolibacter > Luteolibacter yonseiensis. The sequence continues at coordinate 810,220 of NZ_JAENIK010000004.1, read as the reverse complement.
GGAAGCAAGAGCGTCGTCCAGCCAATCCTTCCGGATGGAATGCCAGGTGGTGTGCTTGATGGTTTTTCGCAATGCCGTTTCCATGTCATCACCCGACCGCACCGCGAGGATGACCCTGGCAAAAAAGAGCGCGGACTCGATAACAACAGGATCTCCATGCGTGAACGCGGTCTGGACCCTCACCGCCAGCAGAAGCTCTTCTTCTGTTTCCCATTTCAATAGAAACAACGGTCCGATGCGCGCCGCTCCCGCGATGTCGTTGGAGGAAGATGGCGGATTTTCTTCCGAAGAGAGATGGGCGAGGGTGGCCTTTGTCGCACCGTCCCGATAGGAGATGGTCCGGGGGTCTTCCCAATACGCACGCCAGTCTTCGGCAAACCCCGCCAGATTGAAACGGCCGGTTTTTGAAATCGTGCGGAGAAGGACGAGCGCCTGATCACCATAGTGCGTCTGGTCTCCAGCCGCCTTCCCCTGGTGATAGACAGCGAGCGGCGGCTGATAAGTGGTGGCGCGGCCCAACCGCTCACGGATCTCATTCTGATCATAAATCCAGTGGGGGCCGAGTGCGAGTGCGTCGCCGATGAACGCACCGAAAACAATATCTGAAGGCGAGGTCATGGGTGGAGGATAGACGGGATTCCAACGAGGAGCGACTGGGAAATCCGTGTGAAGGAGTGCGGCGGGAAACGTAGCGCCAGGAGTGCTCCGGACGATGTGTTATGGCCGGACGTCCGAGGTTCGGTCCGTCCGGAGGTCACATGACCCTATCGCTTCCCTCCGCACTCCCAAGAAACTGGCCGCGGCTCCAAAGGGAGCCGCGGCCGGTAAGTGGCGGGAAGGCGGGCGGACTTATTTCGCCTCGCGGACTTTGTCAGCTTCGTCCTCGATCTCGTCCGCACGCTTTTCAACGGCCTTGCGGGTCGCATCGGCGTCGTTCTCGGTTGCGTCTGCGGCATTCTCACTGCCTTTGCGGATCGCGTCGGCGTGGTTTTCCTTCGCGTCGGCGACTTTCTCACCGTCCTTGCGAAGTTGGTCGGCGTTGGCTTCGAGGTTCTCGGCCTTTTGCTCAAGGCGCTCCTCACGGGCTTGCTCTTGTTTGGAGTCACACGCGGTGAAAGCAAAGACGAGGGTGGATGCGCCGATAAGGGAAACGATGGATTTGGTTTTCATGGTCGTAGTGGTTATCCTGTATGGATCTTCCCACACCATTGCAAATATCGTGCCTGACGATTTATCAGAGAGTTATATCAATTTTCAGTCATTTGATCGGGTGAAATGCGATCTGCATGATGCATTCTGCATGAAGACTCCTTACTTCTTCAGCAAGGATGCGAGTTCTGGGATGTGGCTCTGAATTTCGGTAGCGACGAGCAAGGCGGTCCTCTGAGCCCCAAGGGGCGAAAGGTGGGTGGTGTCACCTTTTTTCAAATCGTAGGCGGCAGCGGCCTCAGGACCGATTTCATTCATCTGTCCGACGCTGCGGGCATTCAAGTCGACAAGGGGAACTTTTTCCGCAGCGGCGACAGCACGGGTGGCGGCTACATAATCCGCAAGGTGGTCCTTGCCCGTGCCTCCCACCTGGGCATCGGCATACGGTTCCAAACGCTCCGCATCGATCCTGCCCTGAGGATTGAAGTTCCGCCGGGTGAGGGAAGTGACAAGCACGGGCCTGGCTCCGATTTTCTTCAGGTCCGCGATGTAGTTCACCAGATTCTCCCGAAAAGAGGTATCCGCATCCGTCTCGCGTTTCGGACCTTTCCCGGGTTGGTCGTTGTGGCCGAACTGGATGAGCACCCAGTCCGGTCTCGCCTCGAGCACCTTTTCCCAATGACCTTCGCCACGATAGCTTTTCGAACTCCTGCCGCCGAGCGCCAGGTTCCGGCATTCGGCACCGGGAGCAAGTCGTTTGGCAAACTCATCCCCCCATCCGCCGCGTGGAGCGACGGTGGAGTCGCCCACAAGGATGATGCGGGTTTTCGGTCCGGGCCCGGCTTCTGTGTGCGTGCCGAAAAGAGCCGCGCAAGCGAGGAGAGCGAGATGGAGTGATTTCATGAATGCGGGTTATTGATCGTAGCTGTGGTGAAACGGCCGGAAGATCTCGTCCGTGGCGACCGGTTTGCCGAACCAGCGGGTAAGCATCTCCGGCCAGGATTCTTCCAGTATCATGAGAGTGAAGCTGCCGGAAACACGCGGCGTCTCAGCCGCATTGACGGACGTTTCCGGGCCGGAGCCTTTGTTGCCGAAACCGGACATGACGCTGTTGTGGCTCAGCAACGTCTTCCCACCATCGCGCTCGATGGCGACATCGGCCGGACTTGTGGCAAGCGCGACCCCTTTGCCCTGTGGCGTGGTGACGAGAGCGCATTCGGTCTCACGGCGGTTTCCTTGATACCGCAGATCCTCGCGATTGAGGTGAAACAGGCCAAACTCGTTCAATCGATCCTTGCCGGGATAGCCGGCATACGGACCTTGGCCGATCCAGCGGAATTCCGTCAGATCGGCGGGCAACACGACGGACAGCCCGGCCTCGGAAAATCTGCCTTTCGCGTTTGTCGGCACGTAGTCGTAGTGGACGGTGATGACTCCGCCGGGCGTGATTTCCAACTGATATCCGCCGACGAAGGCCTCGCCTCCGACGTCCTGCCGCCCGACGGATTTGTCCAACTGATCCAGCGGCTCGTCCGAGCGTTTCACTTCCTTTTCTTCCTTCACCCGGGGCCGGGGATAGGTGCCTGCGACGCTGAGGCGCACGGCCGAGCCCTCCTGGATGACTTTGATTTCGGAACGAGTGATTTCCTTGAGAGTTGAGTAACGCCAGGTGTTGTCACGTCCGGCGCTGCGACCTTCGGTCATCGTGAGCTTCCGACCGGGGTGTGGACAAATACCGGCGACGAGTACGCGGCCCGAACGGTCCCGGATGGCAAGCTCACCGCCGGGGCGGGCGATGGTAAGGCTCCAGCGCGCGGATTCGATTTTCACTTCTTCCTTGCTCTCGCTGACTTTTGGCGAATCCGCTTTCGTTGAATCGGTGGTCCATCCGATACGGTTCGTCCCCGCGAAGTCGAGCCGCACCGTGCGTTCGTTGATCTGCATGCCCGCTTCGTCGAGACATCGTAATTCCAGGGTGAGCACGTCTTCCGCAGCGCCGGCGGGGATGGCAACGGGGAGGCGCAGGTTTTCACTCTCGTGCGATGCGGCTCGCAAGGGCACTTCGCCGTGCTGGATTTCTTCGCGATTCCGGCTGAGAAACCATGCGAGCTTCATGCCTTCAAGCGACCGGAAATCGTATCGATTCTCGATGGTCAGGGAAATTTCTCCGGCACCCGGCTTCACGACGGCGGCGCGTTCGACGATCTGGACAGGTGCGTAAACTTTCCGCATCTCCCAGAAATCCGTCTGCGGCGTGCGGTCGGCATAGACAAGACCATCGCAGCCGTCGTTCGCATGGGTGTCGTAGTAGCGGCGATCATCCAGCCACACGGAGTCGGTTGATTCACCACGATCCACCGGTTTGTCACTTGTCCGCAGGATGCCCTGGTCATGGAAATGCCAAAGCGCGCCGCCGGCGAAGACCGGATTCGCCTGCAGGATTTCCCACTGGTCCTGGATGCGATCGGTGGCGAGTCCCAGCGCGTGGGCGTATTCGGTGAGGATGGTGGGGCGTTTGAGTTTCTTCGCGAAGCCGCGGAGCGTACCGTTGCCCGGGTAATGCGGTGCGTAAATGTCCACGTACTCGGGGATTTTTTCATAATTGCTCGCGAAATAGCTGCCGATCTTGGGAATGCATATCGGGCGTGTGGGATCGATTTCCTTGGCGCTCCGGCAGGCTTCCAGCTCGACTTCCGTGACCGGATTCTCATTGCCGATGCTCCAGATGATGACCGACGCGCGGTTCTTGTCGCGTGTGATGGTCGGTCCGACGCGGGCCAGGATATTTTCGCGGTATTCCGGATCGTTGAGATGCTCCTCGCCTTTTCCAATGGAAACCTCGTCCATGACGTAAAAGCCCAACTCGTCGCAAAGTTCGATCAAACGCGGCTGCGGCGGATAATGCGAGGTGCGGATGAAGTTGATGTTGCCCTTTTTCATCAACCCGAGGTCCCGTCGCATTTCCTGCTCCGTCACGCTGCGGCCGCTTTCAGGTCCGATGTCGTGATGGTTCACTCCACGCAGTTTGACCGGACGGCTGTTGAGGAGCAGAACGCCATCGGAGATGGAAATCTCGCGAAGCCCCACACGTTCCTCGATGGTTTGCAGCGGCCGGCCGTTGGCGGAAAGAGTGAGTTGCAAATGGTAGAGCGAGGGCGTTTCCGCTGTCCAGAGCCGGGGGGGTTCAACCCTGATACGGGAGTTGTAGGAATGATGTGAGGTATGATCCATGGAAAACCCGCTCACGAGTTTTCCATCCGGATCGAACAATTTTCCGCTCAGGTCTCCAGGCTGGCTGAGCTTCACGGAAACGGAAAATTCCGCCGCTCCGTCCGCAGCCAGCCTCGTGCCCGTGGTGATGTCCCGCACGTGGTTTTCGGGGACGGAAAAGAGCGTGACATCCCGGAAAATACCGGAGAGCGCCCAATCGTCATTCACGTCGAACGCCCAGCCCGGCGGCTTGGTGGTGACCCGCACGGCGATCATGTTTTCCCCAGCCAAGGCGTCCGTGATGTCGAACGTATGAGGATTGTAAGCGCTCGCCGAAGATGCTCCCACGTTTTTGCCATTGACCCACACTGCGAAACCGTAGGCCACCCCCTCGAAACGCAGGCACACGCGGCGTCCTCCGCGCCAGTGCTCCGGAATCTTGATCAAGCGGCGGTAAAGTCCGAGCCCGTCCTCGAGTTCGAGCGCGTATTTCGGTTCGGAAAATCCTTTTAGCTCCCAGTTCGACGGGACTGGAATTTTCTTCCATCCGGAGGTGTCGAAGCCGGGTTCGTGAAATTTCTCATCTGTCCCGGCATCCAGACCGGGAATGTATTTGAACGACCAGTCGCCATTGAGCAACTCTGTGAAACCATCCGCATAGGCCGGGTAAACGGAGATCGGAGCCGCGCGAATGTTGGAAAACACAACGCACGAGATGACGGCCAAAAACATATGTAAAAGAGTGGCTTTCATAAGAGGAAATATGAAGGAGACAGGGGATTTGCGGCCTGCGGATCCCGCTCATCTGTGGACTGCTGCGGATCGGAGTCCGCGGCTCCTTGATGTCCCTGCATTTTGTCATCGCTCCGACCGGGCGAGAGGTCCGTAGATTTCCGCTTCGATGATTTGCAACGCACCGGATTTCCCGGCGGGCTTGGCGTCTTCAAGTTTTTTGCCGGTGACCTCCACCATGCCGAAGCCGTCTTTTTCATCGATGTCGCCCGCGAGTTCGATCCGCACGGTTTTGCCAGGCGTGGGTTTCAGTTGAAGGGTGACGTATCCGAGGCTCTTGGGAGTGACGCCCTGATAGGCCAACGCGCCATCCACGGTAATCCGCAACGGATAGGCCTTCGCCCTCCAGCCGCCCATTTTCAGCGTGATCTCGCTGACGGTCGAAGCTTTTTGCAAATCATATTGGATCCACCCGGTGTCCGGCCTGCCGTTGTTTTTCCATCCGGTGTTCTCGTTGTCATCGTAGCTGAGCGCGGCTTGCTCGGGCGAACTGCCGGCGGTCGCTCCGGCGATGGGGAGCGGTGTGCGTGTCGGCGTGACGGAATCACCGTCTGGCGTGCCCCCCCGTTTGAACGAAGCGGGCAAGGTGGCTCCGGGAATGACCTCCGACAAACCGTCCACGACCACAAGCGGCTTGGAAACCAGCTCGATGGAGGCCGGCGTGAGGCCGTCCGCCGCGGCCTTGAGAACAATCTTCCCCTCCCGCGGCAGGGACCGGACCAACACGCGGTTCACGCCGCACTCGACGGGAAGTTCCTTGGACAGGATGAAATTGTCCGGCCCCTGGGCGATACCACCACGCCACTCGGCGGGCCCCGAGAGGTCGAAACGAATGGGATTGAAAGCCGTAGGGCAGCGGTTGCCCCGGGCATCGACAACTTCCACATCGATGAGCGCCATGTCAGCCCCATCCGCCAGCAATCCACCGGGTGCCGTGCGCGGTGTGAGTCTGACAGACACCGGAACGCCCGCGGTTTTCTTTTCCGTTTCACAAGTCTTCCGGTCGTTGGAATCATAACCAACCGCCTTGACCGCGCCGGGTTCGAACGGGATCTCCCTCCATGTATAGAGGAAGCGGCTGCTTTGCTCGCCGAAGCCCTTCGACTTCCCATTCACAAACAGCTCGACCTTTTCCGCGGAGGAAATGACGTGAACCGGCTTTTTCACCTGTGCCTCGTAGTTCCAATGGCCCACCAGATAGGCGGCGGGTCTTTCCACGTCCACCCAGCCGTCCCACATCACCTGATGGGCGAAGAAGGCGTCTTTCGGAAGACGCATGGCATCCACCTCGCCGCTCCGCCGGTAGTTCTCCGCTCCGCGTCCGTGGGTGTTCGTGTCTGAAAACACGATGTTCACCCCGCCCGCGCTGGATCGGAGGCCGGTGCCGGGACGCTCGCGCCAGTAGTCATACCAACGCTCCACAGTGGCGGCGGCATAGGTGTCCTGGTTGCGGTTGTAAGGTGCGCCGCTCTCGCCCTTCGGTGCCGGCGGGCCATCTCCGTTCTTGTGAAAGGGCGGTGACCAGTCGTCCCAATATTTCCTCAGGGCTTCGTCGCGGAAGTATTCGGTGGCCCAGAAAGGGAGCCGCGCGCTCTTGTTGATGTAGAGCATCTCGCCACCGTATTCCGCCACCTTGCTGTCCAACATCTCCCGCGAACCCGAGGCACGTCCTCCATGGGGATCATATTGGTCGCGCAGGGCCTTGAGGTCCGCCATGTGTTCCTCGCTGATGCTTTCATTGCCGCCTTCATACATCACCACGCTCGGGTTGTTGCGGTTGTAAATGATGGCATCCCGCATGAGTTCCACGCGCTGGGTCCATTGGCGGTCCTGGGCGTCCCTTTCCTTGTCACCCGCCGGCATGGCTTGCAGCAGGCCCACGCGGTCACATGACTCGATGTCCTGTTTCCCCGGCGTGACGTGCATCCAGCGCACGAGGTTGGCATTGCTCTCCACCATCAGGGCGTTGCTGAAATCACTGAGCCAGGGAGGCACCGACTGGCCGACCGAAGGCCACTCGTTGGTCGAGCGCTGTGCGTATCCTTTCATCTGGATCGTCCGGTCATTGAGCTTCACGAGGCCCTTGCCGAACTCCAGCTTGCGGAAACCGGTCCGTGTCGTGACGGCGTCGACCGACCCGCCATCCACCTTGAGCGTGGTGACCACATCATAGAGGTAGCCATAGCCCCAGCTCCAGAAATGGAGATCGGAAACCCTTCCGCCCGCACTGACAGTGCGTGTCTCACCCGCGGCGAGCGTGTGTTCCCCGCCTTGCAGCGTTTTCACCAGCCTGCCGTCCGCGTCGGTGAGCGTGACTTCATAGCTGAATTTCTTCGGCGAGGCGTGATCGTTCCTCACCTGCGTTTCCGCGGTGATCTCCGCCGACCTTCCCTTGATGTCGAAATCGCGGGCATGGACATACACACCGGTGGTGCCGAGATTCGAGTGAAGCGGCAGCGTCTGGTGCAATTTCCCGGTGACGTGCAGGAAAACGTTTTTCGGGATGCCGCCGTAGTTGGCCGCGAAGTCGTTCACGTTCCATTGGAACGATGTGCCGGTGGCTTTCTCCACATATCGGGTGGAGTTGTCGATGCGCGCGGCCAGCACGTTCTCCCCGGGCCTGAGCTTGTCCGTAATGTCGAAGCCGAACGCCATGACCCCGTTTTCGCTGAGACCGATCGATTCGCCATTGAGATAGAATTCGCCCGCCTGACGGATGCCTTCGAATTCGAGAAACACCTTCCCGCCAGCCGCCTCCGGCGGCAGCTTGAAATGCTTGCGATACCATGCGATTCCGGAGGGCAGTTTCTTGTTGTCCAGCTTGAAGGCGCTGTCCTCGTTCCACGCGTGGGGCAGCGTGACGGGTTTCCAGCTTCCGTCATCGAAAGACACGGCCTCCGCACCGGTCTCATCCGCCGTCTTCAGAAGCCACCCGGGATTGAAGTTATATTTTTTCCGGGGCGGATTCGCATCCCCCGCATGCAGGCATGTCACACTGGCGAACATGGCGGACGCGACGAGTCGGTTGATTGCTATCATCATGATTTTGAATTCGAAAAATGTCAGGGAACCCGGGTTTCGGCAGGACCGTCGTAAGAAGGTTCCAGCCCGCCGAGATCGAGGACGATCTTGTCCACGACGACGCCCGCATCGACCGCCACCAGACGGAGAGTGTGCCAGCCGGGGTTGAGGGGTTTGGGAAGTTCGGCGGCGGCCTCTGTCGCGTTGGAGAGCACGCGTTCGCTCCATTCCTTGCTTTTCGGGCTGAAACCCCGGTTCACGGCGAGAGGAATGGGCCGGTCGTTGTCGATGCTGACGGCGAGGCGCAATCCTTGTTCCAGCACGAGGGGGTGTGTCGGCACGAGACGGACGTGCAGCTTCGCAGGAGCCTTCGTCGTGGTGTGGAAACGGTATTCCAAACCCGGCGCGGAATCCGGTTTGATCGTCGCCGACGACGGCAGCACGGTGACGGCGGAGCCGGTGCGGCCCAGTCCCGGGATCACCCGCCAACCTGCCTTGGGACCGTCGTGTTTCGTTGTGAAATGTCCCGCGTCGATGGAGACGACCCGGCCAGCTTCGACAAAATCACCCGCACGGACGCCGGAAGGACGGGAGACGGATGCGCGAGCGGACGGAGCCGGAGGACAGATGTTTTGGGACGTCGGCGCGGGAGGCTCGGAAGAAGAGGGCTGGAAGCGGGTCCAGCTTTTGGCGGAGACACCATTTTCCGTCACGACGCCGCGCCATTTTCCTTTGGCGATTCCGTTGTTGTATCGGGAGGTCAGTTTCCTGATCCGCTCCCCGGCTTCGATCGCGGCGGCTTTGTTCGCCTCCGGAGCACGGCCACGGACCGAGTCGGCACGGGCGAGTTCCGAGCGGAAATAACGTTCGTTCACGGCCTCCGTGATTGCGACCGGATAGCCGACGAGCTGGAAATACGCGTCACGGGCGGCAGGCGGCAGTTTGGCGGCGAGCGCGGCGCTGTCGCGCAGCAGACCGGCGCATGCTCCCAGGCGTTGTTCGATCTCCGCTTCGTTCAGTTCCGTGGGTTTGTAGGGGGTGCCGGTAGAATGCCACTGCAGATGCTCGGCTTTCCGGGAAAAGTTGATGGCGTGAAGCCGGTTCAGAACGTCCGCGACAGCGGCGGCATGTTCCTTGCCAAAGTCGCGCTCGGCGGTTTTCCGCATGAAACGCTCCGGCGCGCTGGGGTCCGTCCGGTCGGCATGCCAGGCGAGATCGAGGAAAAACTCCATCGACCGTTCGGTGTTCTTGATGTCGCCCGCATTGACGATCCAAACGCCGTTCGCGCCGTGTTCGTAGGCGCGCATCATTTCCGACCACACCAGCGCGGGCGGCAGCGTGTCGACCCACAACCACGAGAGAGGCGCTCCGAGATAGGAGGCATGATAATAAATGCCGAAGCCGCCGGACCGCCTGCGCTCTTCCGGTGTGGCGTGGCGCCGGATGTAACCGAAGTTGTCGTCCGTCCACATGATGGACACATCCTCCGGCACTTTCATCCCGGCGTCGTAGTCCTCCAGCACCTCCTTGTAGGGGACGAAAATCTGGCCCACGCGGGAGGGATCACCCTTGCCGAGATATTTGCCGAGCAGCCCGCGCTGGTCGGCGAAAATCCTTTCAACCGTGGAAATGCGCTCGGCTTTGCTTTTCGGACCGACAATCGCACTGTCATGGATGCCGCGCATGCCGATGGTGAAAAGGCTTTCACCCGCGGAGCGTTCCTTCACGCGTTCTTCCCAATAGGCGAGCACGCCACCCGGATTCCTGATATAGTTGTAATCCTCCTTGGGCGCGGTCCACTCGGTGGTGTTGCTGCGCAGCATCGGCTCCGCATGGCTGGAGCCGAGCACGATCGAATACGCGTCGGCCGCGGCGGCATTGCCCGGGATGAGGTGGAATGCCTTGGTGCATTCATGCATCGCGGGCCAGATGGTGTTCGCACGCAGGCGCAGGAGGAGTTCGAAGATCTTCGTGTAGGTCCCGGGACCGATGTCCTTCACCTCCGGTTCGAAATTCTTCGCAGCCCACGGTTGCAGGCCCCAATCCTCGTCGTTGATGAAAATGCCGCGATACCTGACAGCCGGTTGATCGACCGGTTCATCGCCCGGCGACAAGTGAAGCTCCGGGCGTGGGGTCACCGGAACGTCCGCCCACCACCTCCATGGTGACACGCCGATACGGCTGGAAATTTCATAAATGCCGAAGGCGAGGCCCCGGCGGTCCGAACCGCTGATCGTGAGCACGCCGGGCCTGGCCGTGAGACGGAATGCCTCCCATTTTCCCTTGAGGTCCGGACTGAACATCAGTTCGACACGGGGCTGATCCTTGCCGGCCGGGGCGGCGGCCAACACTTCCGGCGTGATACCGGACACCGCGGCGATGTCGGCGGCAAGGTCGCGCGCGGCGATTTTCACCACCTCCGGCGCATCCTCCGGAAGCACGATCGGCGCGGCCTTGCCCGCACTTACCAGCGGAAATGTGCCGGTTGTCGGATTCACAAGATCCACCGTCGCGAGGGCGTGACCGGAGATGAGCAACAAGACTGGGATGGAAATTCGCGGAAGCATGGGGAGCGTTATTTTTTCTTCTTATCCCCGGCCACCAGCTCGCCGATCCTGACGTTGGTTTCCTTCACATCCTTCGCGTTCACATAGTCGTTTTTCTTTCCCCGGGCCCTGCCGATGGAAATCCCGTCGAGGGTGACGTCTGTCACCGGTTCGCGCTTGTCGCCCTCGATGCGGAACGGAATGCCGGTTTCCGCCACCTTGATGTTGGACACGTGGATGCCGCTGATTTTCGTGATGCGTTCCTCGTAGGTCGGCACGAGATTCTTCCATTGGTAAAGCACGTCCGTCTCGATGCCGAGCACGCTCTGCCGCACCCGCCCGGCCTCGATGTTTTCCATATGGATGTTCTCCACGAAGCCGCCGCGGCGGTGGTTCGTCTTGATGAAGAGCAGGTTCATCGGCTGATACTTTTCATTCACAAACCGGCAGTCGCGCACGTGGACATTGCGGATCCCCGCGGAGAGCTCGCTGCCGATGGCGACCAGCTGGTGGCCCTCGATGACGGTGCAGCCGCGGATGACGATGTTCTCCGTGGGGACACCCAGCCTCCAGCCGTCCTGATTGCTTCCGGACTTGATGGCGATGGCGTCGTCGCCCTGGTCGAACCTGCAATTTTCAACCAGCAGGTTCCGCGTCATTTCCGGGTCGATGCCGTCGTTGTTATGACCATGGGCATGGATATCAAGGCCACGGACGACAACCGAGTCGCAGAGCAGGAGATGGATGGTCCAGAAGGGGCTGTTGCGGATCGTGATGTCCTCGATCAGCACATTCCTGCAACGGTTGAACTGGATGAACTGCGGCCGCAGGTGGTTCTCCCCTACGGCCATCTGGCGTTCGATGACCGGCACATTTGTCGAAGCCATGGTATAGAGTTTTTTCAACGCTTCCATGTGCGCGGGAGGACGGCCCGACCATTCCTTCCATGTCCCCATCTCCGCTTCGATTTTCCCCCCGCCTGTGATGGCGACATTCTCGCAATCGAAAGCATAGATGAGCGGAGAGTAGTTGAAGCATTCGAATCCCTCCCAACTGGATTGGACGGCGGGCAGGTAGTCGGCGGGATCATCACTGAAGAGAAGCGTCGCCCCCTTTTCGAGATGCAGGTTCACGTTGCTGCGGAAATGGACTTTTCCCGTAAGCCATTTCCCCTCGGGAATGACGACCCTCCCCCCACCCGCCTCATGACATGCGGCGATGGCTTGTTCGATGGAGGAGGAGCAATCACCGCTCTCTTTCGCTCCATATTCCGTCACGACGAAATCCTTTTTTGGAAACACCGGCACCTTGATGACAGGCATCGGAAACGCGGCTTTCACGGAAATTTCCTCATGCCTGATCGTGACGGGTTCCGCATGAAGCGGGGACAGGATCAGCACAAGGGAAAGCGCTCGGACGAATGACGGGATCATGGGCATGTCGGCGGATGGAACATCGACTGGAGAATACCCCGGCTCCTTCCGATCTCTCTCTACCGCAATCGAAGTAACAATCCCCCACCGGGATCAACGACATGCGCCGACCGATGTAACTCCCGCCGGAGCGCCGCCCCACCTATCGGACAGGTTCACTTTTTCTCCAGCTCCAACATCGCCTTGGCGAACCGCTCGCCGAGTTGCTTCGAGCCATCTGTGTCGAAATGAAGCTTGTCGCCCTTGTCCTTGAGTCTGGCGGAATCCGCGTAGCCGACATGTTCCAACAGTTGCGGCATCCGCCGGATGGCTTTTCTCACCGTTTCCGCTCCGGGAAATTTCTTCTCGTCCATGAAATCTCCGATCTGGCCGACCACGATGGGCAGTTCCGGCTGCTTCAGGTCTGCCCGCAGGTCGGTGAGCATCTGTTTCAGCCGCGCTTCATATGTTCCGGCGGTTTCCATCTTTTCCGAATCCGACTCGCCCTGATGCCACAGCACGCCGCTGATGATTCCATCCTTCGCGGCAACCCTCGCCTGCGAGAGCGCGTTCTGATAGAGATCGCCACCTTTCACCCACCTCTCCAGCTTCGTGCCACCCACCGCACAAGGGACGAGGCCGATGCCCGCCTTCCCGCCGGCGGCAAGCATCCGGCTGGCAAAGGGAATGCCCGGCCCCGCACCCGGCTCGATGCGCCCCGCCTTCGGAAACATGGGGTCACGGGCGACCACCCATTTCCCATCGGGACCCAGCGCGAGGACCTTCGGGTTGTCCACTTGTCCGGCGAGTTCCCGGGTATCCCGGCCACACATGTTCGACTGCCCCATGAGCAGGTAGACGTGGAATTCCTGTTTCTTCACAGGTGGTGCCACAGGTGTGGGCGGCTCCGCCTGAAGCGGCATGCAACAGGTTGCGAGAACGCCGAGCAGCACGCGTGCCGGAGACAAGAGGCAGGTGATTCGTTTCATCGTGGAGTGAGTATTAGGTGCTGTCGTGTGAATTGCCATACTTCGAAAAAGTTCATCGGGAGTTTGAAGCCATCCAACAACGCCCGGCGGGCGGGACCATGGAAGCCACTACCGGGGGACCCAACCCAACGGTTTGTCCCACGCCCGCCCCGCGGAGCTCCACGCCTCATGAAAGGCACCGTAGCTTGCCGCGGGCCGGTGACCTGGGTGGGCGACGAAATCGAAGGTCACCTTGACTCCATCTCCGGCGGGCTCCGTGTTCAGGCTCCACTCGCAATGGTCCGTACTTTTGTTCCTGGGAGAGGAAACCACGCCCTGCTTTTCCGGCGGCATCGGAATTTTCGCCGTAACCTCACTTGTGAAGTGCAGGGGGTAGAAAGTCTCGAACTCTGTTTTCCGGTCTTTCACAAACTTGGTGGCGAGGTAATCCCTCTCCCAAAGAGCGGGCACCACCGCCGTACAGCGTCCGTTCTCGGTGCTGATGGCCTCTCTCACATCATAATCCATCACAAGCCGGGCCGGCTCTCCGACCCGGTCCAGATTTTCGAACCGGAACCCGTGCAATTGCGCGGCTCCTTCCCCGAGAATCCCCTGCGCTTTCCTTGTCTGTTCCGCAGGACTGAGACCGGTGAACGAGCCCCGCATCCATGAAGCATAATAACCCGTCAATTCGAGAGTCTCCTCCAGGTGCAGGTCTTCGTTCCGAACCATAACCGTGCGGCGGCTGCTGACATCCGCGCTTCCCTTCGGCGCCGGGGCGGGACGGTCGATCAGCCTCGGACCGGCGGGATCCAGCACCAGCGCCCTGCTGTGCCAGAGATTGTCCGCGGGGAATGACGCGAGATCGAGGGTTTTGTCGGTGGGATCCAGAAGCCAGTTTTTCCCGAGAGACGGAACCAGCAGCACGATATGGTTGAACTGGTCGAGGGTCGGCAGATCCGGGTGTGTCTCCCAATCCGTGTTCACCACGGCCAGGTGGCTTTCCACGCCCGCGGCCCGCAGCAACAGGTGGGCGAGCACGGAGGTATCCTTGCAGTCGCCGTAGCGCGAGCGGAGCGTTTCATCCGCCGGGTTGGGACGCCGCCCGCGGATGCCGAACTCGATGGCTTTGTACGAAATCTCCTTCTGGACATAACTGGTGATGGCGGCGATCTTGTCCCGCTCGCCAGTCTTTTCCTTAACGAGCGACCGGGCGAGATCCTCCAGGGTCTTGTCCACCCGCAGGCGGTCATCAAGGTCCTTGAGGTAATCCCTTCCCACTGTCTCCCAGGAGCCTTCGCTCCCACCGATCCACAACATCGGGCAACGTTGCTCGACGGGGATGGAATACGGTTCGAACTCGGCCGCCTGCATCTCCCCGCAAATCCATGCCGCCAGCCGGTCGTCGAGGATCGTTCTGATGCTTCCTCCGTTCGTCAGTTCGGAGCGCACGGCAGACACATCCCCGGTGACGAACACCACCTCTCCGGCGGAGGGAAATCCGCTGGCGAACAAATGCCGGTTGAACCTGAAACGATCCGACGGGCTGCGATCCTCGATCGTGATCTGCCACTCGACGGTGGTTCCCGGCTGGACCGCCGCGACCTGCAGGTGAAGTGTCTTCTCATGGGTGGCCTCGTCCCCTCCCTCCTTTACGTAGGCGTCATCGACGGATGCCTTCGCCAGGACTTCTCCGGCGGCATTCCTGACCTCCAGACGGTTCATGAAGATCCGCTCGTGGATGGGGTCGAACGTCGCCGTTACCGAACTCATGTCAGCCGCGCCTTCCGTCGTCAAAACCTTCACACGGCGATGGATGGTCCGGCGGAGCGGCTTTCCTTTTTCGAAGTGGTAGCCGGTGGCGCGCAGCAGCCAGGCGCAGGGATGTCCCTCGCCGAATTCCGCCGCAGGAGGTTTGGCAGCGAGCGCAGCCACCACTCCGGCGGGGATCTCCACCGCCGGGATCTCGTTCTTCACTTCGGAGTTGTCCCCTTGGCCAAGTGCGGCGGAAGCCCGGCGGATATAGTCCTGGATGGACGTGTCGTCGGGTGCCAGTTTCGCGGCACGCTCGAAAGATGCCTTCGCGTCGCGATACCAGTGCCGTCCCATCTGGCTCCAACCGAGGACGCACAGCGCCCGGGAAGATTCGTCGCCACCGTCCAACAGCTTCTCCGCGATGGCCGCCGCCTTGGCGTTTTCGCCAGCCTCATTGTATTCGGTTCCGAGATCGAGGCCCACGTTCTTGTCATCCGGATTTTCGGCACGAAGCTTTTCAAGCATCTCGATGGCTTTCGCGCCGTCTCCCCCCGAGCTGTGTGTCTGCGCCTGCCAGCGCCGGGCATTGACGCTCGGATTTTTCACGAGCCAGGCATCCACACAGCGCAAGGCCGGGACATGCTGCCCGCGGCCGTTGAGCAACTGAAGCCAGGACAACAGGTCGTTTTCGTCGCGCAGACCCTTTTCCACCAATTTCAGGAATGCCTCTTCAGCCTCCTTCATGTCTCCGTTCAACGCCAGCAGGCGGGCGTAGCGCAATGCGACGTAATGATTGTCAGGAAACTTCCCGACATGAGGCGCGAGGAACGCGCATCCCTTGACCGCCTGTCCCAGGCGTTCGAAAGCATCGCCGGCATTGCCCAGCACGGTGGGGTCTCCCCCCTCCTCAAAAGCCTTGCAAAACCATGCTGCCGCGGCCTCCCGCTCGCTCCGGTTCGCCAGGGAAAGCGCCGCTTCATTCAAGATCAATCCCAGCGCCTTCTTCTGGTCGGGTGCCAGCGGCGGGGCGTCGCCTTCCGGCTCGCCGAGGGTGATCGCATCAAGACTGCGGCTGACCAGATCGAGATCCCCCTTTCCAGCCGCAGCCCATCCGGCCAGCAGATGGGCGCCGCGCCGTCCTCTTGCGACACGCAGGATGTAGCGGTACTGCTCACCATCGACCGTTCGTTCCATCCGGATCTCCCGGCCGGTTCCTCCATGTCCCGGCGACCACGGTTTTACGGAATTTCCGTCACCAGACTTTTCCAACTGGAAGGCGGACAACAATCCACGGGTGAGGGCGTCCAGGTCGGGCGGATCCACATCGAACCGCAGGGGCAGCACCACCAATGCCTCGTTTCCACGCAAGGCCCGGAAGTCCACCAACGCGTTCACCCCGCCGGTCGTCCATGGCGCCCAGCCCAGGCCATCCAGGCCGGTCCGGTAGCCGAGCTCCGGCCGTTTCACATCCGCCACGGTGCCCTTGCCAACCGCGTCGAGGGCAGGGTCGAGAATGCGGAAGGTTTCCATCAAGGAGCGCGCATCCCTCGCAAGACCCGCCTTGTCACCCTTGTTCCATGACACCATCTGCCACGAGAATCCCCGCCGGGTGGTGATCCAGTGTTCGTAATTGAAGACCGCCGACTGGACCCGCGCTTGGGTGCTGAGGTGGGCGAAGGTGAGGCCTTCCGGCGTCACCACCGTATCTTCCGTCTGGGAGATCACCTCCACATTCATCGCGAGATTGGACTTCACGATCTCGCGCAGTTGTTCCAAATCAGGAGCCGAGGGGATCTTCTCGGCGATGACCATGCTGAATACCTCCGGGTTGGACTTGCGCAGGGCGAGGCAGGCAAGCTTGTTGATGGCATCCGGCTTGACCCGCACCCAGCCCTTGGCCGGCGTCAGGGAAAAATTGAAGTCCGTGTTCCGGATCGGAACGTTTCCGGTATCGACCGCTCCCGCTTCGCGAAACCCTTCCCACCCGTCGTCAGCGGATTTGAGGGCGCCGGAAACAACAATCCCCGCGGTCGCCAGAAGCAAGATCGAGGCAAGGGAAATGGCCCAGATCGCCTGGGCACGGCCTTGCCGGAAGCGCGTGCTGTCATACAGCGCCAGACCGACAATGCCCAGCACCAGGGCCGCCAGCCAACAAACACACAGTCCAAAGCCGACAAGCACCCGGCTGAGGTTCGACCCGACCTCGAAAGCCTCCAAACCCACCTGCACGCAGGAAAGTGTCCATCCGCACAACAACACCATCAGCGCCAGAACGCAGGGCTTGCTGACGGTCGGACGCCGCAGCAACGACACGCACTTCAGGATGCCCGCGAGCAGCATCAACACGACGATCCCCGAACCTGTGGCCTGGCCGATCTGCTCGCTCGCCGATTTTCCCGAAACCGCGAGGAAATTCCAAAAATTCATCAGCCACATCTATTCGTTCCTCCACTTCGCAGGCAACGCTCAATTTGCTTTCGCAACAGGATGAGAAAAACCCGCCGCCCCTTTCGGGACGGCGGGTTGGTTTGATTCGCTGACAGGCGTTTCCGCCCGCCTCGGATTACTTGCGGAGCGCTTCCTCACGAGCCTTCGCCTTGGCGATGACGTCGTCGGAGACGTTCTTCGGACATGGCGCGTAGTGGCTGAACTCCATGGAGAACTGGCCGCGGCCGGAGGTCATCGTGCGGAGGTCGCCGATGTAGCCGAACATGGCGGACAGCGGAGCCTCGGCCTTGACGCGGATGCCGCCCGGAGTCGGCTCCTGGCCTTGGATCATGCCGCGGCGGCGGTTGAGGTCGCCGATGACGTCGCCGACTTTTTCTTCGGGAGCGAAGACGTCGAGTTTCATCATTGGCTCGAGGATCTGCGGGGCGGCCTTCGGCATCGTCTGGCGATACGCGGCTTTCGCGGCGATTTCGAAGGCGATGTTGCTGGAGTCAACCGCGTGGAAACCACCTTCGTTGAGCGTGACCTTGAAGTCCAAGCAAGGATAACCCGCAAGAGGTCCCTTGTCGACGCAGGTCTTGAAGCCTTTTTCGACGGCTGGGATGAACTCTTTCGGGATGCTGCCGCCGACGACCTTCGACTCGAAGATGAAGCCGGTGCCTGGCTCGCCGGGCTCGATGGTGTAGTCGATCTTCGCGAACTGGCCGGAACCACCGGACTGCTTCTTGTGGGTGTAGCTGTCGTTGACGGGCTTGGTGATGGTTTCGCGATAGGCGACCTGTGGAGCACCGACGGTGACCTCCACCTTGTGCGTGCGCTTCAGGATGTCGATCTTGATGTCGAGGTGGAGCTCGCCCATGCCCTTGAGGATCATTTCGTTGGTCTCCTCGTCGGTTTCGACGCGGAACGAAGGATCTTCCTGGACCATCTTGCCGATGGCGTTGGCGAGTTTCTCGGCGTTCGCCTTGTCCTTGGCGGCGACGGCGATGGAAATGACGGGGTCCGGGAAAACCATCGGCTCAAGCGTGGCCGGGTTCTTCTCGTCACAAAGCGTGTGACCGGTCTGCACGTTCTTAAGTCCGACAAGCGCGACGATGTCGCCAGCTTGTGCGGAATCGATTTCCTTACGGTCGTCGGCGTGCATTTCCACCATACGGCTGATGCGCTCGGTCTTGCCGGTGAAGGAGTTGAGAACGGTGTCGCCCTTCTTGATCGTGCCCGAATAGATACGGGTGAAGGTGAGCGCGCCGAACTTGTCGTCCATGATCTTGAATGCCAGGCCACGGAACGGGGCGGCAGGGTCGATGATGGCGAAGTTGCCGGTTTCGTTACCTTCGGCGTCCACTTCAGGGAGTGGCTTCACGTCGGTTGGGGAAGGAAGGTAGTCGACGACAGCGTCGAGAACGAGTTGCAGGCCCTTGTTCTTGAACGACGAACCGCAGTAGGTCGGGAAGAACGCGAGGTCGATGGTGCCCTTGCGGATGCACTTCTTGACTTGCTCGATGGTCGGCTCGGTGCCTTCGAGATAAGCTTCCATGATCGCGTCGTCCTGTTCAACGGCGGTCTCGATGAGCTGGGCGCGGTATTCCTTCGCCTTGTCCACGAGGTCGGCGGGGATTTCCTCGATCTTGAAATTCTCAGGCTGGCCGGAGTCATCCCAGATGTGGGCCTTCATCGTGAGAAGGTCGACAACACCAACGAAATCGGACTCCGTGCCGATCGGCAGGACCATGACAAGCGGAGTGGCGCCGAGGATCTTCTTCACCTGGGCGACGACGCGGTAGAAATCCGCACCGATACGGTCCAGCTTGTTCACGTAGATGACGCGGGAAACCTTGGAATCGTTCGCGTAGCGCCAGTTGGTTTCGGATTGTGGCTCGACACCGCCGGAACCGCAGAACACGCCCACACCGCCGTCGAGAACCTTGAGCGAACGATAGACCTCGATGGTGAAGTCAACGTGGCCGGGAGTATCGATGACGTTGAACTGGTGGTCCTTCCAGAAGCAGGTGGTGGCGGCGGACTGGATGGTGATACCGCGCTCAGCCTCTTGTTCCATGAAGTCCATGGTCGATGCGCCGTCGTGAACCTCACCGATCTTGTGAATCTTGCCGGTGAGCTTGAGAATGCGCTCCGTGGTGGTGGTTTTGCCCGCATCAACGTGGGCGAAAATCCCGATGTTGCGGTATTTGCTGAGGTCCTTCATAACGATAAGTGGCTTCTGGTTGGCGGGCGACGGTTTCGACCGGGGGCAGATTCCTAGTCGAGGATCGGGATTTGGCAATCCTAGAGTCCGATTTATCAGCATTTTCTAGGCTTCCGGCTTGCCACCGCGTGGCGGCGGGCGTTGTTTCGTCGCGCGATGGCGGAATCCTTGATGCGAACCGTAACCAGTCCGGTCCGGCTGGATGGCCTTTCACCCGTGGAGGTGGCGGGGCGCCTGCGACATCTGGGTGGATTGGTCTTTTTTGACACGGCGGGGAATTTTCCTTCCGGGAGTTCGCGACCGATTTCGGTCATCGCCGCGGCTCCGACACAGGTTTTCCGAGGGAACATCCATCTTTCGAGCGATCTGGAAATTCTCCGGAAAACCCTTGCGCAAGGGTCGAGGCCTGGCGGCGATCAAGGGTTTCCCGCTGGCGGACTTTGCGGCTGGGTGGGCTACGAAGGGGATTTCGTCTTCGGCGACTATCCTGAAATGTTGGTTTACAACCACAACGATCAAACATGGCGGGAAACCGGCACGCTCTCGACACGCCTGGAGCCGGTTGCGGGCAACCGACCTGCGGAGATCTCGGCCTTCACCCCGCTCAGCAGCCGGGAGAAATTCACCAGCGGAGTCGCCCGCATCAAGGAATGGATCGCCGCAGGGCACATTTATCAGGCGAATCTTTCTCAAGCGTTCACCGCCACGGTCCGGGGTGATTTGTTCCCACTTTACGAAACTCTGCGCGAGGCCTCGCCCGCGCCGATGGCCGCGTATCTTGATCTCGGCGGGAGGGAAATCCTCAGCTCGTCGCCGGAGACATTTCTGAAAATCTCCGGCAGGGGGATCGAAACACGTCCCATCAAGGGTACGCGCCCCCGGTTTCCGGATCCCGACGAAGACCGCCGCTCCGCCTACGAACTGCAAACATCCGCCAAGGAAATCTCCGAACTGGTGATGATCACGGATCTCCTGCGCAACGATCTCGGCCAGGTCTGCGAGTTCGGCAGCGTCGAGGTTGCGGAAATGCTGCGGCTTGAAACGCTGGCGCAGGTCCATCACCTCGTCTCGACGGTGACCGGCACGCTGCGTCCGGAAATCGACACGCTCGCCGCGCTCGCCGCGTGCTTTCCGGGCGGGAGCATCACAGGCGCCCCGAAAAAGCGGGCGATGGAGATCATCCAGGAGATCGAGGCCGCACCCCGCGGAGTTTACTGCGGGGCGATCGGCTGGATCGGCCGCAATGGCGAGAGCTCGCTGAACATCGCCATCCGCACGCTGGTCCGCAGCGGAGAGCAGCTCATCTACCAAGTGGGTGCCGGCATCGTCGCGGACTCGGATCCTGAAAAGGAATACGAGGAGACCCTCCACAAGGCCGCCGGCATCCGCCTCGCCATCGAGCGGTCAAGCCGTCCGGCTCACTGATCCGCCTTGTTTCGATCGTCGGTCTGGCGGACGCTTGCGGGCAGATGTTCAAGGATTTCTCCATCTCCGCCGTGGTGGCGGGGTTCGTGGCGGTGCTGGTGGGATTCACCAGCTCGGTGGCGGTGATTTTCCAAGCGACGCAGAACCTCCACGCCACGCCCGGGCAGACGGCGTCGTGGCTGTGGGCGCTGGGCATCGGGATGGCGGTGCCGAGCATCATCCTGTCGTATATCCACCGGCTGCCCATCCTCATCGCCTGGTCCACTCCCGGTGCCGCGGTCATCGCGGGTGCCGCGGCGGACGGACACCTCACGCTACCCCAGGCGACCGGAGCCTTCCTGGCCTGTGCGCTGATGATCGCGGTGGCGGGATTCAGCAGGGGATTTGAAAAAATCATGAACCGGCTGCCACTTCCGCTGGCATCGGCGCTGCTGGCCGGGGTGCTTTCGAAATTCGCCCTGGATGCGTTCATCGCCACGCCGGCGAATCCCTGGCTGGTTCTACCGATGTTCGCCGCCTGTTTGCTGGGGAGGAACTTCTGGCCGAGGTGGAATGTCCCGGTGATCCTGCTGCTCGGCGTCGGCATCGCCATCCTGCAAAACCGCTTCAATGCCGCGGCGGTTCCACTGGAGATCACACGCCCCGTGTGGGTGACACCGGAGTTCTCCCTCCGCACTCTGGTGGGAGTGGCTCTGCCGCTCTTCCTCGTGACCATGGCCTCGCAAAACCTGCCGGGAATCGCCGTCTTCAAGGCGAACGGCTACGAGCCGCCCGTTTCGAGGATCATCGGTTGGTCCGGCGTGGCGAATCTGCTGGTCGCGCCCTTCGGTGGATTCACGCTGAACCTCGCCGCCATCACCGCGGCCTTCTGCATGAACGCGGAGGCGCACCCGGAACCGGGAAAACGCTATGTCGCGGCGATGTCCGCGGGCTTTTTCTACGGGTTGGTGGGCGTCTTCGGCGCGACCATCGCCGGATTGTTCGCGGCATTTCCGCACGAACTCGTGCTGGCGGTCGCCGGATTGGCGTTGCTTGGCACCATCGCGAACGGCATTGCGGCGGCCACGGCGGAGGAGCGGTACCGCGAGGCTTCGATGATCAGCTTTTTCGTGGTGCTTTCCGGCATTTCCTTCGGTGGCATCGGTTCCGCGTTCTGGGGAATCGTCGCGGGGGTGCTGAGCCTGGGAGTCAGAAAAGCCCGTGGAAATTAGTCGCCCAGCTCGGCCATGGCCGCTCGGACCGCGGCTTGCACGGCGGGATCGCCGTAAAAGGGACCGATCCCCGCACCGCCGCCGGTGTGGGTCTCCAGCAGGCGGAGCTCGTTGTTTTTCCAGATGAACGACGGATGGCCGCTGTCCCCGGGAATGAGCTTCCGCTGGTAGGTCGGGCTCAACCCGTCCAGATAATCAAACTGGATCGCACCGCCGGACACCGCCCGGATGCGGTGGACGCTGAGGGTTTTCGTCTGGTCGGAAACGATGGCCGGCCGGCCGACCGGTGCGTCGCCAGCGTCCGCAAACCGATAGTATTTCACCTCCGGCGGCAGCGGCAGATTCAGTTTCCCAACCGCGATGTCGGTGAAGGCCAGCTTTTTGACGGCCACGAGGTAGCGCTCATGGAAATTGCCGTTCCTGTCATGGAAGATGACCGGGGTGGTGGACTGCCGCATGAAGTGGGCGGCCATGACGACGTGCCCCGGCGAGATCAGCGTGCAGGCGGTCGCCTCGTTCCATGAGACTCCGGTGAGGTCGAGGTTCGCGGCCCAGTTGTTCATCCATTTCGACGGGCCTTTGTCCTGATAATATCTGAAGAGTCGGCCTTTTTCGGCTTTTTCCGGCAGGAACGCGGGTCTGGGCACTCCCTGGGTGACTACACTCGGACCAAGGCCGGGGCCGCACGAGGCGAGCAGGACGCACAGGAAAAGGACAGGGACGGATTTCATGGGACGAGAACTAACGGATGACTCCGCCACTGACAAGGAGACCGTTACCGCCCTTGCTATGCGGGCCGGGGGCTGCATAGGCTCCGCGCATGTCCGCCGAGACCCGCACGCATTTCTTTGAAACCGGAAGCCCTGACGAACCCGTGCGGTTGCGGGATGGCGGAATGCTGCCGGGCATCACCCTCGCTTACGAAACCTGGGGCGAACTGAACGAGGACCGCTCGAACGCGATCTTCCTCTTCCACGCGCTGTCCGGCTCGCATCACGCCGTCGGAGTGAATACCGCTATCGACGGTGTCGGAGAACTCTGGCAGGCGGAAATGCACGAGGGTTGGTGGGAAACGATGATCGGCCCCGGCAAGGCGATCGACACGGACCGGTTCTTCATCGTTTGCGCGAACTATCTCGGCGGTTGTTATGGCAGCACCGGCCCCGGGTCCATCCACCCGGAAACCGGAAAACCATGGGGGGCATCGTTCCCTTCCATCTCCGCGGCGGACCAGGTCGAGGTTTTCACGCATCTGCTGGATCACTTCGGGATCGGGACCCTGCACGCCGTGGTGGGGCCATCGGTGGGAGGACTGATCGCGCTGACCTTCGCGACACGTTTCCCCGCCCGGGTGAAAAACGTCATCGTCATCGCCTCGGGATACAAGACGACGGTGCTGAACCGCCTGCACCTCTTCGAGCAGATCCTCGCGATTGAAAACGACCCGCATTTCAACGGGGGAGACTATTACGACGATGCTCCGCCGCTCTACGGACTGGTGCTTGCCAGAATGATCTCCCACAAGACCTTCGTCCACCTCGACGCCATCGAAAAGCGCGCGCGCCAGGACATCGTCCAGCCGGATGACGTGCTCGCGTGGTATCGCGTCCGCGACCAGTTCCAGAGCTACATGCTGCATCAGGGGAAAAAGTTCGTGAAACGTTTCGATGCGAACACCTACCTCCGCATCATCGACATGTGGTCGCGCTATGACGCGACGCAGGAGGGCGATGCCGAAACCCCGCGCGACCTTTTCGAGCGCGCGCGTCTGGCGGGCCAGAAGTGGCTCGTCTTCTCCATTGATTCCGACTTCTGCTTTTTCCCGGAAGAGCAGGCGGAGCTGGTGAAGCACCTGGAAGAGGCGAAGGTGGATGTCATGCACATCAGCGTGCATTCGGACAAGGGTCACGACTCGTTCCTGCTGGAGCCGGACCTCTACACACCGCACATCTCGTGGGTGCTGGGCAAATGAGCGGTCACTCGTCGCCGGGTCCGATCCCCACCTGTTTGGTCTGTTCCTTGAACGGTCCTTCTGGCAATGCGGCGCGCCATGCTTCGAACGCCGCCGGATCCCTCATGAGAAAATTCCGGGAAATGTCCTGGATCGATTCCGGGGCGAGCTGGCTGATGGTCTGGCCGGCCGCCCAGGCCGCCGCTTCCGCCGGGCTGCTCCGCGACCATCCGGTGGTCAAGGCGTTCGCCGCGGCGTCACGCTCGGGACCGGAATCAAGTTTTCCCAACCAGACGAGTCCGTCCGCAGGCGACTGCTGGGCGTAAATCCCGGCAAGCTCCCGGGTCGCGGCAAGGCGCTCGGCACCGGCGGGGACGTTTTCCGCCAGCCATTTCGAACTGCTCTCCAGGTCCATCGTGGCCCAGTTCGCGAGAGTGTTCGCGAATTGCTCCGGATCGTTGCGGGCGCGGCCCAGCTCAAGACTGGAGGAGACGGCGGCCTGGGGATCTCCCTTCGCCCACCCGGCGAACGAAGCACGGAGGAGGGTGGGAACCAGATCGCCAAGCGACGGATCTCCCTGGATCAGCTTCAAGGCGGCGGCAGGTTCGTTCTGGGACCAGGTGAAAAACAGGTTCTCCACCGCGGCATCGCGCTCCAAGGTGGCGGGTTGGGTCAAAAACCACCGGGCCGCCTCGTCTCCATTCTGCACCGCCCACCTGTCGGCGATGGCGATGAGCATGTTGTTCAGTTCCGCTCCGGTAAGATTCCGCATCGCCCAAGCCGCCGAGGATCTCGCATCGGTTTCGGCATAAAGGTTCAGGGCCATGCGGATCACCTCATCGCGGCGTTCGCTTTTTTGCTGGCTGTTCAGCCAATCCAGCGCGCCAACGGGATCCTTTGCGATCCACGCTTCCAGATGCTCCAGTGCCAGCTTGAAGCGGGCGAGCGGGCTTTTCTCCGCATCCAGCGATGCCCGCAGCTTGACGGGATCAACCGCAATCAAGCCCGGACGGGCGGACGATTTCGCCCGCGCGGCGTCCGTAAGGGCGACGGGCCCTGAGAAGGACGATTTTCCCCTGCCTAAAAAGTAGCCACCGGCTCCTGAAACCAGGGCTACGGCGGCGACACCGAGAATAAGGGTGACGGGCTTCATGAAAAAGTCACGAGGGACAAACCCGCCCGGGCCAGGACTGCATCCAGGCAGGTGGAAATGGGTTCAGTACCGCTCAAAGTCGGGTGCTTCTCGAAAAAGTGAAGGCATCCCTGTTCACCCAGTTCCTGCCGTTGTATTCCCAAAGATTGATCTCCGGGAAGGCCCGCTCGTCAATGTTCACGGCTTGGCCGGTCGAGTCGGCATCCCGGTAGGACTTGCCGGCTTTCAGGGGGTCTCTTCCTCTCGTCATCAAGATTTCACCGGAGGTGGCGCCGAAGTATGGCATCGCCCAGAACTCGAAGCTGAGGTCTCCGGAACGTTTGTTGCCGCGGTTGACGATGTAGTCGAATCCATAGGTCGTCTTCTGATAATAGCCCTCGCCAAGATGCCTGAAGCGCCCGCTTTGGGACGGCACGTTCACGTAATATTTGATCTTGTTGGCGATCTTGTAATAGCCGGCCCCTCTGAGCACGACCGGGGTCGCCTCTGCTTTCGGTGCCGAGATGAATGCCGTGGTCACCGCGATGGCGGCGGCCAGAAGATGGGTGATGGATTTCATGGTGCTTGGTTTCGTTTCGATGGGCGATTTTTTCAAATCTAGCTCTTCCGACGGAATCCGCATCCGTTTATTCACGAAAAATTCCCGGGGAATGCCGGGAATCTCCGACAAGATCAGTAATCCGCCACCGGGCTGTCAGCCTGTGGTGTCCCGATTTCCGGGACGGCGGCGGCGAGTTCCGCCAGGGAATCACACGTCGCCAGCCATTTTTTTTCAGACCACTCAGGCGGGGAATGCAGCCTGCGGCGCAACCTGTGCACGCGTTCGTGTGCCTCATCCACCATCCAGCGCGGCAACCCGGCGATGGCCGCCGCCGCCACTTCGGCTGTGTCGGTCCGGTGACAGATGAGGGCGAGATCATTTCCCGCGGTGATGGCGAGTTTCACATCCTCTCCGCGCCCGTAGCGGTTCGTGATCGCTCCCATGTCGAGGTCGTCCGTCAGGACGACGTGCCGGTCGAAGCCGAGCTGGTCGCGCAGGAAACGCCGGATGATGCGCGGCGAGAGTGACGCGGGGAACTCCGGGTCGATGTTCGGGAATTCCACATGTGCTAGCATGATGGAGTCCAGTTCCGGCATCAGCGCAGTGTAGGGAATCACATCCTCGCGCAGCAATTCGTCCAAGGTCGCCGGTGACGAGGGAAGATCGTGGTGCGGATCCGATTGCGCCCTGCCACAGGCGGGGAAATGTTTCGCACAGCCCGCCACCGAGCGTTTCCGCATCCAGCGGTTCCAATGGCCCGCGAAATCGATGACCCGCTGCGGATCACGCCCCCAGCAGCGTCCTCGCAACGCGTTTTGCATGCCCGGAAAATGATCGAGATCCAGCACGGGGGCGAAATTCAAATTCACCCCGAGCATCCGCAGCAGATCTCCCGTGAACGCGCCGGCATCCGCGATTTTTCCCATGTCCCCCACCGCCGCGAGTGCCGGGGCGGAGGGTGCCACAGGAGCGATGTCCTTCGTCCGCGTGACCCTTCCGCCTTCCTGATCGATGGCGATGATGGGCGTGTCGTAGGAAATGCCGCGCAGGTCGTCCGTGAGCTTCCGCGTCTGCCCGGCGGTGCCGATGTTCCGGGAGAACAGGATGTAGCCGGCCGGTTGCAGCTTGCGGAAAAGCGCCGCCTCCCCGCACGTCAGTTCGGTCCCGGCGATCCCGAGCACCAGTAGTGAGCCATCCATCATCGGGAGAATCCAAGCACCCGAGGGAACCCTTGTCACTCTTTCCATCCCGTCACCCATGCGACATTGCACCTTGCCGGAACGGGTGCTAGGAACCCGTTTCATGAACCGGAGAAATTTCATCGGGCTTTCGACCTTGGCCGTCTCATCCACCGCGGTGCGCGGGGCCGCGGACGAACCGGCCGCTCTCACCTTCGGACTGATCACCGACGTGCAATACGCGGATGCCGGGCCGGAGGGGGAGCGGCATTACCGTGAGTCCATCCCGAAACTGAAAACCGCTGTCGGATGGCTCGCGGAGAGGAAGCTACGTTTCACGCTGCATCTTGGAGATTTCATCGATCGGGAGTTCAAGTCATTCGGCGACGTGCTGCCGTTGTTGGACGGGCTGGGCCACCCGGTGCGGCATTTGTTGGGAAACCACGACTACACCGTGGCGGACGGCGAGAAATGCCGGATCGTCACCACGCTTGGCATGCCGCACGATTATTACGTCTTCCGTGATTCCGGGGTGCGCTTCGTGATGCTGGATACGAATGACCGTTCCGTTTACAAATACCCGGCGGATTCTTCATCGGACAGGGAATCCGAATCCCTCTTGAAAGATCTCGTCGCGAAAAACTCCTCCGCCGCAAAACCATGGAACGGAGGAATTTCCGATGACCAGTTGGAATGGCTGGAGCGCGAACTCGCCGCGGCGGATGCGGTGAAGGAACGTGTGATCCTGTGTGGCCACCACCCGCTGCTGCCGGCGGACGGGCATCAGGTGTGGAACTCGGAAGCGGTGCTCGCGGTGATCGACCGCCATCCCTCTGTCGCGGCGTTTTTCAACGGACACAACCACGCCGGGGCGGAAGTGATCCGGAACGGAATCCCCTACATCACCTTCAAGTCGATCCTGCATGAACCGGAGGTGAACGCCTTCTCCGCCATCCGCCTGTTCGCCGACCGGCTGGAAATCGAAGGCAACGGCCGCGAGACTTCGCGGGTGATTCCGTTGCGGAAGGTTTGAAGGCCGGACGTCACACCTTCAGCGCCGCCTCGATGAGCTTGAGGATCTCGACACGCCCGGTGCGGTTCTTCGACGAACTGATGATCACCGGTGGGTTGACGGCCACGTCCCCACCGATGGCTGCGAGAAACTCCGCGATGGTGGCCTTCGTCTTGCCGGGTGACTGCTTGTCCGCCTTGGTGAAGACGAGCGCGAAGGGGACCTGGCAACCGGAGAGCCAGCTGACGAAGCTGACATCGATGGGCTGCGGCGCGAGGCGGGAGTCGATGAGGACGAAGACAATCCGGAGGTTGTCACGTTGTTCGAGATAGTCTCCGACGGATTCGTTGAAATTGATTTTCTCGCTCTTGGCGACCTTGGCGTAGCCGTAGCCCGGAAGATCCACGAGACTCCATGCCTCGTTCATGATGAAGAAATTCAGGAGCTGGGTTTTCCCCGGAGTGGCGGAGACCTTGGCGAGCGCGTCCTTGTTGGACAGCATGTTGATCATCGACGACTTGCCGACGTTCGAGCGGCCGATGAAGGCGAATTCCGGACGATCCCACTCGGGCGCGGCCTGGATGTCGCGGGCGCTCATGTGGAAGACGGCTGATTTGATTTGCATGCTGGTGGGAAAGGTCGGACTCCCCGGAGGGAAGTCCTCCGGGGTCGGTTTCGTGGTGGCGGTCCGAGACCGTCTACCATGCTCCGGCGGATTGGCAGCAAATATTTACCGGAGACCGGCGCCCCCCTTTCCCGGCCGCTTCACGGCTTGAGCTCCATGATCTCGATTTTCCGGAACTCCACCGGATGGCTCTCCGACTGGAGGCAGATGTATCCTTCCGAGAGCATCTTGTCGCCGGCGACCTTGATGAGCTGCTCGGAGTGGTCCTCGCCGCCGAGCTGGGGCTTGCTGTAGCTGATGACTTCCTCGCCATTGATCAGATGGCGGATGATGCCGTTGCCGTGAACCTCCACCTCGATGGTGACCCACTGGTCGCCGTCGAAGGTCTTGGACTTGGAATTGATGCAGTGGGTGGTGACAAGCTTGTCATCCATCACGATATGGGTGCCGGGGGTACAAAGGTTTCCGGTGGTGCGCGGACCTTTCCCACTGCCGCCGAGAAGCTGGACTTCGAGCGACGCGGGGAAGTCCTGCTCCAGCTCCATGGTCTTGGGCGACTCGCTGTGGATCATGATGCCGCTGTTCCGGAATGCCCAGCCCGGCCCTTCCTTGATCTGCTCACCGCTGAAGCGGTATTCGAGCTTGAGGCGGTAGTTGGAGAATTTTTTCTCGAAAAACAGGTGCCCGAAGCGGTTGTCCCACTTTTCATACTTCGAATAGTCCACCTTGATGACGCCGTCTTGGACCCGGTAGGTGTCCTTGAAATTGTCACCCGCCTCACAGCCACGGATTTTCGGCGTCCAGCCGGTGAGGTCCTTGCCATTGAAGAGAGAAATCCACTTGCCGTCCTCGGCATGGGCGAAACTGGCGGCGGCGAGGAGAGCGGTGAGCAGGATGGATTTCATACGTGTTTCCAGAGTTGAGGTTGAAACTAGCGGCGGCGTGGCGGTCTCCACAATAAGTTTCGCACCCCCAAAACGGGTAAGAACGTCACCAGAAACGTAATTCATGATTAATACATCAATCATGAATTGAATTCATTAATGGAATGATTGCTGCTTCATTTGCGCCGCATGCAGTGCGTTAACACCTTTAAAACAAGTCGTCTGGTGCTCGGGTTCCTCGCCCTGAGCACGGTATTTCTCCAAGCCCAGAACACCTCACCCACGGTGGATTCCGGTAATACCGCATGGGTGCTGACCGCGACGGCTCTGGTTCTTTTCATGACCATGCCGGGCCTTGCGCTGTTTTACGGCGGACTGGTGAGGGGCCGGAACGTGCTGTCCGTGATGGCGCAGTGCGGCGGAATCGCCTGCATGGCCTCGCTGCTGTGGGTGGCGGTGGGTTACAGCCTGGCTTTCAAGGGGGATGGCGGGTGGATCGGAAATCTCAATGCCTTGTTTCTGAAGGGAGTGACGGTGGATTCCGTGGCGGCTGGAACCCAGCTTCCGGAAGTGCTGTTCGTGATGTTCCAGATGACTTTCGCGATCATCACGCCGTGCCTCTACATCGGTGCGGTGGTGGAGCGGATGAAATTCGGCGCGCTCATGTTGTTCTCCGCGCTCTGGCTGTTGGCGGTTTATTTCCCCGTAACCCACTGGGTGTGGGGGGGCGGCTGGTTGCAGGACATGGGGGTGAAAGACCTGGCAGGCGGCATCGTCGTCCATGCGACGGCTGGAATCACCGCCCTGATCCTGGCCATGATGCTGGGCAAACGCCGTGGTTTTCCCGAGCATCCGCACCCGCCCCATCAGCCGGGAATGGTCTACATCGGTGCGGCGATGTTGTGGGTCGGCTGGTTCGGATTCAACGGCGGCAGCCAGCTCGCGGCCAATGGTCCGGCAGGCATGACGGTGCTCGTCACCCATTTGTCCGCCTGTGCCGCAGGCTTGGTCTGGTGTCTGTTGGAGCGACTCCGGAACGGCAAGGCAGGCTTGATCGGCATGGTCACCGGACTCGTCGCCGGATTGGCGACGATCACACCGGCCTCGGGCGATGTCGGCCCCCTCGGAGCGATCGTCATCGGCTCTCTCTCGGCGGTGGTTTGTTACTTCTCCGTCAGCCTGATCCGGGAAAAGCTCCATATCGATGATTCGCTGGATGTCTTCGCAGTCCATGGTGTGGGCGGCATTTTGGGCACGGTTTTGCTCGCGTTTTTCGGCCAACCCTCGCTCGGCGGGCTCGGCCACGTGAAATCCGTGGGAACGCAGCTTGGAATCCAACTCACGGGTCTGGGTGTGACGATTCTCTGGTCCGCCGTGGCGACGGTGGCGTTGGTTTTCATCGTCCGGGCCATACTCGGGCTGCGGGTGAGCGAGGAACAGGAGGCCGAGGGACTCGATCGTTCCGAACACGGTGAAAATGCTTACCCGATGGAATCGTAAACGAGTCCATCCCCACCGTCCCCAGTCCGCCATGAAGTTTCTCCTGCTGGTTTTCGCGTTCTCAAGCATCGTTCATTCACAAGAAGTTCCGAAGCCCAACATCATCTGGATCATGGCGGATGATCTGGGCTATGGGGAGCTCGGTTGCTACGGCCAGAAAGTCATCCGGACCCCGAACATCGACCGCATGGCGGAAGGCGGCCTGCGCTTCACCCATTTCTACTCCGGCGCCACCGTTTGCGCCCCTTCGCGCAGTGTCCTGATGACCGGACAGCACCAGGGCCACACCCGTGTCCGTGGAAATGCCGGCAAGGCGAATCCACTCGCCCAAGCCCTCCGGGCGGAGGACACCACGGTCGCGGATGTGTTGAAAAAATCCGGCTACGCCACCGCCCTCATCGGCAAATGGGGTCTCGGCGACGAAGGTGCGGCGGATGTCGGCCTGCCGCGCAAACATGGATTCGACCAGTTTTTCGGCTACCTGAACCAAGTCCACGCCCACGACCACTATCCGGATTACCTGTGGCGCGATGAGGAAAAGGTTCCCAACAAGGAATACGCCGATGACCGCTTCGCCGACGAAGCCATCCGTTTCATCAACGAGAGGAAGGACAAGCCCTTCTTCCTCTACTGGAGCATGGTGGTACCCCACGCCCACAACGGGCTCAAGGGACCGCTCGGCGGTGCCGAAGTTCCGGATCTCGGGCCTTACGCGGACAAGGACTGGCCCGGTCCCGACAAAGGCCATGCCGCCATGATCACCCGCCTGGACTCCTATGTCGGCCGCCTGCTCGACGAACTCAAGAAGCTGCGTCTCACGGAAAACACCCTCGTCATCTTCACGAGTGACAACGGCCCCCACGACGAAAGCGGCCACGATCTGACCCGTTTCAGCCCCTCCGGCCCGTTCACCGGCATCAAGCGGTCGCTGACGGACGGAGGCATCCGGGTGCCGTTCATCGCCTCATGGCCCGGAAAGATCAAGGCCGGCGAGAGCGGCCACGTCGCCTACTTCGGCGACTTCATGGCCACCGCCGCGGATCTGGCGAAAGCCGGGGCTCCGCAAGGCCTGGATTCCATCAGCCTCGTTCCCACCCTGCTGGCCGGCGGCGGGCAGAAAAGCCACGAATTCCTCTATTGGGAATTCCATGAAGGAACCTTCAGACAGGCGGCCCTCTATCAAGGCCGCTGGAAAGGCATCCGCCGGAATCCGGGAAAGCCCATCGTTCTCTTCGACCAGGAAAACGACGCCGCCGAGCAAACCGACGTCGCCAGCCAACACGCCGACATTGTGGAAAAAATCGAAGTCTATCTGGAAACCGCCCGCAGCGATTCGCCGGATTGGCCGGTCAAAAAATCAAAACCGTAGTTTCCGCAGGCAGCGGCAGTTAGCGTTTCTCCAGCGCGACGAGTGTGATGTCGTCCATCTGTTTTCCCTCGCCGGTGAACATCTTGAGTTCCTCCTGCATCCGGATGAGCACGCTTTCCGCACCCAGCGGCGCGGCCCTGCGGAAGGACTCGGACATGCGATCCATGCCGAATTCCTCCTCGTCGGCATCGACGGCCTCCTTCACTCCATCCGTGTAGAAAAGCACGCAGTCACCGGATTTCAGCTCGATTTCCTGATCCCGCGTGACCCGCTCGAAGACAGTGCCACCATCGACGCCCAGTGCGAGGCCGGGTGAGCGAAGCAGCTCGACCTTCCCGGTCTGCCGGCGGTACAGCAGGGCCGGATCGTGCCCGGCGCGGGAGAGCGTGAGCTTGCCGGTCGCCGCATCCAGAATGCTGTAGGCCATGCTGATGAACATGTCCTCCCGGATGTCCGGGAAAAGCTGGCGGTTCACGGCGGCCATGACCTTCGACGGGGACATTTCCCCCGAAGCGACGGATCTCAGGGAGCTGCGGCACATGGCCATCAGCAGACCCGCCGGGACGCCTTTTCCGGAAACATCGGCGATGGCGATGCCGAGCTTGTCGTTCCCCAGATCCAGGTAGTCGTAATAGTCGCCGCTGATGATGCGGGCCGGCAGGTTCGTCCCGGAAATGCGGAAACCGCTGATGACCGGGTCATGCTGGGGAAGCAGGATGCGCTGGACCTCGCGGGCGTTCCGGAGCTCCCCCTCCATCGCCCGCTTCTCATGGGCCTCGCGGTGGATGCGGGCGTTTCCGATGGCGAACGACGACTGCTCGGCGGCGGTGCGGAAGACGGCGAAGTCATTGTTGGAAAAATTCCCATCCGCGTGACGGCGGGCCACGGCGAGCACGCCGAGGTCCTTGTTCGCATGGCGCAAGGGAGCCACCAGCACGGCGACATCGTCGGTATAGCGGGTGAAGGCGTCCCGGAACGCCGGATGATTCTTCATGTCCGGCACATGCATGGGCTCGCCGACACTCAGGCAGTGGCCGAGGATGCCGTCCTCCATGGCGATGCGGGACAGCCGCACGTGGCTTTCCAGCGCCCGCGGATCGCGCTCGGCTTTCTTGCGGATCTCCACCGGGATGCCGATGAGCGGCGGGCATTCCTCGGAAATATAGGACGGACTGAGAAACCCTCCCTCCGCGTTCAGGAAATAGATCGCACCGCCGCGCGCGGCGACGACCTTGTCGATGCCATCCACGATGATGCGCGACAGCATCGACGGAGATGGTTCATTCTCAATGGCCAGGCCGAGGTCGTGGAGGAAGGTGAACATGCGCTCCTCCTCGCGTTCCAGGTTGTCAAACCTGCGGCGGATGGCCCGCACGCGGCGGCGCTGGTTCTGCAGGGCGAAAATCAGCGCCGTTACAATCAGCGCGGCAACCGGAATGAGTATGAGGGTGGAAACGTGCATTCTCGCGGGAAATCAATTTTCAGACGCATCCCGGAGAGAATCCCATCATTTTTTTGCCGACTGGGCCAGCTTCTGTTTTTCCGCAAGCTCGTCCTCCAACATCGTGACCACATTCGAGAAGACCTTCGCGTTCTTGTCATTCGCCTCGGACAGGATCTGGTGGGCTTCCAGCACATGTTGGGTCCGCTGGACCTGGCCTGGCGCGGGAGGCGTCTGAGGAGCCCTGAGGTTCGCCCGGATCCGGGTGATATCGTGCTTCCAACGGGCCTCGGGAGGATCGATCTCCATCAGGAAATCCAGCCCGAGGTCTTCCAGCGAGCGGCGGTTCCGATCTCCGGCTTCGGCGATCTGGAGCACTCCCCCGTCCTGCGCGGACAGCCGTGAGGCCATGCCGGCGAGCGTTCCCATGAAGGTGGAGTCCATTCCGGTGCAACTGGCGAGGTCCACCGCGAGACATCGTTCGCCTGCCGCGATCCGCTCGTCACCGAAGGCCTTGATGACCGGGCTGTTCATGAACGAACCCTTGCCCTCACAGCGGATCCAGCTGAATCCATCGAAGATACCGACTGATATAGGGGCTTCCGTTGTCACTGAGGGAGAGGTCGTCGTTTGGCGCGCGAGGTTCGTAAATGTAAAATCAGGGAGCGGATTGGTCAACCTTCCATCTGAATAGAATCGCACTTATTGCCAGAGATACGATTGTCGTGTGGCAATGACGCGTCTGCCGCGCTGGAGCGTGGCCTTCCATGCCATCACGCGGCCGTTTTTCCGGTAGTCATGACCCACCACGGAGAATTCCACCTGCCCCCCCTCTTCGCTGGCGGGAAAGGTCCGCACCAGACGCTTGATGCGGCTGCCGGTGGCTCCCTGCTGGTATTGGAGGATGAGCTCGACATCTCCCTGGCCGACGCCTTCCGGGTCGCTCCAGATGAACGTGTAATACTGCCCGAGTTTCTCCGCGCGCTCGGCCATGCTCACGGAACCATGCAGGCGGCGCAGCTTCTCCATCTTCACCATCGGTTCGTCGGACCGGCTCGTGGTTTCGTCGCGTAGCTGGAATTGTTTCACCACCAATGGTTCGCGCGGTCCCGCACAGGCACCGATAAGCAAGGAAACCGCGAGGAGTGGGTAGCAGGGATTCACGCCACAGATCCAACCCGTTGTGGCGTCCGGATTCAAGGAACAAGAAACTGGCAGGTCATTTTCCGCGAAATCCCTCGATGACCTTCTCCGCTTCGGCAATGAACAGCTCCACCATGGCAGGGCGGTTTCCAGACGTGAGCGCGTAAAACCGCACCTCCGGGAAATCCGACAGCGGCAACGTGCGCACTCCCGGCGGACGCACCGCCCCCGGGATGTCCAGCACCAGGCCCGTGCCGTAACCTTCCGTCACGAAACGCGCCACCAGATCCAGGCTCGCCAGCTCCAGCGTGGGATACCACTCGATGTTACGGCGCTGCAGCTCCTGCTGGAAGGCCGCCACCGACGGCTCCCCGCGCGGCAGCGTGATCAGCGGTTGCTCGATCCGGTCCTGTCCCAGGATCTCCGCCGCCGTGCAGGGTCCGTCATCCTCCCGGACCAACAACAGCAGCGGCATCCGCAGCAGCTCGCGGTGGTCGATGCCATTCTCCTTCGGACCCGCGCTCGTCGCCAGCCCGAGATCGATTTTCCCGCCGCGAAGGTTGTTTTCGATCTCCTCGATGCGCCCCGATTCCAAGCTGAAATGGAAGCCCGGCACGCGCGCACGCACGCCGGAGAGAAGCGCGGGCAGGTAATCCCGCTGCACGATCTCCGGGCAGGAGATCCGCAGGCTGTTGTCCGCGCCACCACGCAACCGTTCGGCCATCATCGGCAGCTTCGCGAAAAAGGGTTCCACGAAGGCGAACAACGCCTCGCCCTCCACTGTCAACGCGAACGGCCGCCGGTGGAAAAGCGCTTTCCCCAACGAATTCTCGAGCTGGAGGATCTGCGCGCTGATGGCGGGCTGCTGGATGCCATAGGGCATCTGCCGCGCCGCGGCGCTCACGCCGCGGCAGCGGGCGACATGGTAGAAGAGTTCCAGATGGTGGATGTTCATCGGTCGTGTCCATTGAAGCAGTCGATGTTCGCATTGAAAGTATCAATTAACGCATCCACCCATCCCGCTGATACATAGAGGCTGAACCTGACGACCACTTCATGAAAACAAAGCCCCCGCGAATCCCTCTCTGGTTGAAAGCCGCCTACACCGTGTTCCTCGCCGTGATGATCCCCGTCTACTGGACCAACTACGGTCCCACGAATTTCCTCTACTTCTGCGACGTGGCGCTGCTGCTCACGCTCGTCGGCATCTGGAAGGAGAACGCGCTGCTGGTTTCGCTTCCCGCCGTCGGCATCCTGCTGCCACAGATGCTTTGGTGCGCGGATTTCCTGGTGGAACTCTCCGGCGGCAAGCTGACGGGAATGACCGGCTACATGTTTGATGAAAAACGTTCGCTGTTCCTGCGCGGCCTGTCATTCTTCCACGGATGGCTGCCGTTCCTGCTGATCTATCTGGTTTGGAAGACAGGCTACGACCGCCGCGCGCTGTGGGGCTGGTCGCTCATCTGTGTCGTCCTCTGCCTCGCCGCCTACTTCCTGCTACCTCCCGCCGGTGCGGACCTTGCGAGTTCCAACACTCCGCGGAACGTCAACTACGTCTTCGGCATGGACGACGCGAAGCCCCAGTCCTGGATGCCTCCCCTCGCCTACCTCGGCACATGGATCGCCGCACTGGTGGGAATCGTCTTCATCCCCACGCACCTCTTCCTGAAAAAAGTCTTCACTCCCGCGAACTGACATGAATTCCGACTCCTCCAAATCCTGGCCGCGAGGCTTCTGGAACCTGATGTTCACCCAGTTCCAGGGTGCCTTCTCCGACAACGCTCTGAAATGGCTGGTCGTTTTCCCCGTGCTCATCTCCGTGACCATGACGGAGGCGGACAAGGAAGGCTTCGCCTCCCATGCCTCGCAGCTTTTCGCCATTCCCTTCCTGCTCTTCGCGACCATCGGCGGGTGGATGGCGGACCGCTTCAGCAAACGCTCGGTGATGATCGGCGTGAAACTGGCGGAAATCGCCATCATGCTTTTCGCCGCATACGGCCTGATGCTCGAATCGAGATCGCTCCAGCTCGTGGCGATCTGCCTGATGGGCGTCCACAGCACCATCTTCGCCCCGGCGAAATACGGCATCATCCCGGAAGTCCTGCCGCCCGGCAGACTCTCCGCCGGAAACGGTATTCTCGAACTCCTCACCTTCGTGGGCATCATCCTCGGCACCTTCGCCGGGGGGTGGCTCGCCGAGTCGTTGGAACACCGCGAGATGTGGTCCGGCATCCTGCTGGCGGCGCTCGCCGGGGTGGGAGTGCTGACCAGCCTCGGCATCGCGAAGGTGCCTGCGGCGGATCCCGGTAAAAAGCTGAACCTGAACATTGTGGGAGAGATCTGGAGCAACTTCAAGGTGATGAAGCAGGACCGCGACCTGTGGCGGGCGAACTGGGGAAACACGGCCTTCTTCTTCGTGGCCGCGCTCGTGCAGTTGAATCTCGCGCTCTACGCCCACAAGGTTTTCCACCTGAAACCCACCGAGCAAGCATGGCTGCAGGCCGCGCTCAGCCTCGGCATCGGCGTGGGGAGCATGCTGGCAGGCCGGCTTTCACGCGGCCGGATCGAATACGGATTGGTCCCCACGGGAGCCTTGGTGATGGCGCTCGGCAGTGTGGCGCTCGGTTGGCCGGGGGTGGAGAAATCCATCTTCGTCAGCGCGCTCGCGCTGCTTGGCATCGGTGGCGGGTTGTTCATCGTACCGATCGTTTCCGTGCTCCAGCACAGTCCGGCGCCGGAGATCCGTGGCGCGGTCCAGGGGGCGGCAAGCTGGCTGTCATGGATCGGCATCGCCGTGGCGGCTCAGATGCTGACACTGCTCACGGGTGCGGCGCATTTCAACTACGGCCAGATCTTCTGGGTCTGCGGCGGTGTCGCCGCGCTGGCCGGGATCTTCGTCACCTGGTCACGCCCGCAGGCGGTGCCGGAAATGCTGGCCCGCTGGAGACATTCCCACTGAAGCGACAAACATCCCCATCCTCCGTCAAACGATGCAAAACATTGTCGTCGAGAAGCCATACACCTTCATCCCTCCCCGCCACAGCCGGGGCTGGCACTGGCTCGTGCGTCTCCTGCTTCCCCGCTACATCAAGAAAACCAACGGCGTCGCCGCGGTGGAATGCGTGGGTGCGGAGAAACTCCGCGCCTCGCTCGACGCCGGTCACGGCATCATGATCGTCTCGAACCACTGCCGCCCTTGCGATCCCATGGTGCTGGATTCGCTGGCGGCCGAAGTGGAGCGGCCTTTCCACGTGATCGCGAGCTGGCATGCTTTCATGTTCAATAAAATCCGGCGCTTCATCATGCCGCGCGTGGGAGCCTTCAGTGTCTATCGCGAGGGCATGGACAGGGAATCGCTGAAATGTTCCGTGAAAACCGTGGCCGACGCACGACACCCGCTTGTCATCTTCGCCGAAGGCATCATCACCCGCTCCAATGACCGGCTGGTGAATTTCATGGATGGCCCGTCGTTCATCGCCCGCTCGGCGGCCAAGCAGCGCACGGAAGGCAAGGTGGTCATCCACCCTGTGTTCATCCGCTATTTCTTCGAGGGAGATCTGGAAAAGACGGTCATGCCCGTGATCGGGGATATCGAAAAACGTCTCGCCTGGCAGCCGCAAATCCATCTCCCGCTGCGTGAACGCATCCTCAAGATCGGCGGGGCTCTGCTGGATCTGAAGGAAATCGAGCACCTGCATTCGCCCCAATCCGGGACGATCCGCGAACGCCTGCAACGGCTCGAGGACTTCCTGCTGGCTCCGCTTGAGATCCAGTGGTGCGGCGGACGCCACGACGGCGACACCATGGCCCGCGTCAAACGGCTGCGCTCGGCCATTCTTCCGCAGATGGTGACGGGTGATCTCACGGAAACCGAGCGGGCCTCCCCCTGGCGACAGCTTGCCGACCTCTATCTCGTCCAGCAGCTCCACTGCTACCCCGGAGACTATTTTGAGAATGCCACCCCGGAACGCATTCTGGAAACCGTGGAACGATACGAGGAGGATCTGACGGATGTCGCCCGGCCCCATTTCCCCATCCGCGCGGTCATCACCGTGGGCGACGCCATCGAGGTCGGTGCGGGCCGGGACAAATCCCAGGATACGGATCCCGTCACGGCGGAGATCCGCAGGCGGATGGAGGAGTTGTTGGAATCATCGAAGAACCACCGGAGGATCGCTCCGACGGGGGCCGGAATCCCGTGATCGCGACCGGCGTTTTTCAAATGCTGCCACCGGTGGCTGCGGGCTTCGATTCCGTGTCGTTGGCGATGGCGGCGGTGCGGCGGCCGATCAGGGGATCGCTTGGTCCGTCCCTGCCGTTCTCCACCCGTCCGGCATAGCGGCGGCTGAACAGGTCACTGCCAACCACGCCCACCTCCAGATCATACCAGCGGAAGCTGCGCGCCAGGTCGAACGGAACCAACATGCTGCCCCCGGCCGGCAGGGTGATGGCCACTTCGTCGGCTCCGTAAGCCAGATCCCTCACCGTGACCCGGAGAGGTTTTGCCGTGTCTTGGTTCGAGAATGTCAGAAGCAGCGATTCGGATGCTTCCATGTAGGTGCAGCCGATTTCCAGAAGCGGATCGGCAAGATTGCCCCGGTATTCACGATGGAACCCATTCGGTCCATAGGTCCGCAGGTGGTAGAGTCCGCCTTCGAAGGCTTCCAGAGGCCATGCGTATCCGACCCTGTCCCCGGTTGCGACCGCGTATGACCAGCGCCGGGCGTGTTCGTCTGGGCCTCGTGCGTCGGAGTCGCCGATGGCTTGGTCAGACCGATAGGCTCCGGGCGCGTAGACTTGGAAAGGCGCGCCGGCGTTTTTCCGTCCGAAGGTTCCCGCCGCCGCTTCTAAAGCGATGGCAAAAGTCCCCGCCACGCGGTCCAGGCGTCCCTCGGCGTGGAGTTCATAAGGCAGCGCGCGCGACGGCCGGGTGCCGGGTTCCTGCAAGGGAAGGAGAGGCGAGGTCCGCGCGTTTCCACGGATCCGGCTGATTTCCTCCGCCGTGAGGCTCCGGTGGCTGTCGGGAGAACCGCTGAAACCCGCGCGGTGGATTCCCTCGACGAATGTATCCCGCGCCACCGCCTCGGGATCACCCTCCGTGGCATCCGTCAAGGGTCCGAACGCGGAGGTCAGGTCGCCACAAACCGTCCTCCTCCAATTGCTGATATTCGGCTCCACGACGCGGCCAGACGTCTTTTTCCCGGCGAGGAAGACCTCGAGAAAACGGAGCACCGAGGTGTGGTCGAACACCTCCGAGCAGACATTGCCGCCGCGTGACCATGGCGAGGCGATCACCATCGGAACCCGGTAACCCAGGCCCATGGCGTGACCCTGTCCGTCGAACTCCAGCGCGGTATCGATCCCTTTTGAGGCGGCTCCGCTTGCGGGATGGTCCGTGTGGGGCGGGATGAACGGAGGGACATGATCATAGTAGCCATCGTTCTCGTCATAGGTGAGGATGAAGATGGTCTTCTTCCATACCTCCGGGTCACGGGTCAGGATTTCCAACACTTCCGAGACATACCACGCGCCGTACCAGGGAGCGCTCGGGTGGTCGGAAAAATTCTCGGGAGCCACCAGCCAGGAGACCGTTGGCAACCTGCCGCCGTCCACATCCTTGCGGAACTGGTGGAGCACGTCGCCGGCGGGCACATGCACCTCGCGTTCGGTTTCTCCTTCGCGGTAGCGGAGGGTGGCGAGCTTCCGCTGGAGCGGGTCTCCGGTGTTCGTGGTGAAGGCTTTCTTATGGAGGTTCTGTTCCCGGACCGGAAGCTGCCGGAATGCTTCCGGCGAGCAGGCGGCCAGCTCCTCCTGAAGTCTTGCCAAGGCCGCGAGTTGTTTTTCCCTGCGTTTTTCAGCCTCCCCGGGTTCGACCGCGGGATCGACAGGTCCGGCCAGTTGCCGGGACAACGCGGCGATCTGCTTTTCAACATGCGCCACATGGGCCGGGGAGAACCTCACGTGATACTG
Organism: Luteolibacter yonseiensis; assembly: GCF_016595465.1. Lineage (NCBI taxonomy): Bacteria > Pseudomonadati > Verrucomicrobiota > Verrucomicrobiia > Verrucomicrobiales > Verrucomicrobiaceae > Luteolibacter > Luteolibacter yonseiensis. The sequence goes on along the minus strand of NZ_JAENIK010000004.1, from coordinate 769,310 downwards.
GGAAAAATATTCCATCGTGTTGTCCCCGAAGTTGGAGAGCCAAGATGCCTCGTCATCCTCCAATCCGGTCGGCAGGTCGATCTCGTTCTGATAGATCTTCCAGGAGACTCCACAGTCCTCCAGCCGCTCCGGGAAAGTCGTCCAGTCCACATTGGTCCGGTGGTCGGCCTGATCGTTGTCGAGACAGGGTTCCGCTTCCGGGTTCCGTGGATCGCGGTTCGTACCCGTCCACAGGAAAAGCCGGTTCGGGGTCGTGCAGGTCTGCACCGAGCTGAAGTGCTGGTCGCAGACCGTGAACGCGTCCGCGAAGGCATGATAGAACGGAATGTCACTACGATCATAGTACCCCAGCGTGAGAGGGAGCGCCGCATAGGCCTCCCGGCCGGATTGCTTCACCTTCAGCCACTGGTCGTGCTTCCCTCCGTTCCCCGCCGCCACCTGGGAATCCCTGTCATGGGGCAGGTCGCCCATCCAGGTCGCCTTCGATCCGTGGATGTCCAGATTGAAGGGGGCGTAGACATCTCCCCGACCGTCGGTCTGCAACCACACCGGATTTCCACCCGGCTGATCAATCGCACGCGGATCCTCGAAGCCGCGCACGCCACGCAGGGTTCCGAAAGCGTGGTCGAACGAGCGGTTTTCCTGCATCAGGATCACCACATGCTCCGCATCCATGAAGGTGCTGCCTTTCCGCGGCTCGATGCCGAGGGCTTTCAGGATGGAAGGCGGCGTGGCCGCCAGGGCTCCGAGCCCGCCGGAAAGCATGGCGGCCTTTTGCAGGAATTCTCGTCTTGAAAGCATGGTTGTTCAGCAGGAGCCGGATGATATCGAGCCGGATACGCCGTGGTGAAGCGGATGTTTCATGGCGGCAAACCGGTTGTGAGACGGACTATGGGAAGGTGGTCCGCCGCCATCAAGCCCCGGTGTGGAATGTCCCTAGCTGTTGGCGCGGACGATGTTGCCGAGGGTCCCCAGCGCTTTCTCGATCTGCGGACTCCACGAGGCTCCGCAGCTCAGGCGCATGCAGTTCTTGAAGTGCCCGTCCGGTGAGAAAAGCGGCCCCGGAGTGAAGGTGATTCCCGCGGCGCGCGCCTGCTGGAAGATGGGGATGATGTCGGTGTCACCCGGCAGCTCCAGCCACAGCGAGAAACCTCCCATGGGATTGCTGAGCCGGGTACCGCCCGGGAAAGCGGCGGCCACGGTCTCACGCGTACGGCAAACCTGCTGCCGGAAGGTGTGGCGCAGCTTGCGCAGGTGACGCTCGTAGCCTCCGTTCCGCAAAAACTCCGCGACCGTCAGCGCGGGCAGCGGCGAACCTCCGATGTTGAAGGCGTTCTTCAGCTCCATCACCCGCTGGTGATATTTCCCTGCGGCGATGTAGCCGATGCGGAAGCCGGGCGCGAGTGTCTTGGAGTAAGAACCGCAGAGGATCACCCGGTCCTCCTGATCCAGGGCCTTCATGCAATGCGGCCTCGCTCCCTCGTGCGGCAGGTCTCCGTAGATGTCGTCCTCGATGATGGGAATGCGGTATTTTTCCGCCAGATCCAGCAATTCGCGCCGGTTTGCTTCCGGCATGAGGCTGCCCAGCGGATTTGAAAAATTCGGGATCACCAGAATGGCGGCGACGGAGTGCGTGGCGAGAGCGTCCCTCGCCGCGTCGATATCAAGCCCGTGATTGGCACAGGATGGCACGGCGATGACTTTCAGGTTCATCTGCGCCAGCAGATTGAGGGTGCCATAATACGTGGGAGACTCCACCAACACGGTGTCACCCGTCTTCGTGACAGCGTGAAGCGCGAGGTGCAGGGCCTCGCTGGCGCCGTGGGTGATGATGAAATCCGAGGCGTCCAGCCCGCACCCCCAGTCCAGCGAAAGACGGCTGAGCTCCTTCCGCAATGGCAGGCAGCCCGGGGCCGGATCGTATTTGAAACTCGCCGCCGTCATCTTCCGCGTGATGGAGGCGGTGAGCTGGGCGAGCTTGTCCAGCGGAAGCAGGTCGTCGCCGGGAATCGCGGCTCCGAAGGGAATCAGCCGGCTGTCCGTGGTGTCCTGGATCATGGAAATGGCGGAGGCGAATTTCGTCAGGCTGGCCACCGCGGGCTTGCGGTGGCTCACCAGCGGCTCCTGAAGGGAAACCGCCAGACGAGGGCGGACATAAAAGCCGGACTTCGGCCGCGCCTCGATCAAGCGGCGGCTTTCCAACAAGGTGTAGGCCTGCATCACCGTCGGGATGCTCACCTGATGCTGCACACTGGAGTGCCTGACGGATGGGATGCGGTCGCCCGCCCTCAAGGTGCCGGAGTCGATCATCGACTGCACGCGGTCCGCGATTTTCAAATAGAGCGGCTGTTCGACTTCCATGGGTTGAGGGTATTTCGTGGATGGCCGGAGAGAATATACAGATCGAGGAGAAATCGACCTGTACAGGTAGCGGATATTTTAAATCTGTATAGGTCATAAATCTCCGGGCCTGTGGATACCGCATCCGGTCCTCCATAGGTAGGTTCCTTCCATGCAAACGATCTTACCAAACTCGGTGCTGACCCGGTTTTTCACCAAGGATCGGAGCCGGCCACAGATCCGCAGGACGGAGCTTTCCTCCCGCGGACTTCTGACGGAAACCTTTTCAAAAGGAGGTGGAATCACCTGCGTCCGCGGCAGCCTCTGGATCACAAGGAACGGACAACCGGAAGACATCCTGCTGCGCGCGGGCGATCGCCTGACCTGTGGAAGACGATCCGGCTTCGTGATCGAGGCGCTGGAAGATGCCGTGGTGGAAGTGGTGTGCTGATCATCCTTCAAAGATCATTCCGGCAGGGCCGATGTCTTGGAAATGGTTGGAGCCGCGCCGCCGATCGCGGGAATTCCCTTGATGGCATCCATCAGCGGCACCTTCCATACCATGTCAGGTCCGTCTGACAGGTCCCCCCGCGAGCTCGGCACGGAGCTGGTCAAGGGCGAAAGGACCGGTATGGCGGCCTTGGTGCTGGATGAATATCCGCGTCATGCGGGAAATTTACCAAAAGTTAGCAGAAGAAAAAGTATTACAACAAGCCCGGCCTCATGACAGTTCTTTTGCTTGCTTTGGAAATACTGCCGCTGAAGCTCGCGTAACCCTGAAATCCGCCATGCGTAAATCACCCATCCTCCTCGCCCTCGCCCTCATCGCGAACCTGACCGCCGCGCCGATCCCGGAAGCAGCATATGAAAACGGCCTCGCCATCGGTTGCCAGGCCTATTCGTTCAAGGAATTCAGCGCCTTCGAGGCCATCGCCAAGACCAAGGAAGCCGGTGGCAAGACCATCGAGTTCTACCCCGGCCAGAAGCTCAAGCCCGACTCCCCGAAGGATGAGGTGGTCCATCACAACGCCAGCAACAAGGTCGTGGACGCCCTCCTCGCCGAGTGCAAGCGCCAGGGTGTTTTCCCCGTGAACTACGGCGTGGTCGGCGCGAACAATCCCGCCGAGGTGAACAAGATCATGGCCTTCGCCAAAAAGATGGGCCTCTACGCGGTGTGCACCGAGTCCACCGAACAGATCGCCGCATGGGAAGCCGCGGCGAAGGAAACCGACGTGAAGGTCGCCTTCCACGAACACGGCGGATCGATGTCCAGACCGGACTACAAGGTCTGGCACCCGCTCTACATCCTCGGCGTCGTGGAGAGCCGTGACAAGCGCGTGGGTGCCTGCGCGGACCTCGGCCACTGGTGCACCTCGAATCTGAAACCCGTCGAGTGCCTCCGCATCCTCAAGGGCCGCGTCATCAGCGTCCACCTCAAGGACAAGTCCGAAATGGGTGGAAAAGGCGTGGTCGTCCCCGCCGGCCAGGGTGTCGTGGACGTCGCCGCCTGCATCGAAGAACTGAAGAAGCAGAAATTCGACGGCCATTTCTCCATCGAGCACGAGAACGACTGGAAAGACAGCGTGCCGAAGATCAAGGAAAGCGTCGAGTTCACCAAGGCCGAGTGGGCGAAGTAAGCCGTTTCAAGCCATCCATCCCGTGGGGTTGACTCCATGGGAATGATCAAAACCTTTTGGCCGATCCTGTGGGATCGGCCAAATTCGTATCAGGGATGATGGGAAGACTGCCGCGATTGGAAATCCAAAAGCTCCGTTTGTCCGGGATGCTTAACCGACCAGCGGCAGCCTCAGGACGAATCGGGCTCCCTGTTCCGCATCCACGCAATCCAATCCACCGCCCAGCGATTTCGCGAGACGGCGCGACAACGCCAGCCCCAGGCCCACCCCCGGGCGGCTTTCGGCGGCTTCGCGGGCGGACTTGTGGAACGCCCGGAATATCCGGCGCCGTTCGGACACGGGGATGCCGGGTCCGGAATCGGTCACGACGATTTCCAAGTGCCGGACGCTTGTCGCCGTCCGGATTTCCACTACGGGAGGATCGCCGCCAGCCGCGTATTTCGCCGCATTGTCGATCAAATTGAAAATGATATGCTCCACCGCCGCGGCGTCCACCTGGAGGCGGATCTTGCACGGAATCCGCATCTCAAGCCGCATTTCCGCTGTCGCGAGCCGTGCCTCCAAGCGGTCCCGCACCGACTCCAGGAACTCGTCGACAACGATTTCCCGCACCGACGAACGCGCGCTGCCACGCTCGATTTTTGAAAACGACAGCACGTTTTCGACCAGATGGGCCAGCCGGTCCGCCTCGCGGGAAAGCACCCGCAGGTACTCGCCTCGCTTCTCCGGTCTCACGGCACCGCTTTCCAGCATGTCCGAATAGAGCCGGAAGGTGGTGAGCGGTGTGCGCAGCTCATGGGTGACGGCGGAGACGAAAGACGCGCGCCGCTCGCTGAGACGCATCACTCCGTGGATCAGCAGAGAAACGGTGAATAGCGCGAACAACACCGCGATCCAACCGATGACAAGGGCCGGACTCCACGGCGGGGCTTCAGGAGGGATCACCGGATTCCGCTGCAGGCGGTAGGGAAATGATGCGAGTCCCAAAGGGTCATCCACACGAAAAACAAGCTTTTCCAAAGTGGCGGTCGGCAGCAGGTCGGCGGCTTCTTTCAGGAGGAGCCCGTTTACTTTTCCGGCATCCAGCCAAACGCCCTGGATGACGGGCGAGATTTCCTCCGCCATGCGGACCGTGACATGGCGGAGGAGAAGCAGTTCCTCACCGATCCAGACGGGTCTCATGCCGCCTATTTCCAAGATCTCGCCGAAACCTGTCACCGGCGCGGCGTTGGTGATCAGATTGGTATTGGATAACTGGGAAAATGCCACCTGGCTCTCGAGGACTTTGGTGCGCTGCACCTGCTCGATCTTGTTCGAGTCCGATTGATACACGGCGCTCGCACGTTTGGAGGCCGGGTTGGCCTTGTTTGTTTCCGCGAGCTTCGATTGCAGTTCCATCGCATCCTTCGGCAGGGATCTCCAGGCTTGCTCGCTGACCTCCGAGGCACAGTTGAGCAGGGCGTCGATGTCCCCATTCCGGGAAAGAAGCCGCCGGAGGAACTGGAACTTTTCGGTGGTTTCATCCATCTCTGACGAAGCAAGCCGGCCGCTGCGGACTTCAAACCGCAGATGCACCGCGGAATCCTCCACCTCTTTGCCGGACATGTGGAAATCCACGGGGGGGAGCTGGCTCTCCCGCAACAGGACGGCCGAACCAAGGGCATCCATCCGCCAGAGGGCGAGACGCGTGCGCTCTTCCAGGTCCGCCCGCGCCTCCGCCAGGACCCTTTCCTTTTCCGATGCCAGGACACCACGCGTGAGCCAGGTCATCGCTCCCAACATGATCACGCCACACAGCGCGAGGGGAACCCAGATGCAGATGCCGCGCGCGATTTTCATGGCGTCCAGCGATAGCCTTTTCCGCGGACGGTCGCGAGCAGGGATTGGTTTTTGTCTCCCAGCTTCGAACGCAGGTGCATGATGTGCATGTCGATGGTGCGGGTCTCGGTACGGTCCGGGTCCAGTCCCCAGAGATTCCGGAGGATTTCCTCCCGACTGATGATGCGCCCGTTGGAGTCCAGCAGATAACGGAGCAGATCATTCTCCCGCTCCGAAAGGTCCTCCCGGCGGCCGTTTTGAAAGGTAAGCACACGCCCCCTCAAGTCGACATTCCCACCGGGGATCGCCCGGCTGTCGGCGGGAGCGGCCCGTTCGCAGGTGCGGCGCAAGACGGCGTCCACCCGGGCCAGCAGCTCCTTCATGCTGAACGGTTTGACCACGTAATCGTCCGCTCCGCCCACAAGGCCGCGGACACGGTCGTTTTCCTCGCCCCGTGCGGAGAGAATGATCACGGCCTGGCCGGGCCGTTTCTTTTTCAAGGCTTCGAGGATGTCGAATCCGGACGGACCAGGCATGACGAGATCAAGCAGGAGAAGCCGGAAATTCGCCTTCAGGGCGAGATCCATCCCGCTGTGGCCGTCCGGGGCTTCGAGGGTGCGGTAGCCGGCGTATTCCAACACATCGACGACACCCCTGCGGACGGCGGGGTCATCTTCGATAACAAGGATGGTGATTTCCGACACGATGCGAAGATTGATGAATGTGGGCCTGGTGGCAAGTGTGCGACCATTTGTTCACAGGGACGCCCGTTTTTAACCGCCCGCTGTCCCGGTGTCCGTAAAGGCACTGTAAATTTGTCGAAGAGATCCCGGCCTGACAGGCGATGCAGGCTGTTGCGCACCCACCCGGGGCTGCCGGAAGGCCAACCGCATGCCCGGATATTGGGAAACCGACGGTCGGGACGGAGCGGTGGACGGAAGCAAAACCTGATTGGTTTCCGGAAGCGATCCGCCTTCACGCAACCGTTGCCGGAACGGGATTTCTCGTTTAGCTTCGGCCCAGAAATGAGTTCGCCCGACCTGCGCTATTGTCCCGATCTGCTCCACTATTCCCGCCGGGAGACCCGTGAGGTGATGGTGGGAAATGTCGGCGTGGGCGGGAAAAACCCGATCCGCGTGCAGTCGATGATCACTTCCGACACCCGCGACACGCCGGCCTGCGTGGCCGAGGTGCTCGGACTGGCCGAGGCGGGTTGTGAGATCGTGCGGATCACCGCGCAGACGCGGATCTACGCGGCGAATCTGGAAAACATCGCCCGCGAGGTGCGTGCCGCGGGGTGTAACGTCCCTCTGGTGGCGGACATCCATTTCAAACCGGACGCCGCGCTTGAAGCCGCCAAGTGGGTGGAAAAGGTGCGGGTGAATCCCGGAAATTACGCGGATAAGAAGAAATTCGAGATCCGCGAGTACAGCGATTCGCAATATGCGGAGGAACTTGAGCGCATCCGGGAGGAGTTCACTCCCCTGGTCATGCTTTGCAAGGATCTCAACCGTGCGATGCGCATCGGGACGAACCACGGTTCCCTTTCCGACCGTATCATGAACCGCTACGGCGACACGCCGCTCGGGATGTGCGAGAGCGCCTTGGAGTTCGCCCGGCTCGCGCGGGAGAACGATTATCACAATTTTGTTTTCTCAATGAAGGCCTCCAATCCCAAGGTGATGATCGAGGCTTACCGGCTGCTGGTCGCCCGCCTGGATGCGGAAGGTCCGGACTGGAACTATCCCATCCACCTTGGTGTGACGGAAGCAGGAGACGGCGAGGACGGACGGATCAAGAGCGCGATCGGCATCGGATCTCTGCTGGCGGACGGCATCGGAGACACGATCCGCGTTTCGCTGACGGAGGATGCGATTTATGAAATCCCGGTGGCCCAGGCCCTGGCGAAGCCGTTCAACGAAAAAGCCGCCGTACCGGTTGTTAAGGACAATGAGGAGCTTGTCCCTTCCTACGACCCATTCAGCTACGAGCGGCGTGCGAGTTCCACCCTGTCCGTCATGGGTCACGAACTCGGCGGCGAGAAAACGGTGCGCGTGTTCACCACCCAGGAACGCTGGAACGCCATCGCCCACAAGATCGCGGGCATGGGCGATTTCAAACCTGAGATCATTCTTGAGAAGTCAGCGGTGGTGGAGATCGATCCTCGGGATGAAGCCGCTGTATCGAAGATCAACGCCCGAATCGAACCGGTGCTGGTCACCGTAAGAGACGGACTGGACCTGGAAGTAATCCATGCCTTCCGCCAGCTGGCGTTCCGCGTCGACCCACGGCATCCGGTCCTGCTGAAAGACACGCTCATTCCACCAACAGGCGACACCGATTTCATCCAGGCGCTGCTACCCGCCGCGAGGAACATCGGCTCGCTGCTTTGTGACGGCATCGGCGACGCCATTCTGGTGAGGGGCGAGACGGCACCCGGCCAGTCGCTGCGGCTGGCCTACAACATCCTCCAAGCCGCGGGCACGCGCATATTCAAGACCGACTACGTCGCCTGCCCGAGCTGCGGACGCACGTTGTTCAATCTCCAGCACACCACGCAAAAGATCCGCGCCGCCACCGGCCACCTCAAGGGCGTGCGGATCGCCGTCATGGGTTGCATCGTGAATGGTCCCGGTGAAATGGCGGACGCCGACTTCGGTTACGTCGGTGGCGCGCCGAACAAGATCAACCTGTACGTCGGAAAGACCGCCGTGAAATTCAACATCCCGGAAGCGGAGGCCGTCGAGCGCCTCATCGACCTCATCCGCGAGCACGGAAAATGGGTGGACGCACCCGAGCCGGCCACCGCAATCTGATAGAATGGCTGACACCGACACCCTCGTACGAACGGAAGAGTCCGTCTCTCCGGCCCTTCCCTGGAACGTCGTCGTCCATGACGATCCCGTGAATCTCATGCTGTACGTCACCTACGTGCTCATGAAGATTTTCGGATACGAGGAGAAGAAAGCCAAGATCCTCATGATGCAGGTGCACAACCTGGGCCGCTCCGTCGTGTGGACCGGAGAGAGGGAAAAGGCGGAGTTATATGTGCAGCAGCTCCAGATCCATCAATTGAAAACCAGTTTGGAAAAAGCCGGATGAAAGTTCTCCCCACGCTCGAGGGCGGCCTCCGCATCGATACCAATGACGCCAGCGACTGGGATCTGCTGCGATGCGTCATTCATGATGCGAACGGACGTGATGTCGATCTCGCCACCCGACTGGGCGATCTCATTTCTCCGGAAGCGGGAGGCGAGGACTGGGAGGAATATGTGGTTCCGGATCTCAGGGAGGAATTCCAGGACGAGCTGTCCCAGATCCACGCGCTGATCGAGTCCGCCGCCTTCAAGGCCGGCGGCGGCGCGGGTTCGCTCTGGATACACCCCGAGGATGCCTTCACCTGGTATGGCTCTTTCAACCAGGCCCGGCTCGCGATCGAGGATTCCTATCATTTCACCGGGATGGTGGAGCAGGATCTCATGAAGCTGACACCCGAACAGCAGGCCGCCTACATCCGCTCGGATTTTTATGGCCACATACAGATCCTGTTGTTGAAACACGCCCTCCACTGACGCACCGGACTACTTGATTCCCGGCGGCGTTCCATAGCCCATGAAGACGGCCTTGCTTCCCTCGCGCGGGAGTTGGAAATCATAAACCCCATAGCCGTTCGCCTTGGTTCCACGATATGAACGGCCATCCGTGGCATTGATCATCACCGCGCGGTTGTCGGACTTTTCGCGACCCAGATACATCGCCACGTGGGTGATGGCGGCTTTCCGGCCATCCGTGGGAGAATAGGTCCCACCCCAGAACAACAGGTCTCCGGGCAGGAGCTTCTTGAAATCCGGGTGATCGAGGCTTTTGACCGTGGGTTTTATCTCCACCAGCCTTTGATGCTCCTTGATCCATAGAAACTGGTCCGCGGAACTCCGCGGTGGTTCGAGATCCGCCTTACGCATCACATAGTACATCGCGCCCGAGCAATCGAATCCTCCCGCCTTGGGATCGGCGCCACCGAACTGATAAGGCAGCCACGGCGAATCCTTCGCCACATCGATGGCCTGTTGGATCAGGTTTTTCCTATCCTCGGGAAGCGTATCGAACTCGATCAGTTTTTCCGTCCCGATGAGGGCGGGCCTCGCATGGCTTTGCTTTTCTCCCGTTCTTTCGGGAGGTTCTCCCAGGATGGGGATCGCCGTGGCCAGCATGATCGAAAGCAGGGTTTTCATCCTACAAGATACCCCCGAACACATCACGTTGCAATAAATGATCCGCCCGTGCCATAGTCGCGGGGCCTTGAAGGAATCCCTCACCATCTGGATGCTCGGCGATGGCAAACCGGGCCATGAGAACCAATCGCTTGGACTGATCGATGCGATCGGGAGAATCGTGCCCTGCTCGGTGCACCGCATTTCCCTGGCAGGATCGCGCGGCTTGTTCACGCGGGTGGGAACGGCGGTTGCAACCAGCGCCGGATTTCCAAAACCCGATCTCATCGTTTCCGCAGGGCACTCCACCCACCTCTCCCTGTTGTGGCTCGCCCGCAAGCATGACGCATCCAGCATCGTCCTCATGCGGCCCAGCCTGCCAATGGGTTGGTTCGATCTCTGCATCATTCCCGAACATGATCTTCCGGACGGTTCGAGCCGGAGCAATGTCATCCTCACCCGTGGCGCGCTCAATCGTGTGGCCCTCCCCGAGAAGACGGCACGCGGCGGGAAGATGCTTCTCATCGGAGGACCGTCCGCCAGCCACGGGTGGGACGGGGAACAACTGGTCTCGGCGCTCGCGGAGATATCAACGCACGGGACCTGGCAGCTCACGGACTCCCGCCGCACTCCCGAGGGGTTCCTCAAGGAGGTCCGCGAACGACTGCCTGCCATCGAAATTTTCCCCCATACGGAAACATCGCCCGACTGGCTTCCGCAAAAGCTCGCCGCAGCGGACGAAGTGTGGGTGACGGAGGACTCTGTCTCCATGATCTACGAAGCCCTCTCGTCAGGCGGCCGGGTCGGCCTGCTGCCGATGCCGGTGACGAGGCCGGACTCGAGGGTGCTCAAAGGTATTGGAATGCTTGTGGCCGGAAAATTCCTAACCACTTTCGCCGGATGGCGGACCAGCCGACAGCTCGACTCCCCGCCCTCGGTCCTGCGCGAGGCGGATCGCTGTGCGAGGCGGGTGGTGTCATACTTGTCTTCATAAGCCGCTGCTCCGGACTCCGAATTCCAATTTTTAGGCTGTTCGATCCAGAACCCGCATTCCAGAATCCCACCCCGTCCGATGACCCGCTATATCATAACACTCAAATGGGGAGATCGCTATGGATCAGAGTATGTGAACCGGCTCGCGTCCTCGGTCCGCCGTCATACGAAAATGCCGGTGTCCATCGTGTGCTTCACCGATGACGGGGAGGGAATCGACCCGTCGGTGGAGATCCTTCCCATCCCGGAAATCGATCTCCCCCCGGCCGAGATGGTGAATGGCTGGCGGAAACTCTGTTTGTTCCGGCCGGATCTCCCGATCGAAGGGATCGGCTTGTTTGTCGATCTCGACGTGGTGATCACCGGGCCGCTGGATGATTTTTTCACCTTCGGAGACGATGGGGACGTCCCCATCATCCACAACTGGCTGCCCGCCCATAAAACCTGGTTCCGGCCGGACCCGCTGATCGGCAACTCGTCGGTCTTCCGTTTTCATCTCAATCATTGCTCCTTCGTCTGGGAGCAGTTTCACCGGGAAAAGGAATGGGCGCTGGCCACCTTCCGCCCGCCGCAATCCTATCTCACCCATTGCATCCGCCCGCGCATGAAGTTCTGGCCCGCCGAGTGGGCCCGCAGTTTCAAGCGCCACTGCCGGCCGATGTTTCCGTTCAACCTGGTCCTGGAACCCAAACTGCCCGGGGACGCGCGGATCATCGTATTCCACGGCAAACCGGACCCGGATGAAGCGGCTGTCGGCTATAAGGGAAAACGACTGAACCACCGCTCGAAACCCGCCCGCTGGATATCCCAGCACTGGCGCTGAACCGACCCCACACCCATCGCATGTCCCAATCCGATCCTGAACCGCTGCACCTCGTCTGTTTCCGCTGGGGAACCCGCTACGGTGCGGACTACGTCAACCGCCTGCACGCGATGGTGACACGCCACCTCAAGTCACCCTTTGTTTTCCACTGCGTCACCGATGAGGCGTCCGGTCTTTCCCCGGGCATTGTCCCGCACCCGCTGCCGGCCGATCATTTCAATGGCAACTGGAACAAGCTGATGATGTTCCAGGAAAACTTCCTCGACCTCAAAGGCCGGAACGCGGTGCTGCTGGACCTCGATCTGGTGATCCTGGACGACCTGTCCTTTCTCCACTCCGAACCGGACAAGGATTTCATGATCGCCCGGAACTGGGCACCCGGCGTGCGGGGGAATTCGTCCGTCTACCGCCTGCGCATCGGCAGCCATACCCAGGTCTGGCACGACTTCATCGCCGACTCGTCCGGCAACATCGAGTCCTTCCACGGTAAAAACCGCAGCTTCGGAGACCAGCAGTGGATGAACCATGCCATCGCGGATTACGCTTACTTTCCGGCAGGCAAGATCGTATCGTTCAAACGGCACTGCGGTGCCAAGAGTCTGGAAATCAAGCTGCCTTTGTTCGGCACCGTGAGCACGGCCCGCTTCGGCAGCGCCAAGCCTCCGCAGGGAACCGCGATCGTGTTGTTCCATGGCGACCCGCTGCCACCGGATGTCCGCGACAAGCCGTCCGGCCGCTGGAAACACGCGCCTTTCGTGGCCGAGCACTGGCGCTGATCATCTCTCCCACCCCCCTACACTGATGAAAATGCCCCTTCGCCGACCATGGCGCCTGCTACGGTCCAATATCATCGTCTGGTGCCGTTACGGCACCACGAAACCCACCGCCATCCGCCTGCCGGGTTGCGATTACCTGGTGGAAATCAATCCCAACGACCGCCGTGCGCAAAAGATGCTGATCCGCGATGGCGCGCGAGGCAAAGTGTCGAAAGCCACCAAGATCTGGCGGGCGCTGGCCGCCCACCTCCAGCCGACGCTCGTGATCGACGTGGGGCTGAACTACGGCGAATGCATGCTGGGCACCACCTACGGCCCGGACTGCCGCATGATAGGATTCGAGGCCAATCCGGGGATTTTCACCTTGCTCGAGCGCTCGATCCGCCACCATCCGAACCACAGCCAGATCACCCTCCACAACGTGCTGGTGTCCGGGGTGTCCGGCGGCAGCCAGCCATTTTTCGTCGATCCCGACTGGAGCGGCACGGCCACCGCGGTACGGGGGCTTCACAATAGTCCGGGTGTGCTCGTTCACGAATTGGCCGTCAGTTCGCTCGACGACCGCATCCCTGTGGAAGCGAGCGACTCCGCACGTTGTCTGTTCAAGATCGACATCGAAGGCTACGAAAGCAAGGCGATGGCGGGATTCATCCGAACGCTGGACGCCTGCCGGGTGGCGGTCGGCCTCATCGAGTTCGATTCGCATTTCCTTTCGGTGGCTGGAACCGATCCGGCGGTCTTCCTGAGCGAGTTACAAGAGGTATTCGATGTCTACCATGCCACCGACCTCCAAGGCCGCGAGCTTCAGGAGGTGCGGCGTTTGGAAGACGTTCCGAGTCCGACCAAGTCCGACCGCCGCCACACCGACCTGATTCTGGTCAAACGCAACACGTGTGAAACCGGACTGTTTCCACCTCAGTTCACCATTGCCCGAGCATCATGAATCCACCCACCTCCGCGCCGCAATTCGGCATTGTGATTCCAACCTACAATCGGCCGGAGCTGATGCTGAAGGCGACCAGCGCCGTGCTGGCGCAAACCCACACGAACTGGACGCTGGTCATCGTGAACGACGCTTCCGCGACCAGCTATGTTGACGCGGTGACCCGGCTTGAGGACCCGCGCATCGTCTATCTGGAACGTGAGCAAAACGGCGGATGCAACGCGGCCCGCAATACCGGCATCGACGAACTGATGCGCCGCGGGGTGGACTACCTGCTCTCCTCAGGTGATGACGAGGAGCTGGATCCCAGATGTCTGGAGGTGGCCGCCCAAAAGATCCGGGAACATCCGGAATACGATTGGTTCATGTCGAACACCTATGGGGACGAAAAGCCGTCCTCCCGCCGCATCAAGGAGGAGGGGCCGTATGATTGGTTCGACGACTACCTCTACGGCAAGACCCTGCGCGGCGACAAAACCCACGTGATCCGGGCCACGACGCTCGGCACCATCCGCTACGACGGCCGCTACCGCAGCTCGAACATGTGGCCGTTGTTCATCCCGCTCGCGGCGAAGGCACGTCTGTGGGCCTATCCATTTCCTTCGAAGAAGATCAGTTATCTGGCGGACGGCATCACCAAGAACTCATCCCGCTATCCGAAGACGATGTTGGAGGTCTACTCCCGCGTCGCCAAGCACGCCTTCGCGATCACCCACCGGCCCCTCAAGCTGCAGGCCTATAAATACCTGCTTGTGGAGCTGCTGAAGACTCCCAAACGGATCTGGATCCTCCGGCGGATGAAGAGCCGTCCGGCATCCTCAAAATAGCCCCAGCCGTCGGATCAGGATTTTCGCCAGTTCCGTTTGGATCGGTTCCACCCGGGGGATGAAAACGTGGCCGGCCACGTTGAGGGCGGCGAAACGGGAGAGTTCCGCCCTGACCGTGCGTCCTTCCTTTTCCAGCCGTGCGAAGTAACCGGGAAGAAAGCTCGTCCCGGCGAATGTCGTCAGTGAGGGTCGGAGCGAGACCACGGGCTTTCCGGTTGCAACGGCTTCGCTGACCATGGTCACGCTGTCCTGTGTCGTGCAGATGCCTTCCGCCGTGCCGAGGATGGCGGCCAGGTTCTTCTCCGGCTTTTCCGCCCACCAGATGGCCTTGGCGATGGCGGAGGGCTCGATGGCCTCCCGCAACAGTGCCTCCGTTTCACTCCCGGTGCGCGGCGAGGTGGTGATCAGCCAGCGGATGCCGTCGCGGCGGCTCCAGGTGTTGATGCCCTCGGCAAGAGCCAGCCAATCCCCGGCGGTGTAGCGGTGGCTGGATGAGGCGCCCCCGACCAGCATCGCCCACACCGGCCCCGCGGGACGTTCGTCCCACTCCCTGGCAGCAAGGGCGACGGAATCACGGGTGATTTTCGTGGGGATCAGCTCGATGGCGACATCCACCGGCGATGTTTCCTCCTGCGAGGGTGTGAAAACCGTATGAAACCACGATGCCGGATAGGGTTTGCGTTCGCCAAGGAAAACGAAGGGAGCACCGTATCGGGCGGCGAGCGTCCGCGCCACGAACACGCTCTTGCCGCCACTGGAGATGATCAGGTCCGGTGCGGGTTCCGCGGAGGGGATCGGTTCCAGTCCGAGCGCCCCGTGGACCATGGCGGCGGACAAGGGTTTTCCGCTTTTTCCCATGCGGAACAGGCGGATCAGGTGTCGTGTGAAGCCATGGATGCGCGGGCGGCATTCGAACTGCCGGATCTCCACCGGAACCAGTCTGGCAAGCCCTTCCGCCAACCCGACGGACTGGCTCACGTGCCCGGGGCTGCCTTCGCTGATGATCCAGACAACGCGCTTCATGGCATTCACTCCCGCCAGTGCTCGGCCACCCAGGCGGAAGGCAGGACGAACCGTGAGAAGTGCCTGCGCCAGTTTTTTTCGGTTTTGCGCGCGTTCCAAACCCACCGCAGTTGTTCAAGCGGGCGGCGTGGCTGCGAGTTTCCCGACCAACGGCCGGCGATCGCATCGGGCGGCTTGGGCCTGCCGGGGAAGGTGACGATTTTCACACCGGCGGGCAGGACAGGCGGCCGCAGGTAACGCAGCGGCCAGATGCCCATGGAGTGGAGGCCGAAATGTTTGGTCCACTCCGGTGGCCAGAACCTGATGCCACCGTGGATGCCCGCGGTGACGTAGTTTTGCTCGAACTGGTATTTCCGCGAGAGGTTGGCCGGATCCGCCTGGAGGTTCTCCAGCATGTACGGATGCCGTCCCACCTGGAAACGGAACACGGATGTCTGCCCGGCCTTGCTGAAGGGCCGCACCCAGTTGCGGGCGGTGATGACGTCCTCGGGATTTCCATGGCTGAAATAGCCGTCGATGTTCGAGACGATCACCGAGTCCAGGTCGATGAAAAGCGCGAGTCCTTCCAGCCCGTCCAGATCCTTGCTCCACAGGGCGACCTTGGGCCATTTTCCGGGCACGTCCGGCGGGATTTCACAGCCGAGCGGAGGCAGCGGGCGGCACAAGACCTCCTCACGGACACCGGTGGGATCATCGGTGAAACAAACGACCTTGAAAGGGCCGGTGATGTTCCGTGCCACCATGGCATGAAGGATGTTCACATACTCGGGGCCGTAAACGGTTCCCCACTTCATGCACAGGATCAGCTTGGTGGACATCCGGTCAGGCTTTGAAATATTTGGCCGGCTTGCATGTCACCGCGTTGCGGGTGTCCACGAGCGGGATGGGGAATGCGGAAAAATCGAAGGTCTTGTATTCGTCGTGGCCGGTGGCGAGGACGATGAGGTCGTGGTCAGGCGTGATGGCCGCCTCGGATTTCCGGCCCGCGTAGGCCGCGTGCTCCCGGGTCAGCGGGATGACGGGGACATGCGGATCATGATAGGCGACGGTCGCTCCAAGTGCTTCGAATTTTTCGATGAGCTTGTAGGTGGGCGATTCGCGATCGTCATCGACGTTCGCCTTGTAGGCGAGGCCGAGAATGAGGATCCGCGAGTTCTTCACGGACTTGCCCTCGCCATTGAGCGCCTCGAAGGCGACCTTGACGACATGATCGGGCATGGCGGTGTTGATCTCGCCCGCCAGTTCGATGAAGCGGGTGTGCTGGCCGAATTCGCGGGCTTTCCAAGTCAGGTAGAAAGGGTCGATCGGGATGCAGTGCCCGCCGAGGCCCGGGCCGGGATAGAATGGCATGAAGCCGAAGGGCTTGGTTTTCGCAGCCTCGATGACTTCCCAGATGTCGATGTCCATGGCCCCGTAAACGAGCTTGAGTTCATTCACCAAGGCGATGTTCACCGAGCGGAAAATGTTCTCCAACAGCTTCGTCGCCTCCGCCACCCGGCACGAGCTGACGGGCACCAGCTGGTGGATCGCCAGGCCATAAAGCGCGAGAGCCCGGTCCAAACAAGCCGGTGTCAGGCCACCCACGACCTTGGGAATGTGGGCGACCTTGCTATCGGGATTGCCGGGATCCTCGCGCTCGGGAGAAAACGCGAGATGGAAATCCGTGCCGGCGGTGAGCCCGGAGCCGGACTCCAGAACCTCGCGAAGCTCGCCATCCGTCGTGCCGGGGTAGGTGGTGGACTCCAGGACGACCAGCGTGCCTTTTTTCAGGAAGGGAGCGATGGCCCTGCCCGTGTCCAACACATAGCTGAGGTCGGGTTCGCGGAAATGGTTGAGAGGCGTGGGAACACAGAGGATCACGGCATCCACTCCGGCGACCCGGGAAAAATCCGTGGACGCCTCCAGCTTCCCGGCGGCGGTCTGCGCGGCGATCTCGCCGGCGGCAACGTGCTTGATGTAGCTCTGTCCTGCGTTGATCGCGTCGATTTTCCGGGAGTCGATGTCCAGCCCGAGAACCGTGGCACCCGAGCGGGCGAATTGAAGGGTGAGCGGGAGGCCGACGTAGCCCAGACCGACGATGGCGATGTGATTCATGAAGCTTCCCAAGGGATGCCACGGGGAGCCGGGCGATGGATAGGAAAAAAATCAGCGCCCGAGCTCGCAATAGACGTCCAGTGTGGACCGGCACATCGCCTCCAGTGTGAAGGGTTCGCCGACGGCCGCGGGAGCAGGCCGGGCGGCGATGACCCGGCGGGTGACCTCCAACAGCGATGCGGTGTCTCCCAAGGCCACCCGGCCGGGGGGAAACAATTCTCCCAAAAGTTCCCCCACCCCGCCGCAATCATAGCCAACGACCCTCTTGCCGAGCGCCAGCGCCTCCAGCACGGTGCGCCCGAAGGACTCGGGCTGCTGGGAAAGCGCGAAGACGATGTCGCTCACCGTCATCACCTCGCGGATGTCGCCGCGGTGGCCGAGAAACGTCAGTTCGGACCCGATGCCGAGGCGCTCCACGGTGGCCCGCAGTTCATCCATATACGCGTGCTTTTTCGCGTGGGTGTCGCCGGCGACGAGGCCATGGACGGGAACTCCGGCTTCTTTCAATGCGGCGACCAGCCTGAAGAAGTCATCGTGTCCCTTGAGACGCGTGATCCGGCCGGGCAGCAGCAGCACGCATTTCCCGGCCAGACCGGGGTGCGCGGCACGCCATTCCGCCAGCCAGCCGGCGGGGGCGCTGTATTCGGGAAAATATTTTTCCGGTTCGATGCCCCGCGGGATCACCCGGATTTTCCCAGCATCGGTTTTCGGATAGTTTTCCAGGATGTACTCCCGGATGCAGCGGGATACGGCGATCACCCGTTCCCCCTTCGCCATAATGGAGGAATAGGGGTTCACTGAGTAGAATCCATGCACGGTGCTGACCAGACGCGGCCGCGTGGCCGGGTCCATGCTCCGCCAGGCAAGCCAGGTCACCCAGCCGGGCACGCGTGACCGGATGTGGATGACGTCCGGGGCCTCGCGGGTGAGGAGACTCCGCAGGTGTCCCACCTGTAACAAGGTCGCGAGGCTCTTGCGGTGGATCGGCATCGCGACATGCCGCGCGCCGGAACGTTCCAATTCCTCCACGAGGCGGCCGCCATTGGAGACGACGACGGCCTCGTGACCTTCCCGGACGAGATAGGACGCGATTTCCAAGGTCCCTCGCTCCACACCGCCGGAATTCAGCTCGGGTAAGATCTGGATGACTTTCATGATGGATGGGGCAGAGAGACAAGCGGGATTGATTCCCGATCGCTGGCTTTCTTCAGGGTTTCGGACGCGGCGGCGGTCAGGATGTAGTCAACGGGCAGGGCATGGCTTTCATCAATCGCGACGAGGGATTTCCCCAGCTTCCTGCGATCATTCGTGACCGGCGCCGTGTGGATGATTTCCTCTCCGGTGGACCATGACGGCCGGGCCTGCCCCGGAGCCAGCACGATTTCATAAATGACATCCGGGTGGGTCCACTCTTTGGGAAGCCGCCAGTCCGCGGGCGCACCGGAAAGCCAAAGCAGCGCGCGGTGCGGCTTGCCCTCTCCGCACGGATCGGGACCCAGCCACTCACGGATGGTGCGCCTGCGGTTGATATAGACCTTCCACCGCTCCTGCAGCCAGAACACGTCGACCGGACTGGCCTTCATCGCGATTTCCAGCGATCTCATGCAGTCCGCCGTCTTGAGCGGGCGGTCCACCGGGTGATAGATGACGCGCCATCTTCCGGGCGGATCGGTAATGAGGGACATGGTGAGCACCGCGCTCTTGCTGCGGCGGGCCATGAGGCTCGGCAACGGACTGGCCCGTGTGAGTCTGCCGAAAAACCGCACGGGCTCCCCCTGCATGCCGACACGCTGGTCCGCCAGGATCCCGATCAGGCTGCCCTCACGAAGAAATCCGGTGACGTTGTGAAGGCTGTCGTTTTTCGAGAACAACCGCGTCCCGTCGACTTCCCGCTGGGCGACCACCCGCTCGTTCAGCAGCGGATTGTTCAACGGCCGGTAGAACGCGCCCGATGCATGTCCGGGGGGAAACATCCGGTTCATCCGGGTGAGGATCTCCCAATTGCCCATGTGCGACGGCATGAACACGAGGCCCCGGCTGTCGGAAAGCGCCTTTTCCAGAAGCTCCGGATTCTCAACGCTGAGAATTTTCCCGACCTGGTCCACGGGGAGGCTTGCGGTATGAAGCGCGGACAGGAGGTTCGCTGCCGTGCGGCGGAACGAATCACGTGCCAGGCGCCGCAACGCCGGGAGATCCCGCTCACCGTAAAACGCGATGCGCAGGTTCCGCATGACGATCTGTCTCCGCTCCCTCATGAAATACCAGGCGAGACCGCCCAAGACCTCGCCCAAGCGGAACGCCCACCGCCCGGGAAGAATACCCGCCAGCTTTTCAAACCCGGTCTGGCCGAGCCATTCCAGCCGCCATTTCCAGATTTTCGGGTGATTTTTCAGGGATTCGTCGGACACCTCGAGTTTCGTAGAGTTTCCGTCACCGCCACGCAAGGCTGATGCGGCGGACAAGGGACGGGCTAATCCGCGCTTCGCGGAAGGCTTGGAAATCCCGCCCGGCGACTGTCAGCGCACGACCCATGAGTGATCCGCCCAGAATTCCTTCAGGTCACCGATGTCGCCATTGAAGGCATTATGCTCCAACGGGCGGTCCATCGAACCGAAATACTCGGGAGATTTCCACGGCCCGTGGTGATAGTGCTTGGAAACGGAACGTCTGGACCACTCGACACCCGCATATTGCCAGATCGCCCAGTCGTCCCACACGTCATAGGCTTTCATGAGGTGTTCCGGGGTTTCGAATCCACCGTCATGCGAGTAGAGCGCGATCCAGTAAGGACAGTCGCTGATGCGCCGCTTCTGTGCGGGCGTGGCGTTGCGGAGCGACGACCGCAGCCGGTCGCTGTTTTCCAGATAGATGACAGGTGTCACCCCCGTCAGCTTCTCGACCCGGTCAATGAACTTCACCAGATCCGCCGGGCTCGACTTGGTATCGAAGTCCCCCACCAACAGAATTTTCCTTCCCGGCGCGATCTGCCTCAGGCGGCTGATGTATTGGTCCGCCTGCCAGACCGGGTCCACTCCCTTGAGGACGAAATAATAGGATCCAAGCATCATGCCCTCCCGCTCGGCAGAATGAAGGAAATCCGCGCACTTCTCATCCAGCGCCCTGCCTTTTCCGCAGCGCGCGATGAGGCCGTGAGAGCCGTTCCGCTTCAGAGCGGAGACATCGGTCGAAGAGAACGAATCACCGGAACGTTGTTTCTCCTTCGGGTCATAAGAGGAAACGTTGACGATCTTGGGAGCATCCGGCAACCCGACGCTGCCGTAGCCCCCGCCGCCGCAACTGATCACTACAAAGGGAAGCACGAGGGGCAGACACAGGAAGATCTTTCTCATCCGCCGAATGAACCGCAGTCCGGTTTTCTTTGCAAGCGACCACTCATGGAACCAGCCGGGATCCTTCACCCACCGAAGGTCCAGACACGTTTCGCACCGGCTTCATCCGCAGGACGGGTCTCACCCTCGTAGCTGACCAGCTCGACCACCCGAGCCTCCCTGCGTTCCGCGATTTCCCGGGCGAGCGCTTGTGAATGGGTGACGATGAGAAGCTGGGTGGATACCGGTGTGCGGGAAATGAGATCGGCCAGCGGAGCGATGAGATCCGCATGGAGGCTCGTTTCCGGCTCGTTGAGAATGAGGAGTGGCGGAAGTTTTTCCGTTAGAAATGCGGCACAAAGACAGAAAAACCGCAGGGTACCATCCGAGAGTTCGCTCGCTTGGAAACCGCGTTTGAGCTCCGGCTTGATGATCTGGAGCTGGAACCGTCCTTCCGCATCCACCGCCTCCCAACCGATTCCGGGAAAGGCTTGGTCGACGATTTCATCCAGCTCCGCTCCCTTTCCGGACTCTCGGATGGTCTGCAAGGTGGCGGCCAGATTCGCTCCGTCGTGGGTTAGTACGGGCGACCAGAAACCGACACGCGGACGACGCATCGGTGAATCCGCATCGCTGCGGAACTGATGATAGAACCGCCATGCGAGGAAAGTTTCGCGGGCCGCCGCCAGCGCGGGGAAACGGTTCGCGTCACGCACTTCGGAAAGCATGGACTCGGGGAAAAACAACGGTAGCGGCGAGGTTTCCATCTTCCCCTCCGGATTCCGCAATTCGATGACCGGCCCCTTCCGATGTGCCATGACACGGCTCCTGGATGCGGAAAATCGCAGGGTCTCGGACTTCACATCAGGATCGGTCCGGAATCTGGTTGGATCGCCCGGAGTGGTGGGAATCAGGCCGCAGTCGATCTCATATTCGAAATCCGTGTCCGCGAGATTCCACAGGATGCGGAGAGCCTCATCCTTGCGCCGCCTGCCCGCCCACAGCATCCCGGGCATCCCCCCTTCATCCGCGATGGCTTCGGCAAACCGCCCGTCCGCCATGCGCTGGATCATGGCCAAGGCGCGATAGAGGTTCGATTTTCCCACGCCGTTCTGCCCGGTCACGACAGTCACACCGCCGAACCTCAGCCGGAAGTCACGGAGCGACCGGTAACCACGGATATGGATGCTTTCCAACATGGAGTTTCAGGAAAAATTCAGCGCATCCATGTCGAAGACGACGGTGACATCCTCCGGCAGGGTGGTTTTTGCCAGGATCTGCTGGACGTGCCGTGTGAGCGGACGGGCGCGGTGGGAACGCAGGGTGATCTGGAAGCGGAACTGCCCGTGGGAGCGGATGAGGGGCGAGGGCAGGACCTCCCCCAGTGTGATGCCGGGCGGCAGATCTTCCGCCAGGCGGAGATGCAGGGTCTGGAGCGTGAACTCAGCCCGGCGCTCATGGGTGGAGCGGCTGGTAAGGACCGCGCAGTGGGCGTAGGGCGGAAAGGAGAACTGGCGGCGGAATTCCATTTCCTGTTCGGAATAACCATCGAAGTCATGCTTGCGGGCGAACTGGATGGAGGGGGAGTGCGGGGTGAAGGTTTGCACGATCACCTCGCCCTCGAGATCCCCCCGCCCCGCCCGCCCCGCGACCTGGGTGATGAGCTGGAAGGTGCGCTCACCGGCACGGAAATCCGGAACATGCAGGCCGAGATCCGCATTCAATATGCCGACGAGGGTGACATTCGGAAAATGCAGTCCCTTGGCGATCATCTGTGTGCCGATCAGGATGTCGATCTTGTGGGCCTTGAAGGCCGCCAGGGTATCACGCAGGGCGTTCTTCCGGCGCATCGCGTCCGCATCGATGCGCGCGAACTTCGCTTGTGGAAAAACCTTCGCCATGACCTCCTCCACCTTCTGTGTGCCGTAGCCTTGAAGCAGGATCCCGGGGTCCCGGCACTCGGGGCATTTGCGCGGGACGATGGATTGATAGCCGCAGACATGACAGACGAGCCGCTCGTCCGTCCGGTGGTAGGTGAGCGCGACGGCACAATGCGGACACTGGCAGACATGGCCGCAGGCGGTGCACTGGAGCGATCTGGCGAAGCCGCGGCGGTTGAGGAAAAGGATCGATTGCTCGCCTTTTTCCAACCGTTGCTCGAGAGCGGTGCGGAGCTTGTCCGACAGGATGGCCGGACCACCCTTGTGCTTGGTCTGCTCCAGCCGCATGTCCACGACCCGGACGAGCGGCATGGATTGGCCGTCGGCACGCTGGTCGAGCCTGAGCAATTCGTATTTTCCAATGAGTGTGTTGTTCCAGGATTCCAACGACGGCGTGGCGGAACCCAATACGATGGCGCATGGCTCGAACGCCGCTCGCAGCACCGCCACATCGCGCCCATGATAACGCGGCACGTTTTCCTGCTTGTAGGTGTTTTCGTGCTCCTCATCCACCAGGATCAGTCCGAGTTCGGGCAGCGGCGCGAACACGGCGGACCGGGCGCCGATGACAATGCGCGCCCTCCCCTTGCGGATGCGGTGCCACTCGTCGAAACGCTCGCCTTGCGAAAGGTTCGAATGCAGCACCGCCACCTGATCCTGCATGGCCGCGAAACGGGACTTGAACCGGCGGACGGTCTGGGGGGTCAGCGAGATTTCCGGGACCAACACCAGCACGGTCTTTCCGAGGTCGAGGGCACGCCGCGCGGCCTGCAGGTAAACCTCGGTTTTACCCGAACCCGTGACGCCTAACAAGAGGATGGGCCGGGCCTTCTCCGGATCCGCGACGGCTGACAGGACGACATCCAGCGCGGCGGCCTGGCCGGCATTGAGGGAGAGCGGTTTGGATTCCAGGATTTCCTCGACATTGTCGGCATCCGGATCGCGGCGGATTTCCTCTGTTTCGAGCCGCAGCAGGCCCGCTTTCTCCATGGCTTTCAACGCGGCCGCGTTGCCATCCCCCAGATCGGCGACGGCCAACCGGAAACCCGGCGCATGGGCCAGCAACGAAAGGATGGCGAACTGGCGCGGAGCACGCTTTTCCAGCTTCGCCATCACCTCGGGCGGAGCGGCTCCATCCACCACCGCGACACGACGGGTCTTCGCCGAATTTTCCTCGGACCGGACCCCCTCCGGCAGGACCGAGCGGATGACGGACTCGATGCTGGAACCGTAATAACGGGCGATCCAGTCCGCGGTCCGCAGCAGGACGGGCGTGATGAGCGGCTCGGGGTCGATAAGCGACTCCAGCTCCCGCAGGGCGAAATCCGCCTGTTCGGGTTCGACGGTGGAAAGCACGGTGCCGGTCGCGGACTTCCGCCGCAGCGGGATGCGGACGCGGCAGCCCGGGCGCACGTCGAGACCCGCCGGAATGGCGTAGTCGAAGACGAGCTCCGAGGGTCCGTCTATCAGCACACGGGCGTTCACTGGGGTGAACTTGGAGTGGCGCGTGCGACGGGCCAAGATTGATTTCATGGATCAGAAAAAATGCCCTTCCAACTGTTCTTTAGAAAATGTTCTTGCGAACAGTTTTTGCTTGCGGATTTTGTAAAATCATCTCTCTTACATGAGGTATCAAACAGACCGTGCTCCCATGACCGATCCAGCCTCCGACTCGTCCGCCGTCGCCGAACGCACCACGGAATATCCGATTTACAAGCCAAACTCCCGTGGCACGGGCGGTGTCGTCCGCTTCGGGTTGAACGTGGCCAAGGCGTCGGTTTTTGTGGATGCGGCGAACCAGTCCGGCGAGAAGCAGTTCGACTGGGAAAACAAGATCACCATGAAATGGGGGCTGGCGGACATCGGCACCATCATCGCTGTGTTGCAAGGCCGCATGCCGCAGGCGAAGCTGTTCCACCAGTCCGAGCGGGCCAACAGCGCGTTCGAACTGACCCGCCAGGACAATCCCGATCGCGCGCCCTACCTGCTGGGCATTTCCCGCCAACACGCCGCTGACAAGTCCTTGAGGAAAATCACGCTTCCTCTGAGCCATGGCGAAGCCGCACTGCTGGAAACCCTTTTGCAAAGGGCCGTGGTGAGGTTGTCGCACTGGTGAACCTGCGGCGGCACCCCGTTGCTACGGCAGGGATTGCTCGATGGTGACATCCTGCGCGCCCATCAGGTCGCGCAGGCGGGTGCGGAGCGAGCTCTCCACCGTATTGAGCATGCCGCTCCTTTCCGCTTCCTCGCGCATCTGGTTCCGCAATTCCCTGAGAATCTGCGCCCGGTCCGTCGGCTGGATCTTGTTCAACCAGCCGCTGTCCTCACTCAGGACGTCATAATCGATGAGCTCCACGGACAGGATTTCCGGCTTGGGGAAATTCGCGACGGGCCTGCCGTTCACCATCCGCAGTGAAACACCGTCCTTGAGGCGGTAACCGCCCTTCACCTGATAGTGGCCGCGCACGATCAGCTTCTTTGTCCCGAGCGGGATGATGCCGGACAGCTCCGCGGATTTTTCGATCGTCCGGGTGGCGCTCATCCGCATGTCCAGCAGCGCGAGCTCCGAGATCTCGGCGGATTCGACAATCTCCGCACGTCCCTCCACCACACGGGTATCGGTGTTCGTGATCGCCCCCAGCACTTCCTTCAGCCCCCGCTCGATCCGGTGGGTGGTGGTGGAGAGCAACCTTTCCGCAGGCTTCACCACCAGAAGCCAAACCCCGCCAATGATGGCCGAGACGGTGATGATCCTCCGAAAAGTGCGCCACATCTCCACCCGATCTTGCATGGACGGACGCTACATCACGCAAGGATGGGCGTCCATGGGGGAGATTTTGCAAGAATGTCGATTTTTCCTGCCGAAAATCTTGACACCCGCCGAAAAAAACCGCTTCTTTCCGCCCCGCGCTTGGCGCAAGGCACCCGTAGCTCAGCTGGATAGAGCGTCTGACTACGAATCAGAAGGCCAGGGGTTCGAATCCCTTCGGGTGTACCACTCTCAAAACCCTGCAACTCACAAGGTTGCAGGGTTTTTTGTGTCGATCCACATTCATCGCACGGCGTCGAAAGAGAATTGAAGACCTCAGACAACACCCTCTCTTGCAGGCCCGGCGTAGTCAAAACCGGACGCATCGAACCGGGCCTCAAGGGCTTCCACACCCTCGGCATTTTTTAACTCAAGTTCCGATTGGGTGATCGGGATCAGCCAATAAAATTTCGCCGTCCCATCGGTGCATTCAAGGTTCTCAAGGTCTGGTCCGTCAAGATAGGGCAGCGAAATGAAGCGGAACAAGCATGAAGAGGAGCATGATCGCTTCCGCTGCCGACTGTTCTCGAAGAACCGGTCCGGCTTTGGCATGAAAACCGGGTGGTACGCTTACTGCGGGTGGTTGCCACTGATCATATCAATCTTCGGCAATTGGACAACCTTTAGTTTACTAGCGTTAATCTCAGCGGTTTCTCGCAACTTCTCTGGATGTTCCATTAATCTTCTGAGATTATTAGCCCACAACCGATGCCCGCCGCAACGAGCCAAAATGTTATCTGGCCAGACGGCGGCACTCGTTTCATACTTTGCTAATAAAGCATCTGATTGATCAAGCTCACCGAGCCAGGCAGCCGCCAATACTATACTTTCAAAAAGAGATACGGGATACTTGGCATCAAAATTTCCTATCTTCTGATAGCTATCAACAGCCTCGATCAAATTTCTCAGCCCCCACGAGCCTTCGAGTGGCAACAGAGACGCTTTTCTTAGATTTTCTGAGGCTTCCGAAAAATGTGCTTCGTGAAATTGTGCGGAGATTTTCTCCTCGGAACCCGATCTTGAGGAGAGAAGCCGCTGAGCCAGTGTCAAACTGACAACGGGGAAATCACGACAAAGGCAATGAACGTGAGTGGTTGGAACATATGATGCATTTCCAGAATTTCTTTCAAGGCAGATTCCTTGAAAAAAAGGTCCTACAAGCCTTCCGAGCCACATCGGCTGATAGATACCAAAGTTTTCAAACCTTGTCTTCCAGTCCGAGGTGATCAAGCGTTTCAGCGGTGCAGTTAAGGTGGTCATGGTCCAACTGGGATTACGGTGTTTACAGGCGAATTATCGATAATACGTTGAACTCGAGAAGGACTTAATGTGGGGTGCAGCGTGAATTTGTAATCCCACGCGGTGCTGGTAGCTGCCTCAAACACGTCCAAGCGAACACTTCCAGCGGTGCCGTAGTTAACCGCATTTCCGTTAAGGAACGAGACTTCTGTTTGTAGGCCCCGGCTGCCATACATGCTTTGGTATCGATCTAGTAATCGGGCAGCATAGTTGTGCTTTAAGGTGCCTTGAACAGGACCGCCTCCAGCCGCATGTAGTCCCTGCCTTTGGCCCCAAGCTTCAGCCCGGGTTGCGATGTCTTGAACGAGCTCCGCATTTGTACGCCCTGCCGTACTTGCGGCGTTACCCACCAGCCCCCTTACGGATGCGACAGGGGTAAAAAGTGTTGCGATCGCAAACGTCTCCCCACTGAAATCACGAATTCCGGCATCACCGGGCCCGAATCGGTTCGGATACAACGCCCTGCTGAAAGGATTGTCACCCAACAACCGATAATCCGCCGCGAATTTCGCGTTCGGCCCCACGATGGATCCCGCAGTATTGAGAGCGTCATAGACTTCCAGCTTGGCTTCGATGAAAATGGCTTGGGAGCTTTTCAGATCCAGCGATTTCAGAAGCTTATTCCGACTCTGCATCCGGAAACTGGCTTCACCTCGCCCTCTGGCAGGGCCCTTTTGATCGAGCTTGGAAACTGCTTCACCTATATTATCAATATCCTTTTTGAGCCGATCAAGCTCTGCCCGATCATCGTCGGCCTCCTTGCTATCATCTGGAATTCCCCACGCAGTCCGGAGTCCCAGCGGATCGACTTTCGTCCAAGGATTCTGATTCACATAGGTGTAGACGTTCGGCCCATCCACGAAGCCCAGCGGATCTCGCGAGATGAACGAGCCCGTCGTTAGATCGCGATAGCGGAAGCCTTCGTTGAGCAGGCCTGTGGGGTCTTCTTCCTTGGTGTTGGCTTTCTGTCGGTCGGGGTTGGGGGTCGGGGTTTCGGTGGTGCGGGTGCCGAAGCTTTCGTAGGTCGCCTGCCACGAGACGGTGCCCGCGCTGGTGGTTTTCGCCACGACGTCGCCACGGCTGTTGTAGGCGTTGAACGAGTTCGTCCCGCTGCGGATGGTGTAGAGGATGCCGCCGATGCCGCCGCCGTAGTCGCTGCCACGGATGTATTCGACATCGAGAGTGGCGCCGGTTTTTTCGAGGACCGAGGTGCCGCCGCTGAAGGAGATGGTGGTGTTCGCGCCTCCGGCCGCCGATTCGTCGCGGATGACCCGGCGGACGCGGTAGTCGTAACCGTAGCCGTAGGTCTTCGCGGGGCTGGCCTGGGTGAGGGAGGTCAGGCGGTTCCGGCTGTCCCAGCCGTAGCTTTCCTTGAGCGAGCCGCCGACCCATCTGCCCTCGCGGTTGCCGGCGGCGTCGTAGGTGTAGGTGGTGGTTAGGCCGCTTTTGGTGACGGCCTGCGCGGCGCTCAGGGTGTCCGCCTTTTCGGTAAGCAGGCGGTTCTGGCGGTCGTAGGTGTGGAGGTGATCCGAACCGGCGGAGGCTTCACGGGTCACGCGGTCCAGCGAAGGACTGCAAACCTGCCCGCCGGTCGCCACAGACAATCCCAACAGCAGGAAAATCGTCAGTCTCAGGAAAATGGAACGGATTTGTGACAAACAGGCACCTTTTCTCAAATCACCCCTTGCTGGCAAAGTCCGAATTTTCAAATTTCACCTCATCCCCGGACAGGTCGCGCTTCTCATTGTTACGGCATCCTCCGCATGGCCGAAAGACGCCGGGTATGCGGACTCCGGTTGGCAGGACAGCTCATGGAATGGGTGGACCTTGAGTTGAAGCGTCAGGATTGATAGGATGGAAGCCAAGCCGCCTTCGCCGCGGACCGTTTCCGAAGAAGCCCGTCCGGCTTTGGCATGAAACCGGGTGGCATGCTCACTGCGGGTGTTTGCCACATATATTGGCGCTACGAATCGGGAACTACGGCAGGGGCAGTTCGCCCTTTTTCCACTGCTGAATAACCATTTTTGCATTAAAGCCTATTGGTCCCGGTTTTCTAGCCAAGGGCTCTAATGCGCCAAGCGCCTTCCCTTCATCGGATGCTAGCAAGTGCGTTGCAGACCAGCACACGACTGCTTCATCTGCATCCTCTGTCAGCTCGCGCAAAGCCGCTGTGCCAGCCTCTCCAAAGGATCTCATCACAGGAACTAGAGCGACAAGTTCGTCGTGGCTTCGGTTCGCGGCTTTATAATCCCCTGTCATGGTTGCTTTACCATGTGCTGTGGCGTGCATTCGATATGCAATTTTAATTTCGTCAATTGTCATGGTCATGGATTTCCTCCAAATTGCTGCATGATGTTTCGTCCGAACTCAGCCTGAGACTCGAATGATTGAGGGGCAAGCCATTGGCGCACCGTTTGGCCACCAGTAAAAGGCTGCTTGGATGAATAGAATCCGCTGATTTGATTATGAATGGTCCCCGGGCCGTGCGGTAGCCTTACGAGATTTTCGGTGTTGTGAATGGCTTCCGCTCCGAATCGTTCCACATTGCCGGGCGTTTGCTCTACGATGTGGTGCCAAGCCTGCCCTTCGCCCGCGACCCCTTCAGCACGTTTGAAAGCGGAGAATGAACGGTAACCAGTTCCAGCCTCCGCTACTGTATTTGCGGCATCTACGACTCCTTCTGCTACGATATTCCTCGCGGAAGACGCAACCGGACCTTTGCCCGCCAACGCCTTACCCATGGCTCCGCCAGCGAGAATTTCGCCCGCGAACTCGACGGGATTGTTGACGGCATGATCCACCAAACCTGTTGTCATCTGCTTGGCGGTTTTCACGAATCCTTGCTGTTGGATCGAGTCCTTAACATCTCCGGTACTTGCAGGGCCGGAGATCATTGCCGTTCCAGCCGAGCCCACACCCAACGCAAACTGGGCAACCTCCCGAACCCCATGCGGTGCGTCTCTTTTCAATGTCTCTCGGCTCTCGGCAAAACCTTGTTGCAAGCCACGACCGGCTTCACGAAGACTGCTGTCCGACCGGAAAGGATTGAGACTTTCCCCCACCGCCATAGCGATGGCTCCCAGCCGGGGAAGAATGGGCTGGTTCTCATCATGGGCCATGTCTTTCCATTTCTTTTCGTTCGCGGACTCCAATCCCTCTGGATCAAACATCGTCCAAGGATTCTGCCTCACATACGTGTAGACGTTCGGGCCGTCCACGAAGCCGAGGGGGTCGCGCGAGATGAACGAGCCCGTCGTCAGATCGCGGTAGCGGAAGCCTTCGTTGAGCAGGCCGGTGGGGTCCTCTTCCTTGGTGTTGGCTTTCTGGCGGTCGGGGTTGGCGGTCGGGGTTTCGGTGGTGCGGGTGCCGAAGCTTTCGTAGGTCGCCTGCCACGAGACGGTGCCCGCGCTGGTGGTTTTCGCGACGACGTCGCCCCGGCTGTTGTAGGCGTTGAACGAGTTCGTCCCGCTGCGGATGGTGTAGAGGATGCCGCCGTAGTCGCTGCCACGGATGTATTCGACATCGAGGGTGGCGCCGGTTTTTTCGAGGACCGAGGTGCCGCCGCTGAAGGAGATGGTGGTGTTCGCGCCTCCGGCCGCCGATTCGTCGCGGATGACCCGGCGGGCGCGGTAGTCGTAACCGTAGCCGTAGGTCTTGGCGGGGCTGGCCTGGGTGAGGGAGGTCAGGCGGTTCCGGCTGTCCCAGCCGTAGCTTTCCTTGAGCGAGCCGCCGACCCATCTGCCCTCGCGGTTTCCGGCGGCGTCGTAGGTGTAGGTGGTGGTCTGGCCGTTCTTGGTGTGGCTGTGGAGCTGGTTGCTGTTCTTGCCGTTGGCCGCGTCTCCGTAGACGGAGGTCTCGGTGACGTCGGAGATCTGGGTGGCTCCCTGGGTTTCCCTGACGTTCTTGGTAAGCCGGCTGTCCCCCTTGTTGTAGGTGTAGGTGGTGAGGACGGACTTGGTGACGGCCTGCGCGGTATTGAGGGTGTCCGCCTTTTCGGTAAGCAGGCGGTTCTGACGGTCGTAGGTGTTGGTGAGGTTTCGGTTCGGGATGGTGGTCGAGCTGTAGGTCTCGCCGATGGTGAGGAGGTTGCCTACACGGTCGTAGGTGTAGAGGAAGTTGGAGATCGGCGTGGCCCCCTTCATCGTGCTCTGGGAGGTCCGGCGGCCGAGGGGGTCGTAGGTGTTGGATTCCTTCGTGCCGTTCGCCTGGGTTTTGGCGAGGACGTTGCCGGCGAGGTCGTATTCGTAGCCGGTCTGGCGCACGCCCGAAACACCGGTGATCTGCTCGTCGATGGTGGTGACGCGGTTCTGGTTGTCGTAGGCGGTGACGAGTTTCCGGCCGGTGGAATATTGCACGAGGGTGCGGTTTCCGGCGCGGTCGTAACCGTAGTCGTGATTGGAACCGGCGGAGGTTTCGCGGGTCACGCGGTCCAGCGCGTCGTGGATGTAGGTGACGTTGCGCGGGTCGGCCGGACTGGTGCGGTTCACCGTGAGCAGGCGTCCGGCGTGGTCGTAGGTGCGGGTCTCGTTGTCGTCGGGGATCTGGGCGCAGGTGCTGCCGGTGGGCAGCAGGCGGGCGTTGTAGCTGTACTCGGTCCTGTTTGCCCGGGGATCGACGCTGGCGGTTTTGACCAGCGCGTCGTATTCGGAAGAATCGACCTTGCGGCGTGTGGTGTCGTTGGAGTCCCAGACGGTGGCGATGAGGCGGTTTTTTCCGTCGTATTCGAACGAGGTGACCTGGCCGAGGCCGTCGGTCACGGTGGTCTTGTTCCCCACCTTGTCCCAGGCGAAGGTGACGGTCTGGTCGTTGGCGTGGGTGCTGGTAGTGGCGGGGACGACGGGGTTGGTCTTGGTGGTGGTGACGCGGTTGAGCGGATCGTAGGTGTTGACGGTGGCCGATCCGTTGGCGTCGCTGACCTTGATGGGGTTGCCCGCCAGGTCGTAGCCGGTGATGGTGACGGGGGTGATCTCCTGGGAGGTGGCGGCGTCCCAGCAGGCCGGTAAGGCCACCTGGATGGCGCGGTCCGCGGCGTCGTAGGTGGTGACGGTGGAGTGGCCGCGCGGGTTGGTGGTTTTCACCGGATTGCCCGACTTGTCGTAGGCGGTGGTGCTGATGGAGGGCCGGTTGTCCTGCTGGCTGTCCGCATCGTAAACGGCGGGGGCGATGGTCTGGATCAGGCGGTCCCGAGCATCGTGGACGAACCAAGTGCTTATGTTGCGGGCGTCCACCGTTTCGATCACCGCGCCGGACGGGCTGTAGACCGTGGTGGTCTCGGGACGCACGAGGGTGGCGGTCCCGTCGAGCGGGACTGAGGGGGCGATGGTTTTCACCAGCCGTCCCGCGCGGTCGTACTCCAGGTCGGTGACGGCGGTGTCCGTGGCGGTCAACCTGCGGGTGGTCTGCCTCACCAGACCGGTGGCGGTGCGGGCGGTGGCGGTTTGCGAGTCTCCGCCTGTATCGTAAACAGTGACAGTGGTGGGACGGTAGAGGTCGTCGTAAAGGGTGTGGGTGTGGCGTTGGTCGCCCCATGTGCCGGCGACGGACGTGCCGTCCGCCGTGACGGGCCGGCGTTTCTCATAAACGTGGTCGATGCCGCCGCTGACGGAGTCGTAGGTGTTTTCCGTGACAGCATAGCGCTCGGGAGACAGCGAGTATTGGACGCGGCTTTCCTTGAGGCGGTAGAGCTCGTCGTAAACGAAGAGGCTGGCGTAGCCGCGCGGGTCCA
Source organism: Luteolibacter yonseiensis (assembly GCF_016595465.1). Taxonomy (NCBI): domain Bacteria; kingdom Pseudomonadati; phylum Verrucomicrobiota; class Verrucomicrobiia; order Verrucomicrobiales; family Verrucomicrobiaceae; genus Luteolibacter; species Luteolibacter yonseiensis. The sequence goes on along the minus strand of NZ_JAENIK010000004.1, from coordinate 736,723 downwards.
CGATCTTCGTCGGCTTGAAGCCGGAGACATCGAAGCTCGTCGCGCCAGCATTGGGTCCGTCGTAGAACAGACGGGTGACCTGGTTGGCGGCGCTGTCGTCCGGGGCCACGCCGACCGGCCACGTCGGCCCGGGAGTGATTTTTTTCTTCGGCCGCTGCAGGTGGTCGTACTCGGTGACCGAAACATACCCGCGCGGGTCCTTGACCTGCTCCAGCGAGTCAACCTGATTGTAGACCATCTCCGTGATGATATCCACGCCGGGATTGATGCCGGTGAGTCCGGTGGGAGTCTGCGCCAGGTTGCCGTTCATGTCGCGGATGGTCTTGGTCAACCGCCCGCGCGCGTCGTAAACGTAGCCCGAGGCGATGCCACGTTCGTCGTATTCGAGGACCTTTTTTCCCCTGATGTCGTAGATGATCTTCTTCTCCGTGCCGTCCGGATGGGTCACGCCGGTGAGGCGGTTCCGCACGTCGTAGCGGAACCAGGTGGTGGAGCCGGAGGGATTGGTCTCGGAGAGCTTGTTGCCGTTCCGGTCGTAGGTGAACGAGGTGACGAGGTCGCCGGCATCGATGGTGTTGCTGCCGTTCATGTCCGTCGCCTGGCGGCTGACGCGGCCTTGCGCGTCCGGCTCGTAAAGCTGTGTCAGCGGCTGGACCCAGGAGGGGTCCGAGGAAGAGGCGAACACGCCGGTGTTTTTCACCGTGCGGCGGATGACGAATCCGGGGAACCCCGTGGCGGTGGAGACCGTTTCAGATGTGTTTGTGTGGTAGGCGATCTCCGTTTCGGAAAGGGTGTTTCCGCCGTGGGTGGTCAGTTCACGGGTCGTCCGGCCCATGTCATCCACTCCGTAATCCGTGATGTGGTTGTTGTGGTCGTGCGTCTGCTCGAGCATTCCTTTCTGCCCATAGACAAACTTCTTCCTGCGCAGGAGCGCGTCGGTCTGCGAGGTGGGCTTCGAACTGTAGAGCGTGCCGAGGCCTCCGTCCTTGGGGGAGAAAGCAAGCGGTGGCGCGCCAGGGACAAAGCTCTCGCCGTAGCCGAAACGGGTCTCGTTCCCGCTGAAGTCCTTGACCGACTTCACGGCGCATCCCGCAAGATGGTCGAATGTGAATGTCTCGGAGCCTCCCTCATCATGCAGGATCGCCATCTTCGTGTAAAAGGTGTGGAGCGACGCCGTTCCGGTGGCGTTGACATTATGGGTTGTGCCCGTGCTTTGCGGAGTCTTGTTGATGAGCCGATCAATCCCCCCGACCGGCATCCGCTGCTCGTAACCAAGTTGGAGTTGATTGATTTGCGCGGAAACGCACTCCGACCAATAGTAGGTGCGCCGATGGTTCCCGGCATCCAGCACCGTCGTGTGTTTCGAGGAATCCGGCAGGACCGTGCCACCGGGTGCTGCGGCGATTGAGGAAGAATTGCCGATCCGGACGACGCCACCATTGGGAAGGTCGATCCTGGAAACATCCGGAGGATAGCCGGCGGCGGGATAGATCGACGTGGATTTCCCCTGGTCTGACAGAACGCCCGCCGCTATCCCTGCGAAGCGGCTCGTCGCCTCCACCAGGTGGCTCCGGTCCGGCGTGTAGGTGAACTCCACGGTATTGTCCATGGCGTCCGTGATGGAAAACACGTCCAGATGCTGGGTCCCTTCCTCATATTGAAACGGTCCCGCGGAGCCTGTCGCCCAGCTCAGCAGCGATGCGCCTTCCGCATTGGTGACGTTCTTTTTCGGGTCAGGCTCATACCAGCGTTTGTATCCATATTTGGCGATCCTGTTCCCGCCGGCCTTCACCTCCGAGAGCGCGCCACATGAGGTGAGATAGTCGTACGTGGTCTCGTTTCCGTTAGGATCAAAAACCGACTTCACCTTTCCATTCTCCGCCTTGATGTGGATGGCGAGATCGGGACGGTCCGCCGCGGAGATGCTCGCGGAGATACTCGTGGGGATGATATCCTTTCCTCCTTCGTAATTGTAGTTCAGGCAGGTTCCTGTCCGATCCGTGACGGAGAGCAGCCGCAGGTAGCGATAGTCCTGCAACTGGCCACTGCCCCTGGCACCCCGGGTGCCATTCTTGCTCGGAGTGCCCCCTCCTTCTTCCGGGGTGTCCAGCGCAAGAGAACCACCCGAACCCAGGCCGTTGACGAAGGTCCGCACGCGTTCGGTGTAAAAGCGGATGCAGTCCTGGAAAACCAGGGTGTTGCCATGACGTTTTTTGAAAACCAGCTTCCCTTCCTCCTCCTCCAAGGACATCTCATGGGAATCCTTCTCATTCGCCGAGGTGGGAGCCGGAACATAGTATCTGAACGATGTGCCGGTGGCGCCCCAGTTGTAACCGATCACGAAGCGGTGGGTGGCCCCGTTTTCATCCGTCACGAACGCGTAGTTCGGATCGGGTTGGGAAAGCCCACGCATCTTGCGCTCCGATACCGGTACCTGTGCGACGAGAGGACCCAGCGTGCCGGGATCGGGCTTCACCTCGAGGTCCTCGGGCGGAAGCGCGACCTGCTCGACGATCCTGATGTTGGCGGATAAATTCGAACGCCACGCCGGACCGAAGCCCAGCGTCGGATCCTCCCTCGGAAGCAGGTCCGAGGTGGGATTCCAGATCTCCGATGTCACGTTTCTCCTTACCGTCAGGGCCAGGTCGCTGCCGGGGACAGGGACATACACATCCGTGGTGGAGTGGTGGAGCTCGCGGCTGAGCGCGTCCACATAGGTCTCCTCATCCTCCTCGTCGCTCTCGTTTTCGTTCTGAGGCTTCTCGTCGGATATCGGACGGCCGTTGAGGGCGATTTTGCGGTACTTCGGCCCCGAGCTCTCCTCGATGGCCATGGTGCTTGACAGGGACTGTTCGCCGTATTCGAAGGAAGGGTCTTCGTCTTCCGAGCTGCCGATGACCGCCACGTCGAATTTCTTTTCGACGATGGTTGTGCCGTCCCAAGTGAGAAATTTCAACGTGATCGTGCTCTCCCCATCGTTGCCATTGGCATTCATGATTTTAACTCCAGGACGTAATGAAAAGTCGCATTCATCTGAATTTGAGCTGGGCATTTTATCCCACCTTTGTATATCGTTCTTGGTCGAATCCGGGCCGATCAGACAAACCCATACATTAGGGTTGCTTGAGCTGATTTCCCAGCGCGGTGGACTCTCAAAGACGGAATCGACACTCATACTGTAGAGTACTTCAGCATTAAGCTTCTTGGGAGTCACAGGATCGATCTTGACCAGATTGTTTTCAAGTTCATCCCAGCTGAGACCACTGTCACCGGGGTCAGGGGTGCCAGGTCCGCTGCTGATGAACGGTCCGATGGTTGCACCGATCCATCCAGTTGACCTTCCGGATTTGGCGATATTTATGCCAATGGTCGTCCCCGCGTCCGTCAAATCGATCACTTGCGAAGGATTGACTCCATGATCAAAACCATACACCCCGGCGTAATCTTTCCAGTGATATGCAAGGTTTGTTTTCAGGGTGTAACCTTCCGGCTGCTTTCCGGTCAGTATCATGCTGACACTCCCAGCGCTATCATACACCCCATCGTCATCGTCGATGTGGTATGCAGCCGCACCGAATTCCATCACGACCGTATTCAGTGATTCCTTGAAAATATCCGGACGATTTTCAGTCGATGTGGAAACCACATTGCCATTTTCATCATACTCCGGAGTCTTGATGACCCTATGGATTCCGCCATGCCTCCATTCGACCACAGCGCTAGCTTCTCCTGAGGAAGGCTCACCTTCCGTTGGCGTATATGTCCATCTGGTTTCCACCGTCGCATCGTAATCGATATATTTGAGAATCGATTCCACAGGCCCGGCTCCGCCGGGAGGATCTATCGGAGGTTTCTGAACCACGGGCTCCCTGCCTGTGGCATGGCTGTATGTCGGAGGGGAGTAGTTCCACCCTCCCTCGCCTTCCACGTAGGTATAGGTGGGACCGGCCACGTTCGCCGGAAGCCAGACGGTCTGGGTTCCCTGGCTGGTATGGAGGGAGACCCGGATGACGTCGCCCTCGGGCGAAAGATAGTCGCCGGCGGAAACCTCGCCGGAGGTGTTGGTGGTGCGGTCCGTGTCGGTGATCCCACCGGGGAAACCGCCGTCACCGCTCAGCCGGGTGAACTGGAGGTGGACCCCGGACTGCGGGGTGCCGTCGGGCGCGGTCACCTTCACCAGCAGGTTCCCAGCCACCTGCAGCCGGCGCATGTTGCCGCTGTTGAGGACCTGCACCTGATCGGTCACGGTATCGAAATGAAGGGAAAACACGGCCTTCAACTGTCCGATCGTCGCGATGGCGCGGTTGTCGTCGTCCGACGTGCTGGAGGTCCAGGGAAAATAGTTGGCGCTGTCGGCTGGATCCTTGGTCATGTTCGCCAGCAGCTGGGCGTTCAGCCAGGCGGGGTCATGGGCGTTGAGCCTGCGGTAGAAGGGATCCGCGATCGCCTTGAGCTGGCCGACCTGCAATGGTGAATACTGGTCTTTCGCCTCCTCCGTTCCGGCGGCGGGGACAGTCCAACTGGGGATGATCTTCCCGCTGCCCACGAGGTCGGACTCGATCTGGTCCGCCACCACGGGCGCATGGATCCGCAACGCCTCGATCGCGCGCTTCGCGACGAACTTCGCCTGGCCGATGTTGACCGGTCCGTAATTGTTCGGATCGGTCACCGACGTGTCGATGACCTTTTTGCCAGCGGAATCCGCCGCACTCCACCATGAGGGCGGCAGCGCGGAGACATTCATCGAGGTGATCAGAACCACCGTGACGATGAACTGCAGGAACCAGGATCTCAGCATTGATTTTTCACCAAACATAGTTGAAGAATGTTATTTTTTACCGGCCGATCCGATCAGCTGCGGCAGTCAGATCGTGACGGGAGGGACGACGGTCACAGGATCTGGGGAAGGATTTCACAATCCCGGGATCGGAGGGAGAAAAAACCTGCGCCCGATGCATCGGGCCGGCGGGTGATCCCAACTCCCCCAGTGGCGATCACTCAGTTCGCGTATGCTCCCATGGAAATGCTCCCTTGGCGGAGGGTGCACGGGATACGGGTTCCGGAAGGTTGGCGAAAAAGACATGGCTTGCCCGACTTCTAACATCCGTCACAGAACAGGAAGATTCCGTCCAGCCCAATCGTTCAAGCCGCCTTGTAGCCGCTCTTTTCCAAGTTCACATGTTTACTATCCTCACCGGCCCTTTCACCACAGGATTATCCGGCGGTATGCCGATGGATTCCCGTAGTCCCTCTCAATCCTCCTTCGTCGCGATGGCCTTTCTCGCCGCGCGCAGCTGTGTCGCAAGCCACGCCGCGGTTAGAAAAGCGATGGCCTGCCAGAAGTAGAACGCGCGGGGGACGGACTTCGCGAGGTTCGGCGGCAGCTCGGAGATGGAGAGCTCCACGATGGCGGCATAGATGGGGCCGCTCGAGGGAGAGAGGCCGAAGAGCCAGGACGCCGCGGGAATCAGACGCTCGTGTGTCGCGCTGAGCACCGCGCCAACCATCATGGGCACGACGCCGATGAAGATGACGGCCAGGCCGACGATTTTTCCGCCCTTCGCCTCCAGCAGCGAATGATAACAAACCGCGAATGACAGCAGGACCAGTGTGAAAATGCCCAGGACCCGCAATGGGAGTTCATGCCCGGGGAACCAGCGGGACTCGACAAGGGCCTGCGTGAAAACATACCAACCCAACGCGCCCGCGAGGGCCATGAGAATGACCCAGCCGGAAGCCGTCGCGGCATCCGAGAGGATGGGCAGCGAATTCCCACCTTCCTTGCGGACACGACGCCAGCCGCGGATCTGGATGTCCTCACCCGGTGTGATGATCGAGATGAGCACACAGAGGATGAGCAATGTCACCAGGCCGTAGATGCCGGACATGGCGACGGCTTCCGAGGGTTGTGGCACCCAATCGATGCTGGTGGCGCGGGGAACGATGCGGAAGAGTCCTCCGGCGAGAGCGCGGGAGGGGAAAAGGTTGCCAGGGTCGATCATCGGCAGCGCGTTCCCCAACAGAAGCAGCTGGATCCAGACGAAGAATCCCGTGGCCCAGACCTTGCCGAGCAGCAGGGACTCCTGCTTGCGCCACCTGCGGCAGAGCATGACGATGAAGGTGAGGATCAGCCCGCCCTGGCAGAAGACCGTGAACGCGGTCTCGGGAAAATCGAGATTGAAGAACTTCACCGTGGGAGCGATGCGCTGGCCGGTGGCGACGATGGCGCCGGCGGTGCGTGGCAGGATGCCGGGCAGGCATTCGGCCAGGACCGGGTGGATGGTGAGGTATTTGAAAAACACCAGGCCGAACTTCGCCACCTGGGGCACGATGGTGTAGAGACTGGTCACGATGCCGATGGAGGCGAGGAACGCCCAACGGCGGTTGCGGATGACTGTGCCGGTCAGAAGGCCGGTGAGGTGATAGGTCAGCGCGGAGGTGAAGAAAACGGTGTAGAGCGGAAGCCAGGAGCTCATCTCCACCTGCCCGACCCATAACGCGCGGATGGTGAAGGGCAGCGTGGCGAGGACCATCACATGCTCACGGACGGGAAGGCCGAAGAGATATCCCAGCACTTTTGACAACGGGGACATGGGGATCAGCCTCTGGTAATCGATCACGCCCTCATCCTTCTCCGCGGTCATGCCGCCGGAAACGAGCGCCGTGCCCATGATGAAGAGGATGAGCGCTTGGAAAACCAGCAGCGGGAGGATGGTGACCCGCTCCGCATCCATGGGGGCAAGTCCCTGATGAAGGGCGATGGCCCGGCTCAGGAAATAGATGAAGCCGGAGATGAGCAACGCGATGAGCAATGCGATGCCGAGGCCCTGGGGCCGCAGGCGGGATTGGCAATAACGCAGGAAGATCGGGTTGCGCCGGATGTTCCATGCGGAATGGACGATGGGTTGTTGCGTGTTCATCAGTTGCGGTTGCTTTCTGCCACCTCCACGAGGATGTCCTCGAAGGACGAACGCTTTTCCTCGAACGCGCGCATCCTCACTCCGAGTCGGACCAGCCCGGCCATGAGGTCCGCCTGTGATTCGTCGCTGCCCTTGTAGCCGAAGATGATCTGCTGCCCCGACCGCTGCAGATCATGCACGGCGGGCTGTGCCGAAAGCCATTCGGCGGCCTGTTCGTGGCCGCTGAGCAGGCTGGCCGTCAGGGTGCGTTCGTTGCTGCCCAGTTGCTCGCGGACCTGCTCGACCGTGCCGGAGGCAAGGAGTTTTCCCCGGTTCATCACACAGAGGGAGGTGCACATCTCCGCGAGCTCGCTGAGGATGTGCGAACTGACGAAAACGGTGGCTCCGGTGGCGGCGAGTTTGCGCAGGGCATGCCGGAGATCCCGCCGGGCCAGCGGATCGAGCCCGCTGGCGGGTTCGTCCAGGATGAGGACACGCGGACGGTGGAGAAGGGTTTTCGCAAGGACGACCCGCTGGGTCTGGCCGCGTGAAAGCTTGTTGCACCAGCTGTCGCGCTGGTTCGTGAGGTCCACCTCCTCCAGGCACTCGGCGACCCGGTCGCGGCGTTGCGCCCTGTTTCCGATGCCGTAGGCATTCGCGTGGAAATCGAGGAACTCCCATACTTTCAAATCGGACGGAACAGGTGCGAGATCCGGCATGTAGCCGATGATGCGCCGTGCGGACTCGATGTCTTCCAAGACATCCACGCCACTCAGGATGACCTCGCCGTAGGTGGGCTCCATGAGAGTGGTCAGGACACGGAATGTGCTGGTTTTCCCCGCTCCGTTCGGCCCGACAATGCCGAAGACCTCGCCAGGCGGGACTTGCAGCGTGAGGTCGTTCACGGCAACGAAATTTCCGTAGTCCACACGGAGGGAACGGATGTCGATGGCGGGCGGGGAACTCATCTGTCAGAATTCAAGGAAATCGCGGGAGTCAAAATCCTCCGGCAGGCTGAGGCCGATGGAGCCGAGCTCCTTCTCGGTCTCGGCGCGTTGTTTGGCGCGGGCTTCCTCATAGGAGGCACGCTGGTCGGGACGGAGCACGGACAGGATGGCGTCCTGTTTGGACTTGCCGCTGAGCGTGCTGTCCGTGCCCTGGCCCTCGAACCGCATTTCGGGATCATAATCGCGCGCGCCGCGGGCGAGCATGCCGAAAACCTGCCCGCGCTGGTCGTCATCCAATTTGACGATCTGGTCCAGCCGCTCGACCTTCATGTCCGCCTCCTTTTGCACGCTCTCGACTTTTTCCCGCATGTGTTCGGCCTTGAAGCCCACGTACTTGTCAGGGCTGAGCGTGTTCCGCATGAACGATTCCAAGCCGTCCTCGATACGGATGTCATTGGTGGCGGCGTTGAGATCCTCCATCTTCACGCCTTTCTGGGAGATGAGCGCGGTGAAACGCTTCGCTTCCTCCTCCGCCCGGACATCCAACCATTTTTTCAAGGATTCCTGCTGGTCCGGGGTGAGGGAATACTTGCGGGCGAGTTCTCCGGACAATTCGTCCGAGCGACGCTGCAGTTCCTTGGTCCGCATGCGGTCGAAGATGGGCGCGAGGTCCCGGATGAGGGGTTGCGTCGCGCGGAAGACATCTTCCGGAGTGACGGGGCGGCCTTCGCGGAAGTCGTCGGCGATGCTGCGCAAACCGTCCTTCAGCGTGCGTCCGGGGCGTTTGGAGCCCTGGGGATCCAGGGCTTCCAGCGAAGCGACACGGTTGTTCGATTGTTTGAGCTCGGCTTCGAGTTTTGCGACCCGTTCCTCCGCCGAGCCTTCCGGCGGCGGCATGCTCTGGATGAACAGGATGGCACCCGTGGCTCCGATGGCGAGGCCGGCTGCAAGGGGGATGATGGAACGCAGGGTTGACATGGGCTTTCAGGTGGAGGGCGTCTGATGTTGCGGGATCCCCCTATTTGAGCTCGCGCCGGAGCTCCACGATGCTGTCGCGGATTTCAAATGCGGAACTCCGGAGGTGTTCGAGGGCGGCGCGCTGGTCGGGATCCCGCTCGATTTCCATCAGCTCCTGGCAGGAACCCACGGCTTCGTTGAGCCAGTTCAGGCAGCGTTTCAAAACGGCCAGCACAAATCCCGCTTCCGGCTCGTAGCCGCTCCCACGACCGTGCAGGACCCCGGCCAGCTTGCCACTCACCTGGAGCAGGTTGGTAACAAGCTGGTAGGACGGCGTCCCCGGCCCACCGTCGCTCCGGACGACATCCATGGCGCGCATGGCGAGTTCCTGAGCCTGCCTCTGAAGCGGGTGGTCCTCTTCATTTCCAAACGACCCCTCATCATCGTCGAAGTCATCGTCCACCGTTCCGCCGTCTTCGAAATCCCGGGCGTCATCATCCGGACCGAAGTCAGCGCTTTCGCTGGAAAACTCGTTTTCCCCTGCTTCATCCCGATCCGCGAGGGCGTCCAGCAGACCGTCCCAGCCCATGACGAAGGCCTCCTTCTGCTCGCTGTCCACGTCCTCCATGTATTTCTCAAGCACTTCCTGATAGGCGTCCGTCAGGCGGTCGGATTCCTTGAGACGCTCCTCCCAAGCGAACTCATCCAGCTCTCCGGAAACATCCGGCTCGGGGCCTTCCGGGTCACGGCGGCGGATGACCTGCGCCATGAAATCCCGCATGGAATTCAGGTTCGCGAGCTTCTGTGCGTCCTCCCCATCCTCGTCCATCTGCCATTCATGCGGCGAGATCGTAAGCGTGTACCCGGCGGACTCGATGACCACGCGGCCGTTGATCTCGCTGAACCACTCGAGATAAAGAGTGTTATGCCATTCGTAAGGTATCTCCTGATGGTTCTGATAGAGAGTGTTGAACTCCTCCTCGCTGACCGTCGGAATCTTGTTTTTCCGGGAGGCCGTCATGTCACCGACGATTCCCGTTTGATCGATGTCCAATGCCTCCGCGTCCGGCCCCGTCACCGGTGAAGGGTTTTCAAATTGCAGCCGTGTGCCGGCAAGATCGCGCCAGCAGTCACCATCGAGTGAAAGGATCAGCGGCTCGTCGCGTCCGGCCAGCCAGATGCGCCCTGTGGTACGCCCCTCGACGGTGTTGTCAATTTCACCGTGGGCGACCGCTTCTTCGATCCTCCATGCCATGGAGGAGAGCTTCCACACGACCGGGGGCAGCCGTCAAGCAAGCGTCTGCGGCGATTTTCTCTCAATAGTGCCGCCGGTTGGGAAGCCGGCTGTATTCCCTGGCGAGTTGCAACGCCTCCTCACGGCACGATTCCTCCGACGGAATGAGGCGCTCTTGCTCGGGAAGACGCATCTGGCGGTGGAATTCCGTATCGTCGAATCCGATCTCCGCCGCGTCTCCGATGCTGAAACCATAATAAATCCTGCCGATCCTCGCCCAGTGGATCGCACCCAGACACATCGGACATGGCTGTCCGGTGGTGTGGATTTCACAACCTGCGAGTGAAAATGTCCCGAGTTTCGCACAGGCATCCCGGATGGCGGACACCTCCCCGTGTGCCGTCGGATCATTCGTCGCCAGAACCCGGTTCCAACCTTCTCCAATAATCGCTCCATCCCTCACAACCACCGCGCCGAATGGTCCTCCCTCTCCCTGACGCATGCCCCGGCGTGCGAGGTCGATGGCTTTTTTCATGAAATATGCCGGTTCGTGCATGGTGATTTTTGAATATGCCGGTCGGACCGTCCAGCGGTCCGAACACCCCAGAATCGGCCATGATCCGGGTGGATGGCGAGCGGTTTTTCGAGGGAAAGAATGCCGAATTGGTCACTGGCCAATCATTCCGCACTAACCCATATTCGCAGCCTTTCGATTTCAGCCATGCAAAACGCACCCGTCAGTCCACACCCATCCCATCTGCGCACACAATGCGCCGGGGACATCAACCGGGTAATGACCCGCTTCCCGTTGATCGTGCAGATCCTCAAGGAGCTTCGCGAAACGCAGATCCCCTTGCCCGGCGACAACGACATACGCCATGGCTGCGAGCGCGCCCTCACGAGCATGCTTTCGGAACTCGCCCGAATCGAAACCGCCCCTGCCGGAAATTTTTCGAAAGACGAGGAAACCGCGCAGAGCTGGCTGCATTGCCCGGATGCGAGACAGTTCATCGATGCCGATGTTCTCCAGCGCATGCAGATTTTCATCGATTTCATTCTCGATCCGAAGGCCGCCTGATGCGCATGGTGCGACCCGGCAAGCGCCCGCACCATGGAGCCTTTCAAAAACGCATTTTCCTATCCGAACGCCTGCCGCATCGCGACGCGCATCCTGGACGTTCATCCGGCATTTCCCATGGCCGCCTTCCGCCGCGGGCTGGAAGAGGAGCTCGAGCCTCTGGAGCTGAAACAGCGGATGCGGTCGATCGCGCTGCGTATCGAGGCCGGTCTTCCGGAATCACCGGAGCTGTTTCCCATCCTTGTCAAAACCCTCGCGCGGAATGAGGACGATCCGGATGGCCTGCGTGGTTTCCTCGTCTGGCCTCTCACCGACATCGTGGCACGGCGCGGCTTGGATCATTTCGAAGAGTCGATGGCCGCGCTGCGTGAGATGACACGCGTTTTCACCGCGGAGTTCGCCATCCGTCCGTTCCTGCGGGAACACCGGCAACGCACGCTCCGCCACATGAAGAAATGGGCGAAGGATCCGGACGAGCATGTCCGGCGGCTTGTATCCGAAGGCACCCGCCCGCTGCTGCCATGGGGCGAGCGTCTCCCCGAACTGATGGCGGATCCCGGTCTTGCCATGCCATTGTTGGAAATCCTCCACCGCGACAAGAGCGACTACGTGCGACTGTCCGTTTCCAACCATCTTAACGATTTCAGCAAATCCCATCCGGAACTGGTATTGGAAACCCTGGCAAAATGGCGGGATGCGGGAAAGCCGGACGCCGGTTTTGCGAAACTCGCCCGTCACGCCTGCCGCACGCTCATCAAACAAGGCCACCCGCAGGCGCTTTCCTACCACGGATTCGGCAGCGCGGATTCCTTGGAAATCGAGGAATTCTCGCTCCTCACTCCAGCGGTGGAAATCGGCGGGCATCTCGAGTACCGCCTGCGGGTGAGGAACACCTCCCCCGCCCCGCTGCGGGTGCTCTACGATTACGCGATCCTGCATCGCAAGGCGAACGGCAGCCAGACTCCCAAGGTTTTCAAGGGGCGGGTCAGGGAGCTGGCAGGCGGGGAAATCTGGGAGATCACCGGCCGTCATCCGATGAAACCGGTCACCACCCGGGTCTACCATTCGGGCCGGCACGCCATCGAACCACGGCTGAACGGCCGGGCGTTTCCTGCGTTGGACTTTGATTTCCATGCGTGATGCCGCTTTTCGGTTGCTCCCTAAATGAAAGATGCGACAGTTGCCGCACGTTCTAACACGGACATTGATTATGAAAAATTTGATCCTAGCATTCGCAGCCACCTGTATCGCCCTTCCCGCCCTCGCCGAGGAAAAGAAACTCGAACTCACTGGTAACGACCAAATGCAGTTCAGCACCAAGGCATTGGAAGTCACCGCCGGTGACACCGTGGTTCTCACTTTCAAACACATCGGCAAGCTTCCGAAGGCTGCCATGGGCCACAACTTCGTCCTTCTCAAGGCGGGCACCGCGATTCCTGCCTTCGCAACCAAGGCGATGAAGGCAACCACCACCGACTACGTCCCTGAAGACGAGGAGAGCAAGAAGCAGGTCATCGCCCACACCAAGCTTCTGGGCGGCGGCGAGACGGAGACCCTCACTTTCACCGCTCCTGCCGAAGCCGGTGCCTATCCATTCGTCTGCACCTTCCCAGGCCACTTCGCCCTGATGTCCGGTGTTCTGACCGTGAAGGCCAAGTAAGCCGGCACCATCATTCCCCACACCGCTCCCCCGTTCCGCATCCGTGGTCCGGGGGATTTTTTTGCACCGGTGGAAGCCTGGCCACCGGTTCCAAGGGTCTCCAACCCGCGACTCCTACCGTGCCTCGATGGTGGCGAAACGCGGCCCATCCTTACCGAGCGGGGACTTGGATAGCAGGACTCCCGGCAGGGTTGCCTTCCCCTTGGGACCAAACTCGGACCGCCTGACGGTGATTTCGTACGATCCGTCTTTTTGTTCGACGTGCTGCGGTTGGTCCGAGGAAACCTGACCGTCCGAGGAGAAAAAATAGAGATCACCCGGCAGAGTCGAACCGGGATCAGCAGGCGTCAGGCGGAAGCGGATTTCCTCCGCATCCACAGCGGACAAAAGCTTGGCATCCCAATCCTCCAGCGCGCGGGGGATTTCCTGGCGTGCCTTGGAAAACGTCTCATCCACGCCCGATTCGGACGAAACTGGAAGTTCGAGACTGAGGGAGGTTTTTCCCGGATAACACCCGTCGGCACAGGCCATCCACGTGGCGGTGGCCTGGAGCGTGACTTTCGCAGATGGGATTTCCGCAGGAGGTGTGATATCCACCAGCAACATGACATCCCGCTCGTATCCGTGCACGGGATGGACCGCCATCATGGTTTTTTCCGGATATGGCCACTGGATGGGCCCTGCGGAAAAGCCTTCGGGAAGCTGCCACACGATCTTTGTCGGCACACCCGCCACACCGGGGTTCTCCCAATAGGTATGGAACTTCTCGTGATGACGCAGCTTGAGCGCGACGGTGAATTTTTTTCCCGCGCTGATGCCGCCGGTTTCCGAAACGAGTGTGGCATCCACGCCCTTCGGCGGCTTGGTTTCCGCTCCGGCGGAAAGGGCGAGCAGGGAAAAAATCAGTGCAATGAGGCGGCGCATGTCTGCAGGAAACGTGAATCCGCCGCCCATCCTGTCAATCCACACTTGCCAGAGCCACCACCGCCGGGCCATCCCAATGCATGGCATTTTCCGCAGTGTTGTTTGATTTCGACGGCGTGCTCGTCGATACCGAATGGGCGATCTACCAGGCGTGGTTGCGGACATTCCGGAAACACGGGCACGATCTGCCGCTGGCGACGTATACCCGCTGCATCGGCTCCGACTTCGCCACGTGGTCGCCGAAGACGCACCTGGAGGAGCTCTCGGGCCTGGCGTTCGACTGGCACGATCTCGACGCACGGCGGCAGGAGGAGATCCTGCGCGATCTGGCGGGTGAGGGGCTCATGCCCGGCGTCACCGGTTTGCTGGACAAGCTCGCAACCCAGGCGATCCGGCGGGCCGTCGTCTCAAGTTCGTCGCACCATTGGGTGGACGGCTGGTTGGAAAAACTCGCGTTTGCCGATCGGTTCGAGTCGGTGGTCTGCCGGGGAGACGCTCCACGGATCAAGCCCGCGCCGGATCTATACCTGGAAGGTGCGAGGCGGCTCGGACTTCCTCCTGCGGAATGCCTCGTCATCGAGGATTCGCTCAATGGTGTAAAAGCCGCGAAGGCCGCCGGCATGACGGTATGGGTCGTTCCGAACCGGGTGACGGCGGAACTGGATTTTGCCTCCGCCGATCGGGTTTTCCCGACGCTGGCGGAACTCGCCGCGGCGGTTTAAAGCCCCTTGGGATGCCTCACCACGTGGCCGCGGCCCTGACGCGTCGCGGTTTTCCAACGGGGGCCGGATTCGTTCCCCGGGCCACCGGTATCGAGACGGAGGCCCGCGACGGTCATGAAGACATGTCCGTTCCGGATATAGAGCGTGATCCATTTCCCTTCACCTTTCTTGCCGTAGCCGAAAAAGCTCTTGGAAGTACCGCTGCCTTTCATGAGGCCCGCTTCACGCAGGACATAGGAGACGGAACCCGAGCAATCGTAACCCGAATCCTGCAATTTCCCATGGCCGCCGCCCCATTTGTAAGGTTTCCCCTGGAGCCGGTTACCTGCGGCGATGGCGCGTTTCACTGCAGCGGGGGCGTTTCTTGGAGCGTAGGCCACCCCATCCTTGATCATCGCCGTGCGACCTCTCTCGAACCGGTACGAAACCGGGTGCTTGGCTTTCACCTGACTTGAGCAGGATGCCAATGTGCCGATGACGGGCGTCAGGAGGGCAAGGAGCAGGAAAAACCGTTTCATGATGAAAAGTTTTTCAAATTATCAAGAAATGTAAATTATTTTATGCCGTTGTCGTTGAGATACGCGATGACCTCCGCCAGCGCACGGGAGCGGTGACTGAGCGTGTTTTTGATCCCGTCACCCAATTCCGCGAAGGTCTGGTCATAGCCGTCTGGTATGAACAACGGATCGTAGCCGAAGCCACCCGTGCCGTGCAGGGCTTCAACCAAGCGACCTTCCACGGCGCCGCTGAAGTGCGCGACTTCCCTGCCATCCCTCGCGAGCACCATGGTACAGCGGAAACGGGCGGTGCGGTCGGATTTCCCCGCCATTTCCGTGAGGAGCCGCGCGTTGTTCTTCGCGTGGTTCCCTTCCTCCCCACCATAACTGGATGACCACACGCCGGGTGCGCCGTCGAGGGCGTCCACTTCCAGACCCGAATCGTCCGAAAGCACCCATCCTTCCACGTGAAGGCTGATGCCCTCGGCCTTGAGCCGCGCGTTTTCTAAAAATTTTGTTCCCGTTTCCTCGATTTCCGGCAGGTCGGGAAACGCCGTCACATCGAGGACTTCGTAGCGGTCGCCGACCATCGCACGGATTTCAGCGGTTTTATGGGCGTTGCGGGTGGCGAGGATGAGGCGTTGCATGGCCACTGGCTACCGGCTCGAAAGAAATCTGGCGATTTTTTTTGAATAAACCGCCAGCTCGCTACGCTTATTAGTAACATGAAAGCAATTACCTGGCTCGCTTCCGCAACCCTGGGCGTCGCCGCTCTCACCTCCTCCGCATTCGCCAACACCCCGGAAGGCTGGACCACCGATCTTGAAAAAGCCTTTGTCCAAGCCAAGGCGGAGAAAAAGTCGGTGCTCGTCGAGTTCACCGGCTCGGACTGGTGCCCGCCATGCATCGCCATGCGGAAAAACGTCTTTTCCAAGAAGGAGTTCGTCTCCGAGGCATCGAAAAAATACATCTTGGTCGAACTGGACTACCCGAACGGCGACAAGGCCGTAAAGGAGAAGAACCAGCCTTACGCCGAGAAATACAAGATCGAGGGCTTCCCGACCGTCATCCTTTTCAATCCGGAAGGAAAGGAATTCACCCGCTTCTTCGCCTCCGAATTCCCGAAAACGGAGGATTTCCTCAAGCACATCGACAAGGCGCTTGAGAAGAAGGATCTCGACTGAGGGCCTGCCTGAAAAAAAAGATTTCAACCCACCCGCCCCGGTTCCATGCCGCGGCGGGTTTTTTCAATCTGGCAGGTCGTCGGACACCAGCTGCGTCAGGCCGAACACCAGCTCGACGGATCCGAACTCACCTACCGGGAGTTCCTCCAACCGCATCCTGCCCTCCTCGTCCACCCTCATCACGGCGATGGTCTCCTGGATTTCGGAAACCGGTGGCACGAAAGCCGCCGTACCACGCTCGCCCGGAGGCAAGCCGATAGGCAGGCCCGAAGGCGCACCCGGAGACTGCCTCCATGCCAGCCAGGGACAGCAGACCAAGGCACATGCCGAGATGCCGGCCAGCATGATGCGCCGTCTCCTCCGCCGGTGACGGGCCTTGCGCACCAGCGGCAGTGTCCTCACCCAGACTTGGTTCGCGGTCTCGTCCGTTGGATTCATATCGATGAATGGGTTGCGGCTTTCTCAAAATTCCGGCGGACACGTTTGCGCAGACGCGCCAGTTTCGACTCCACCGCCTTCACGCTGATCTGGTGTTCCTCGGCGAGATTTTCCTGCGACCAGCCGTCCAGATAATGCCGTTGGATCAACGAAAGATCGCTCGCGTCCAAACCAGCCAGCGCGTCTTCCAACTGGCTCCGGGCGGCGTCGTCCCCATCGATTGATCTCGACTCCTGCCACTGCTGGAAACGTTCATTCAGCCAGGACCTCCGTCCCCTCCGGCGGGCGGTATCGATGACCTCGCAGCGGACGAGACAGGCGAGCCAGGCGTCGAAGGAATCCGCGCTCCCGAACACCTTCGCATGCCGCAGGACCCGCAGGTAGACGCCTTGGACGATCCCCGGCGCATCGCAGGCGGCGGCTCCCCGGGAAACGGCCAAGGCATGGAGCATGGGATAGAAATGATCGTGGAATGTCCGCCACGCGGCTTCGTCGCAGCACGACAACCCATGCGTCAGCGTTGGAATTTCAACATCCATCAACGGCCTGCTTCAACTTCGAGCCTGTCTTCACCAGCGGTTTTTGTCACGGGATTTTCCGCCGGAGCACCGCGGTTGAGCCCCTTGAGAAGGGTTCCGGTGATATCGGTGGAGTCCTTGGCATAGAGAAGGATGGGAACATGGAAGCCGCTGAGACCGGACCGGTCGAGCACATGGTCGAAATCCTCCGATTTCGCCCATTCCTCGACCATCCCCCGGATTTCTCCAAGAATGGCCTTCATCCGGAGGCGCATCTCCTCATTGAGCGCCTGTGCCCGGCGCTGGACGAACTCACGGCGTTCCCGATCAAGGGCGATGGCTTCCTGCTGCCCTGCCTGCCATGTCTTGAAGAGCGATTGTTTTTTCGAGTCATTCAGGGAGGGGTCCTCAAGCTGCTTGCGGATTTTTCCCAGCCGTTCTTCGAGTTCCTTCGCCCGGGCCACGCGCGCGCCATCCTCTTTTTGGATCCTTGCCTGATGAACGCCCATCTCCTTTTCCAGTTCCGTACTACGGTAATACTGCTTGTAGAGCTCCCGCATGTCCACGGTGGCGATTTTCAATGGAGCCGCCAACGGGGATTCCCGACCGCCGGGCACCTCTTCCACCGCATGGACGATGGCGGAAATCGCATACAGGAAAAAGCAGACCGTGCTGATGAAGCGCGGTGTGTGGCCGGATGAATGTCTGGTCATTTCATCCTACCAACGCTTCGAAACCGCTCCACCCCTCGGGTCGATCAAATTTTTTTTTCGGAATCCCTGAGGACTGGATCTCAGCGCTCTTCCCAGAAGGCGAGAAAACTCAATGCGGATGCCGGATCGTTCAGAAAAATTCCGGGCCCCTTCCGGAGCTCCTCCAATTCAGCAGCCGTCAGTGATTGCCGGCGCAACAGACGAAGCCTGCCACCCGCGCTGCCCGGCTTGCGTTTCATCCACTCCCACGCGATGCGGCCCATCGTCATACGGACGTTCATCTCCACCACGGGCTTGAGCGCGGGCGAACCGTCCGCGCGACGGTGGACCATCGCATCCACACACAACGGTCCGACATAGCCGGGAAGCAATCCACCCAGCAACGCCGGAATCTGTTTCTGATAGACCTCCATCACCCGGGCTTCGCGGAATAAATACACCGCGATCTCCGGGTCCAAGATCGTTCCCCATTTCGGACTCACCCGGATGCCGAGAAAGCGTCCCGCCGCGTCGTTTTCCATGCGGGTCATGCCGATGAGCGGGACGGCGCCATCGGCTTTCATTTCGTAGAGTGCGGAGAAATCCATCACGCGATCCAGCCATGGCTCGACGACGACAGAGCCGTGGCTGGCGAGGGTGTTGGAAATCCAGTTGCGTGTCTTCAGCGGATCGCTCTCCGCATTCACCCGCAGATGCCCGCGACCCGCGTAGGACATGGGTGCCTTGAGCAGGGCCTGTCCGGAGCCGAGATGCCGCTGGATCGCCGAGAGGACAGGTTCCACCTCATGAAACAACAATCCGGTTTCCGGAACAGGGCCCATGGCATGCTCCAGACGCAGGCCGATTTCCTTTGAAAACCATTCCGCAGGAAGCGCCTCCCGCCAGGGTTGGTCCACGTTCGGCGAGACGTCGTCCGCATAGGGACGAAGCCGTTCGACCGCATCCGGCGACCATGCCCACGGCCTCAGTCCGCCGAGCTTGCGACCGGCGGGGCTGCCAACCGTCATGATTTCCGGCAACTCATAGCCCGCGTTCTTGAGACTCGTGAGATGGTCGATGGATGGCGCGGCGCGCATCAGCACGGCATCATCCCGCCGGCAGCAGCCCAGCATGAGCGCCTCAAGATCATGCTCGAGTGCCAGCGCCGTTTTATCCGGCTGCCAGGGTTTCCCGATCATCGTGGCACGGGCATGCGATTCCGCGTTCGGATTGAACCAATGCACCACCGGCGTTCTTCCGCGTGAATGCTCGCAAACTTCCAGATGGCTGATGAAATCCTCGTCCAGCCCGGCGAGCCGTCTGCTGTCCGCATTGAACGGAGCCAGCCCTTTCGCCCGCGCCGGGGTGAGCGGAAAATGCAGACAACGACGGAAGGCCTGCCAATCCGTTTCCCCGCCCTCCTTCCAGCGGCGGAACCATTTCAAGCCATGGCCCACGTGCCCGATCTCATCCTGATGGATTTTTTCCAACACCGCCGCCGTCGCCGTATCGCCGACCTGGCGGAAGAGTCCGGCATAGTGTTTTGAAAAATCCAGATTCGCCTGCTCGAACGTGAGGTTCAACCGCGTGACGAAGTCCAAGGGGGTCTCCATCGGTGCGATGAGCCGCCAGAAATGATCGTTCACCGGCAGTTCCCCGAATGCGATGCCACACTCCTTCATGCGCCGCACGTACATCAGCGCGTGAGCCTGCTCCTCGCGCATCGCCTCGTAAACCCCGGCGCGGTATTCCTTCGGCGCGTCCGGGAAACGCAGCAGCACCAGCGCCATCAGCTCCGCGGCCAACAGTTCGTGATTCGCCAGGAAATGCAGCATCACCCCCCTCTCCCGATCATCGTCCAGCCGATGAATCCCGGGAAAATCCACCCGCACCCCATTGCCGCGCACCCGCAGCTCCCGGGGGCGTCCCGGAGCATCCGGCAAGGCGATCGCCGGGCCCGGTGAATGATCCACCGCGCCGACCGGCCCCAGCCGCAGCTTTTCCTCAAGCGTCTCCGCGAACAACACGCGCTCCGCGATTTCCCGGATCTCCGTCACGGCAGGAGAATGAATCGTGGAATGGCAGATCCGGAAGCAGGAATGATGGGAAAAGCATGGATGAAATTCCTGAATCGTCAGCCGGGTATCCGTAAGGCAGCATCGCCACCATGAAGTTTCTCAAAACCCTGCTGATCCTCCAAGCCTGTTTCGTCACCGCGTATGCGAAAGAAGCCGCTCCTGCCGCCAGCATCCCTTATTATCCCGCGGAGACAAAACAGGAGGACCCGGAACACCGTTGTGCGCTGGACATGCGGTTGCCTGCGGACAAGGAGGGATTCGCCACGCTGATCTGGTTCCACGGTGGCGGGCTGACGGGAGGCAAACGTGATTTTCCGCAGTTCCCGGGGGATGGAGTGGCGCTTGTTTCCGCAGGCTACCGGCTTTCCCCACAAGTCCCCTGCCCGGTCTTCATCGAGGACGCGGCGGCGGCGGTGGCTTGGACGATCAAGAACATCGGGAAGTACGGTGGCGACCCGAAGAAGGTCTTCGTCGGCGGCCACTCGGCGGGCGGCTACCTCGCCTTGATGGTGGGCATGGATGCGAAGTGGCTGAAACCTTACGGGCTGGCACCAGGTGACATCGCCGGACTGCTGCCGGTGAGCGCGCAGGTCACCACCCATTTCCACGTGAAGGAACTGGAGAAAATCCCCGGGCCTTCGTTGGTTCCCTACATCGATGACTTCGCGCCGCTTCGGTTCTCGTCCAAGGATCTGCCGCCGATCTGCCTGATCACGGGCGACCGCCGGATCGAGTGGCCGTGCCGGGTGGAGGAAAACGAACTGCTCTTCGCCACGCTGAAGAAACTGGAGCACCCCGATGTCGAGTTCCACGAGATCAAGGACCTGGACCACGGGACGGTGCCACGCGGTGCGGCGGGGGTGATGCCGGGGTTCATCGAGCGGGTTTCGAAGGCGTTGGACGCCAGGTGAACCACACCGGAGTGGGCCGCGTCTCCCGATTTCTCTTCTTTTCAACGTCCGATGCCGGGCGTCCGATGTTGGATGTTCGCCGCCCTGTCCGGGTTTTTCTTTTCATCTCAAGGAAAATCCACCACCTTGCCGCCCTTTCAAGACCATGTCAGACGCCCGCAAACCATTCCCCTTCCGCGATTTCGAGCCCAAATGGCAACAACGCTGGGAGGACGAGAAGACCTTCCGCACCCCGGGACCGGGCGATGCGGATTTCGATGCCACGAAGCCGAAATACTACGTGCTCGACATGTTCCCCTACCCCAGCGGCGCGGGCCTGCACGTGGGACATCCGGAAGGTTACACCGCCACCGACATCATCGGCCGCTACAAGCGGATGAACGGCTTCAATGTGCTGCATCCGATGGGCTATGACTCGTTCGGCCTGCCTGCGGAGCAATACGCGATCAAGACCGGCCAGCATCCGGCGATCACCACCGCGTCGAACATCGAGAATTTCCGCCGACAATTGAAATCACTGGGTTTCGGCTACGACTGGGACCGTGAGATCGCAACCACTGACCCGGAATACGTGCGCTGGACGCAGTGGATTTTCCTGCAGCTCTACGGCTCGTACTATTGCGAAGAGACCTGTAAGGCGAAGCCGGTTGCCGAACTGGAAGCGAAGGGCTGGACACGCGAGGAGATCGACGAGGTTCGTCTCGCCTACGTCGCGAACACACCTGTCTGGTGGTCGCCCGACCTCGGGACCGTATTGGCAAACGAGGAAGTCGAGGAATGGAAGTCGAAAGGCCACACCGTCGAGCGCCGCCCGCTGCGCCAGTGGATGCTGCGGATCACGAAATACGCCCAGCGTCTGATCGACGAACTGGACACCCTCGATTGGCCGGATGGCATCAAGATGCTTCAGAAAAACTGGATCGGCCGCAGCGAAGGTGCGGAGGTGGATTTCACCATCGGCGGCAGGGCCGTCACCGTTTTCACGACCCGCCCGGACACCCTCTTCGGTGCCACCTACATGGTGCTCGCACCCGAGCATCCATTCGTCCCGGAAATCACGACCGCCGAACAAAAGGACGCCGTCGAGGCCTATCAGAAAGCGATTTCCTCCAAGTCCGACATGGACCGCGGAGATCTCAACAAGGACAAGTCCGGCGTCTTCACCGGTGCCTACGCGACGAATCCGGTAAGCGGCGAGCAGATCCCGGTGTGGATCGCGGACTATGTGATGATGGGCTACGGCACAGGGGCGATCATGGCCGTGCCGGCACATGACGAACGGGATTTTGAATTCGCCCAAAAATTCAGCCTGCCGGTCACGCAGGTGGTTCAACCGACCGACGACTCGGATTGGCAAGGCTACACCGCGTATGGAACCGCCGTGAATTCCGGCTTCCTCGACGGGCTTCCGACCGCCGAAGCCAAGTCGAAAATGATCGATTGGCTGGAATCCGATGGCAAGGGCAAGCGCCGCGTGCAGTTCAAGCTGCGCGACTGGTTGTTCTCCCGCCAACGCTACTGGGGCGAACCGTTCCCGATCATCTGGAAGGACGGCCATCACCACGCCATTTCCGAGAGCGAACTGCCGTTGCTCGCGCCACCGCTGGACGACTACAAGCCAAGCGGTTCCCCGGAGCCGATCCTCACCAAGGCCACCGCCTGGGTCGAGCTGCCGGACGGCTCCATCCGCGAGACGAACACGATGCCCCAATGGGCCGGCTCGTGCTGGTACTACCTGCGCTACTGCGATCCTGGTAACAAGGAGCGATTCATCTCCAACGCCGCCGAGGACTATTGGACGGGTGAAAAGCCCGGCATGGTGGATCTCTACGTGGGAGGTACGGAACACGCCGTACTTCACCTGCTCTACGCCCGCTTCTGGCACAAGGTGCTCTTCGATCTCGGCCACGTCCGCACGCCCGAGCCATTCCAGAAGCTCGTCAACCAGGGCCTTATTCTGGGTGAGGACGGCCAGAAGATGTCCAAGTCACGCGGCAACGTGGTGAATCCGGACGACGTCGTTTCCGAGTACGGAGCGGACTCGCTGCGCCTTTACGAAATGTTCATGGGCCCGCTGGAACAGGTGAAGCCATGGCAGATGAAGGGCGTGGAGGGTGTCTCACGTTTCCTCGCCCGCGTCTGGCGTGTCGCCTTCGAGGAAACCGAAGACGGTGGGATCAGGACCTCTCCGAAAATCCAGGACGTGCCATGCACGAACAAGGAGCTGCTCCGCGTGGTCCACGAGACGATCAAGAAGGTCGGCGAGGACATCGAGAAACTCAGCTTCAACACCGCGATCTCGCAGATGATGATCTGCACCAACGCCTTCACCCAGGCGGACGTGGTGCCGTTGAAGGAATTCACCCGGTTCCTCACCGTCCTCGATCCCTTCGCCCCTCACCTTGCGGAGGAAATCAACGCCCGCCTCGGCGGCACCACGATGCTCTCGGAGACCACGTGGCCCGCTTACGACGAATCCGCCCTCGTGAGAAGCGAGATCGAACTCGTGGTGCAGGTGAACGGAAAACTCCGCGACCGCCTGATGGTTTCCAAGGACATCGACGAAGAAGGCGCGAAAGCCGCCGCCTTCGCCAGCAGCAGGGTCAGCGAACATCTCGAAGGAAAAACGATCCGCAAGATCGTCTTCATCCCCGGCAAGATCTTCAATATCGTGGCGAACTGAAGCGGATGGACGCTTTCGTCGCCACCGTCCGGGACGAGCCAACCCTCATCGATTGGCTCAAAACGGACGTCTGGCGGCGGGGCTTCGACCGTGGCAGCCTGATACGGTCCGACGATTACACGAACGACCGCAGCATCCACGTCACGCAGGTCCGGCATGACAGGGGCGATCGTGTGGGCTGCGAGGCCTCGGTCACAGGCACCAGGAAACAACCCTACGACACGGAAGTGGTTTTCTTCCGCACCGGACGCGCATGGGCGGTGGAGGCCGTGTGCTCCTGCCCTGTGGGCATGTACTGCAAACATGGGGCGGCCGTCATTCTGCTGATGTTGGAGAAGCTTCTTCCACCGCGGATCGCGCCCCCGGTCGCAGCCGCGCCGGTCCCCGCGCAACTGGACCACTCGGTGACATCCTGGTTGGACAAGATCCAAACCGCGCAGCAAACCGCCGTCTCACCACCGAAAAAGCCCACGGTTGAAAAACGGTTTCTGGCGTTCTGCCTGATGCAGACGACCTATTACGGTCAGCCTCCCGTCTGGCGTTTCGTGCTCCGCGTCGCCACTTTTCAAAAAGACGGCGGCTTCACCATCAGCGACACCGTGGCGCAGGCGGATCCGAGCAAACCGCCGAAGTACATGGTTCCGGAGGATTTCATACCGGCCTCGCTTTATTACCAGCGCCGGCGCAAGGAGGGCATCTGGGATGAGATGGGTCTGACGGGAGACGGATGGGAGGATCTTCTGCAGGCCACCTTCGCCACCGGGCGATTTTACGTCTCGGGATCGGGTGACAGCGAATGGATACCGGCCCGGGCCGGACCGGATCTTCCCGCACTCCCCGCGTGGGAAATGCTGGCGGATGGCTCCGCACGGCCCGTTTTGGAATTCGAAGACGGTGTCCCCCGCATCATCCTGCCAACGCTGCCACCACGCTATCTGGAACGGGATACCGGCACCATCGGCCTGCTCTCCAGCCACACTCCGCCCAACGTGCTTTCCTCCTGGACCGTAGGACCGAGGATTCCCGCGCGCCAGGTGGCGGCAATCACGGAAAAGCTGCAACAGCTCGCCCCTTCCCTGCCACTGCCACAGGATGTCCGGACCGTCCAGTTGCCTCCCGTCACCCCGAAGCCCCATCTGGTCATTCAGAAAAGACTCTTCGGCTACCGCTACTCGGCGCGGGAGATCATTTGCGGACGTTTGTTTTTTCAGTATCCGGGCGGACAACCGCTTCCTCAGATCGATCCGGCGGCAGCACAGGTCCACTATGAGATCCGGGAAGGAATACGTTATGTCCAGCCCCGCGACCCAGCTTTCGAGAGTGATGCGGAATCCCGGCTGCGCCTTTTGAATTTCATCCCTCTCGAGCAGGCCATCCAACCAAACCTGCTCACGCCGGAAGATCGCCGGGTATCGGTTCCAGACACCGCACCGGACGAGATGATGGAGGCGTGGTTTGAT
Organism: Luteolibacter yonseiensis; assembly: GCF_016595465.1. NCBI lineage: Bacteria > Pseudomonadati > Verrucomicrobiota > Verrucomicrobiia > Verrucomicrobiales > Verrucomicrobiaceae > Luteolibacter > Luteolibacter yonseiensis. The sequence goes on along the minus strand of NZ_JAENIK010000004.1, from coordinate 711,841 downwards.
TTCCTCGTGAGTCCCGCACTCGCAGCCATGCGCCAGGATGGTTGGACGGTTGAAATCGAACCGTCCACCGGTCTGCTCATCAGGGATGCCGGAGCCTTTTTCCCGGAAATCGAGCCGGAGACGAGCCATGGCATCGAGTGGTTCCGGTTCGACGCGAAGTTTGAGATCGACGGAAAAAAGCTCAATCTCATTCCCTATATCGCTGAAGCCATCCGGCGGAACATCCCGCCCATCGGATCGCCGGGGTTTCCGGAATTTCTTATTTTTCCCTGCGAAAGGCCTGAAGAGGGTTCCATCCGCTTCCCGGCGGGACCACTCATGGAAATGGTGGATCAGGTGCGCCATCTCTTCTCAAGCCATCAAGGCGACGGCCCGGTGCGCATCGACAGGCTGGGTGCCGCAGTCGTGGCTCATTCGCTCGCGTTGAATGACTCGGAGACTCTCAGATCACTTGCGAAACTGGCAAGTAACTTATTGAATATAAGTTCAATAGAAAACATCCCTCTGCCTAGGAAAGTCACGGCCAAGCTGCGCGATTATCAGGCCGAGGGCTTCCGCTGGTTGCAATTTCTTACAGCGAATTCCCTGCATGGGATCCTTGCCGACGACATGGGCCTGGGGAAAACCGTGCAGACACTCGCCCACCTTGCCGCAGAGTCTGCGAAGAAGCCGCGCAAGCCATCTCTCGTCATCGCGCCCACCTCCGTCGCTCCCAATTGGGCTGCCGAAGCGGAAAAGTTCACCCCACACCTCACGGTCGTCCTGCTTCAGGGCAAGGAACGTGGCGATTCTTACAAGCGCATCGCAAAGGCGGATCTGGTCATCACCTCCTACCCGCTGGTCACCCGGGATTTCGAAATCCTGTCGGCGCAGGAGTGGCACGTCTGCGTGCTGGACGAGGCGCAATACATCAAAAACCCGAACTCCATTGTCGCGAAGAATGTCTGCCAGTTCCGCGCCTCCCATCGGCTCTGCCTTTCCGGAACTCCGATGGAAAACCACCTCGGCGAACTTTGGAGCCTCATGCGTTTCCTCATGCCGGGGTTCCTTGGTGACGAGAAAAGCTTCAACACCCACTTGCGCCGCCCCATCGAACGTGACCGCTCAAGCACCGCCCAGATTTCACTGAACCGGCGCGTGGCCCCTCTGATCCTGCGCCGTACGAAAGATCAGGTTGCCACCGAACTTCCTCCTAAAACGGAGCTCATCCACCCCATCACCCTCGCAAGGAAGCAGACCGATCTCTACGAATCCGTCCGCGCCGCAATGGACAAGCGCGTCCGTGAAGCCATCGCCGCTCAGGGACTCGCCAAGTCACACATCATCGTTCTGGACGCGCTCCTGAAGCTCCGGCAGATCTGCTGTCATCCACTGCTTCTGAAGACCCCTGCGGCCCGCAAGATCACCGATTCGGCAAAGCTGCTTTATCTTACGGACGAACTGCTGCCCACGTTGCTTGAGGAAGGCCGCCGCATCCTTCTCTTTTCGAGTTTCACCTCGATGCTTGAGCTCATCGAAGCTCACTTGCAAGAAGCCCGGATCCCGTTTCTCAAGCTCACCGGTCAGACCCAGGATCGGGCCTCGTTGGTGAAAAAATTCCAATCCGGGGATGTGCCGATCTTCCTTATTTCCCTCAAAGCCGGCGGCACCGGTCTGAATCTCACCGCTGCGGACACGGTCATCCACTACGATCCTTGGTGGAATCCCGCCGCCGAAAATCAAGCGACCGACCGTGCCCACCGCATCGGCCAGACCAAGCCGGTCTTCGTCCACAAGCTGGTCTGCACCGGCACCATCGAGGAGCGGATTCTGGAGCTACAGAAGCATAAATCCGCCCTTGTGGAGGCCTTGCTGTCTGAAGAAACCAGCAAACTCAGGATCGACCCGGAAACGCTGTCCCACCTCCTCGCACCGCTCGAACAACCTTGATGCCAACCCGCTGGAACTGGTTCAATCCGCGAAACGCCAGTCTGGTTTCCACGATTTCGGGAGTGATTCATTCTTCAAAGCAGCTCGGATCATTTGGATCGGAATGGGGCCTTGCGTGAGAATCCGATCGTGGAATTGACGGAGAGTGATCGCCTCCTTTGAACCGGGGCCGGTAAGTTCCTTTTGCAACGCATGGAGCTGGAGACCGCCGATCATGTAGGCTGCTTGATAAAGCGGGCCATAGGCCGGACCGACGTAACGGCGTACTTCCGCCGTGGCGGCGCTGCGTTCGTGACCGACTTTCTCCACCAAAAAATCAATCATCTCTGAAGTGTTCATTTGACCAAGATGGAATTTCAAGCTGACAATGACACGTGCGCAACGATGCATACGCCAGAAAAGCGCCCCCACTTTTTCCTCGGGAGTGGCGGTGTATCCTTGATCCCAAAGCAGCATTTCCCAATGAAGCGCCCAGCCCTCGATCAAAAACGGGGTGCGGAAGGGTGAACGGTAGCCGGAATGCCGACGCCCCATGAAAGCCTGCAGATGGTGCCCCGGAATCAGTTCGTGAGGTGTGACGATATGGAGAAACGCATAAGCATTTCCCCGCATGGCTTCCAGTTTGTCCACATGATCCATCGCCTCATGGGCATACGCCACCATGATGCGCGGCTGCCCATACACCGCATAAGGAAGACTTTTTTGTGCCTGTGGGCTGAGCATGGATATGCCCCAGCTTTCTTCCGCAAGTGGAGGGATGGTGACCAAGTCGCGTTCTTTCAGGAAACGGATGGCTTTCGAGGCGATTTCAAGTGTCTGTGCCGCCTGGCCACCCGCCGGGATGTGATGACTTTTCACTTTCTCAAGGGCTTCAGCAGTAGTCTGGCAGCCAAGATCGGTCGCGGCTTTTTTCATTTCCGCTTCGCACCAGGCGAATTCCTTCTCCGCAATGGCGATGAGTTCTTCCGTGCTGTAGGGAATCATCTGGGCGTCCAGCGAGCTGCGGAGGGAGGCCGCACCGATGGGATCACCGACAAGCGGGTCGTCGGGTTCCCCTTTCTGCGCCGCGATGTCTTTCTTCAGGAAAGAGGTCAGGGCATCCAAGTCTGACAGCAGTTTGCGGTAGGGCTGTTCGTTCCACCAACGGAAATCAGGCTGGAAGCCATCGTAGAATTTGTACCAACCGTCGATCTTATCCCGCAACTCATCGATGGCGGCCACCGCGCGCAGGGCCAAGCCGGGGGTGGGCCGGAGCGAATCGGCGGGCGCATCCTTCGCACGACCGGCATCAAGCTGTTTGCGCAGTTCCTTCAAACCAACGGAAGCTTGGGTCAGTGCGGAGGCTGATTCTGCGGAATCGGCAAGCTGGCGATCGCCGAGGCCGCGGGCCAGTTCCAGTAAAGGTTCGCTGAAAGCAAGCAGCGGATGGATCTCCTGGAGTTGCGAGCGTTGGAGGAATAGGTCATTCCGGCGCTCCCGGAGGAGATTGCGAAGAAGATGCCAGTCGATCCGGGCCACATTATCCAGTGGTTCATAGTCGATGGATTCCAAGTGCTTCTCCCAATCGTTCAGGAAGCGATCCTCGCGTTCCAACCGGGCGGCGCTCCAGGAGACGGCAGGAGAGATGGCCACATCACGGCTATCCATCTCAAATTCACCGATTATCTGATCCAAACCTACGGCATTGGAAACTATGGTGAGAAGCAGGCTGAAGATGAGGATCAGGCGCATGGGGTAAAGTTTCCAGCCTACGTTTTCAAGAGCGAGGCAAAACAGCGGAGCCTTACCGGACGGCAGGTTCTCTTTCGAGTTTTTCCAACCATATCACCAGAATTGCCAGATCCGCCGGAGTGATGCCCGGGATGCGGCCCGCCTGACCCAAGGTCGCCGGGAGGATCTCACTGAATCGAATCTGCGCCTCTTTTTTCAAGCCATGGATGGTCGTGTAATCCAGCGTCGCAGGGATGCGCCTGCTTTCCTGCCGAGTCATGCGATCGATCTGAGCCTGCTGGCGGACGAGATGACCTTCATATTTGAAATTCGTCTCAATGAGCGGCCAAAGTTCCACGTGGAACTCTGAAAGCAGGTTTTCAGGGAGCGTGTGCCACTCATTCTCACTTCGCCGCAACCATTGATCCAGTTTCACCCCTTCGTGCACTACCTGGCGGACATAAGAATCCGCCCTTTCCAGACCAACCCGTTTTTCCTCCACCCGCCGGACACGTTCACCGCTGGTGAGGCCTATTTCTGTAGCTTTCGGAGTGAGCCGGAGATCCGCATTGTCCTGGCGCAGGAGCAGGCGGTATTCTGCCCGGCTGGTGAACATGCGATAGGGTTCGGTGCAGCCTCGCGTGACCAGGTCGTCCACCATCACGCCGAGGTAGGCCTCGTCGCGGCCTAGGACAAACTCCGGTTTTCCAAGGGCTTTAAGCGCCGCGTTTGTTCCTGCGATAAGCCCCTGCCCGGCCGCTTCTTCGTAGCCGGAGGTTCCGTTGATCTGGCCGGCAAAGTAAAGACCCTCGATCTTTTTCGTCTCCAGTGTATGGCGGAGCTGGGTGGGTGGACAATAATCATACTCAACCGCATAGCCAGGGCGGAGGATCTCACACTTTTCCAGCCCCACGATAGATCGCAGAAAATCGAGCTGCACCTCGTAAGGCAGAGAAGTTGATACGCCATTGACGTAGTATTCGAGGGTATGACGTCCTTCAGGCTCAAGGAAAACCTGATGACGTTCTTTTTCCGCGAACCGCACCACCTTGTCTTCAATGGAGGGACAATACCGTGGCCCCACTCCCTCAATCACCCCACAATACATGGGCGACTGGTGAAGATTTCCCGCGATGATCTCATGGGTGCGGGGGTTGGTGTAAGTGATCCAGCACGGCATTTGTTCCACGTGGAACATTGGATCCCCCCAAGGATTGAGAGTGAACAGGTCATTTTCGCCCTTTTGAAGCGTGTCTGCCATGAAACTGAACCTAGGAACGGGGGTGTCACCATCCTGGCGCTCACATTTGGAAAAATCAATGGATCGGGCATTCAAGCGGCAGGGCGTTCCGGTTTTAAAGCGTTCCACTTCGAAACCCAGCCGTTTAAGCGATTCGGACACGTGAGAGGTAGCATCCCCCATCCGTCCTCCCTTCTCGTTACGGAGACCGACATGCATGAGGCCTCCCATGAAAGTCCCGGCGCTGAGAATCACGGACTTCCCGGAAATCTCCATCCCCAGTGAAGTAACAACTCCCGTGATGTGGTCGTCCTGCACCAGAAGTTCAGCCACGTTTCCCTGGTGGATTTCGACTCCGGGCATGGCCTCGAGTTCGCGTTTCATGCGAAACTGGTATGCCTTCTTATCGCACTGCGCGCGTGGGGCACGCACGGACGGACCCTTCGAGGCGTTAAGCATGCGCCATTGAATCCCCGTGGCGTCCGTATTCAATCCCATCACACCTCCCAAAGCATCGATTTCACGGACCATATGGCCTTTGGCAAGACCACCGATGGCCGGGTTGCACGACATCTGGCCGATTGTGTCGAGGTTCTGGGTGAGCACGGCCACCTCCGCACCCATGCGTGCGGCCGCCATTGCGGCTTCCACACCAGCATGACCGGCACCAATCACAATCACATCGTAGCACTTGGGGAATCGAAACATCTTTGGAGACCCACAAGGTAACGCCGGGGTCGCCACACTCAAGCCCCGAAAAAATCATCGAATGTTCCACGTGGAACATTGATCATTGCTACTTCCTCCCACCGAGTCTCTGCTCCAGCCTCTTGAAAAATCAGAATGTCAGACATGAAAAAACCTTTTGTGACCCGGGATTTTGGTCTAGCCGTGTCCGTAAAAATCCACAATTCTCTGCGGGTCATGCAACGCTACCTGCCACTCGGTCTGATCGTCGGACTGCTCATCGCATTCCGGTTATTGGGAAGCGCGCTTCCTGAATCCCAGCCTAATTTCCAGCCGTTGGCGGCATTGTTTTTTTGTGGTGCCATGCTGGCATCCGGGTGGCGTGGTTTCGCCATTCCCTTCGGCATTTGGGCCGTGACCTACTTCTTCGCCAAAGGGCCCGTTACCGATCTCCCCATTTTCGCCACCACGCTCCTGGCATACGTTGCTGTATTTTTCATGGGTAAGGCACTGTCAGGTCAGAGTTTCCCAAAGCTTCTTGCGGGGTCTCTTGCATCCGCCGTCATCTTCCACCTCATCACCAACGGTGCCGCCTGGATCGGTGATCCCATGTATGAAAAATCCCTCACGGGTCTCTGGCAGTCGCTCTGGACCGGACCCACCGGTTCCACGATTCCTTCCTGGGTCTTCCTCCGTAATTTCGCGGCGGCGAACGTCCTCTTCACCGCCATCTTCATCGGAGCCCAGCTCCGCCTGCCCAAACCAAAGGTTGCCGCCGCCCAACCGGTGCTCGCCAAGTAAATCATCCCTCCCCTTTTCCCAAGCCAATCATGATCAGCGCCAGTCCAACTCCACTCGATTTCGCCAGCTCGCCCATCAATCAATCGCTGACTCCACAGCGCAAGATCGAGCTCTACACGCAAATGGTCCGTATCCGCCGGTTCGAGCAGGCTGCGCTGAAATTCTACAATGCTGGCAAGATGGCGGGTTTCCTCCACCTCTACATCGGTCAGGAGTCCGTGGCCGTTGGCACGATCTCCCTCGGTGGAGCTGACGATCATTTCATCACCGCATATCGCGATCACGGTCACGCTCTCGCCGTCGGCATGGGAATGAACGAATGCATGGCCGAAATGTTCGGCAAACAAACCGGTTGCTCGAAAGGCAAGGGCGGTTCGATGCACTTCTTCGCGCCCGACAAGAATTTCTGGGGTGGTCATGGTATCGTCGCCGGTCAGACTCCGCTCGGCCTCGGCCTTGCATATGGCCTGAAGTATCTCGGCCGCGAAGGTTGCTGTCTCTGCTATCTGGGTGATGGCGCGGTCAACCAAGGCGCTTTCCACGAATCGCTCAACATCGCGGCGCTTTTCGGAATCCCCGTCGTTTACGTCATTGAAAACAACGGCTACTCCATGGGCACCTCGCAAAAGCGTTCTTCCGCCTACAATGGCTGCCTCGCCCAACGTGCCGAAGCCTACGGCATCGAATGGGATGTGGTGAACGGTTCCGATGTTTACGAAGTCCGCGCCAAGGCACACATCGCCATGGAACGTGCGCGCAAGGAGCACAAGCCCACCGTCCTTGAAATCGACACCTACCGTTACTACGGCCACAGCGTGGCGGATGCGAACCACAAGAAATACCGCACTCCCGAGGAAATCGAAAACTACAAGAACAACCATGATCCCATCATGGTCTTCGAACGCAAGCTGCTTGAGGAAGGCGTGCTTAACGATGACTTGGTCAAGTCCATCAATGATGCCGCGAAAACCGAAGCCGCGGCTTCCGCGAAATTCGCCGAAGAATCACCCGCCCCAACCATCGCGGACATCAGCACCGACGTTTACTGGGAGTCGGACAACAACACTCCCGCTTCGCAAATCGGACAACATTTCTTCAACGACTGATCCGGTTCTTCCATCCACCCTCCGCAATTCCAATTCCGAAAATTTTCCATGTCACGCATTCTCACTTACCGTGAAGCCCTCCGCGAAGGTCTCGACGAAGAACTCGCCCGCGATCCCAATGTCGTCCTGATGGGCGAGGAAGTCGCCCAATACAACGGTGCCTACAAGGTCACCGAAGGTCTTTGGAACAAATGGGGCGACAAACGCATCGTCGACACCCCCATCTCCGAAGCCGGTTTCATCGGCATGGGCATTGGCGCCTCCATGCTCGGTGTCCGTCCCGTCATGGAGCTCATGTTCTGGTCCTTCCACTCCGTCGCTTTCGACCAACTCGTCAGCAACGCCGCTTGCGTCCGCTACATGTCCGGTGGCCTTTGCAACTGTCCGATTGTTGTCCGTGGCCCTGCGAACGGCGGCACCGGCGTGGGAGCCACCCACTCGCACATTCCGGAAGGCATGTTCGCCGCGTTCCCTGGCTTGAAGGTTTGCGTCCCCGCCACCCCCGCCGATGCGAAGGGCCTGATCAAGGCCGCCATCCGCGACAACGATCCGGTCTACTTCATGGAGAACACCCTGCTCTATGGAACCACCGGTGAAGTGCCGGATGTCGCCGATGGGGATCACGTCGTCCCGCTTGGTGTCGCGGACGTCAAACGCGAAGGCAGCGACATCTCCCTCATCGCCCACGGCCGCTCCGTCATCCACTCCCTCGCCGCTGCGGAAATCCTCCAAAGCGAACACGGTATCAATGCCGAAGTCCTCGACCTGCGCTCGATCCGCCCTCTCGACGTGGATGCGATTTTGAAAACAGTGCGGAAAACCAACCGCGTTGTCCTCGTTGACGAGTCCAAACCATTCGGTGGTGTTTCCGCCATGGTGGCGATGCTCATCCAGGAGCAGGCGTTCGATTATCTGGATGCTCCGATCAAGCGCGTCTGTTCAATCGATGCACCAGCGATTTACTCGCCACACATTGAGCATGAGCAACTTCCAAATCCACGCCGTATCGTGGAGAAGGTGCTCGGCATGCGTTGATCCATCTGTTTCTGACAAAGACGGCGGGGCCAAACTTCCCGGGTCCCCGCCGTCTTTTTTGTTGCCAACTCACCATGCCGTCCTAGCATCTGTTTTATGTTCCTACGTATCACAACTCTCATCGCTGCGGCAGCTGCGGCGCTGTGTCTGGCCTCCTGTTGCTGCATGTTTTAAAAATACCACTCATTTCCCTCTCCATAATTAACTTATCATCATGAAAAACCTCCTTCTTTGTGCCTCACTTGTCGCCGTTTCCCTCGGTTTCTCCTCCTGCTGCTCCGATTACGGCTTCACCAAGCAATTCGCCGGCTACCGGACCGAGACCCGCCAGGTGAAAACCTGCCACTACGACACCGTCACGAAGGAAGTCGTCGTCCCAGGCCAGGACGGCAAAGGCGGCATGGTGCAGACCATCGAGGAAAAAGTGCCACGCTACAAGACCGTCACCAAGCGCGTCGGTATCAAGCGCGTTGCTTGCACCCACTATTACTGCCCGGAGAAAAGCGCATGCGGCACCACTGCCGAGTCCACCCTCAAGTTGGCAAGCGCCCAAGGTTCCGTCGGCAGCCCGAACCTCGGCCTGGTCCCAACCATGAAGCCGATCGCTCCTTGAGCTGAACCAGCACGATTTCCAAGCGCGGCGGAGACACTCACTCCCCGCGCTTTTTTTGTCCTCCAATTCTCCCCGTAAAAAGGCTGGAAATGCCCTGACTTTTTCCCATTCTCAATCCGACTCCATTCCCTATCAATACCATGTCTGTGAACATCGAAATGCCTAAACTCTCGGATACCATGACCGAGGGAACCCTCATCAAATGGCACAAACAAGTCGGCGACACTGTCGAAATTGGTGACATTCTCGCTGAAGTCGAAACCGACAAAGCCACCATGGAGATGGAGGCCTTCGATGATGGAGTCATCACCGAGATTCTCGTTCAAGAGGGTGAAAAGGCCGTGATCGGCGGAATTCTCGCCGTGCTTGATGGGGATTCCAGCGGTTCCGCCGCTCCTGCTCCCGCATCACAACCAGCCGCGGCATCCGCACCGGCCGCCGCCGAATCCGCTCCCGCACCTGCGACAGCCGCCTCGCCCGCGACCACCACTCCTGACGCCACTCCTTCCGGAGACCGCATCAAGGCCTCACCGCTCGCCCGCAAGATCGCGGCCGAAACCGGCGTGGATCTCTCAACCGTCAGTGGTTCCGGACCAGCCGGACGTATTGTGAAAAGCGATGTCGAATCCGCCACCGCATCTCCAAAAGCGAAGGCATCCACCGAAGCATCCGCCGCCGCCGCTCTCGCAGCCTCGGCAAAATCCAAAACCGCAGCTCCTGCCGCGCCGGCACCCGCCGCTGCCGCCATTCTGCCCACCGCGAAAGAAGGCGATGAACGCATCGAGCTTTCCTCCATGCGCAAGGTCATCGCCTCGCGTCTGCTTACTTCCAAGACGACGATCCCACATTTCTACCTCCACCTCGAGGTCGACGCGGCACCGCTCATGGCCCTCCGCGCACAGGTCAACGCCCAGGCGGAAAAGACCCACGGCAACAAATATTCCGTCAACGACTTCATCCTCAAGGCCGTCATCAACGCTGCCGAAGCGGTTCCTGCCGTGAACGCTTCCTACGCCGGTGACCACATCGTGAAATTCAAGCACGTCGGCCTTTCCGTTGCCATCGCCGTGGAAGATGGTCTCGTCACCCCGGTCATCAAACAAGCCGAGTCCAAGTCTCTGCTCGCCATCTCCCGTGCGGTCAAGGACTTCGCCGTCCGGGCCAAGGACAAAAAACTCAAACCGGATGAGTTCGACGGTGGCACGATCACCGTCTCGAACCTCGGTGCCTGGGGAATCGAGTCATTCGATGCCATCGTGAACCCGCCTCAGGCCGCCATTCTCTCCGTGGGTGCGGCGATCGAGAAACCCGTCGTGAAAAACGGCCAGATCGTTCCCGGCCTGCGCATGAACCTCGGCCTCTCCTGTGACCACCGCGTGGTCGATGGTGCCGTGGGAGCCGCCTTCCTGTCGGAAATCAAGAAACTCATCGAGCAACCGGCCCTGATGCTTCTCTGAGCGGTTCGAACATCAGATCACATCAAAGGTCCCATCGGTCTCATCTGGCTGATGGGACCTTTCCGTTTCAGCAGTTGTTCACCCCTCCACATGCTCTTCTCTTGATGAATTCTTCATTTTTGAACCTATAAGATCATCTTCTTAATACTGTGAACAACTCTCCAAAACGACCGTTCCCCAGCTCAACCATGCGGGTTCCACGGAAAGAACAAGTTGGGGAACAACCTGTATGACTTCTCAATGAGTCGCCATTTTTCAAACCTGAAAAAATTCCCCACCAATCATTCCTAGGTTATTCACAGCTTTTTCCGGACTTCTTGATACTTGCTCCCTGGAGCCGGATCCGCACACCCTTTTCCAGTGAAACAACTCGTCATCACCGGAGGCAGCGGAGGATTGGGAAACGCGATTCTTTCCGAATTTCCGGAATCCGCGTGGAAAATCTTCGCACCACCCCGTGACGAGCTCGATGTAGGCGATCCAGAAGCCATCAGGCGGATTCTGACAGCGCGGACGGCGGATCTTTTCATCCACTCCGCAGGCATCATCAGGGACGCTCCCCTGCTCCGGCAGGACGAAAATGCGTGGGACGAGGTGATGGCGGTCAATTACCAGGGAGCAGCCGACTGTGCGGCGGCCCTTCTTCCCGCGATGATCCGGCGCGGAGCGGGTCATCTTGTCTTCATTTCCAGTTATTCGGCCCTGCACCCGCCTGTCGGGCAGGTGGCGTACGCGACTGCGAAAGCGGCATTGCTGGGGCTCGTGAACTCGCTGGCGCGGGAGAATGGTCGGCATGGCATCCGCGTGAACGCCATTCTGCCAGGGTTTCTTGAAACCAGGATGACCCGGGCCGTCACAGACCGCCGCAAATCGGCTATTTTGGAAGACCACGTGCTCGGTTGTTTCAACACGCCCGGAGCGGTCGCCAAATTCATCCGACACCTCCATGACGACCTCCCGGCGGTTTCGGGCCAGATTTTCCAGTTGGACAGCCGTGTTTCGTAACGGGATCGGTATTGCACTGTCATGAAACCATGCGTTAACTGGCGGCTCCAACGTTCGAAAACCCAACGATTTTTTTCCAAGAGGAAACGAGATACGGGCGAAACCTGGTAAAAACCAAAAAATCAAAAAACCACACCTGACAACCATCGATGAAAATCTCCAACAACAATTTCGCCAACGAAGAAGTCGTGCTTGATTTCCATGAGTACGAATCCTGCCAGTTCACCAACTGCCGCTTCGTTGTTCTCGGATACGGTCCCTTCGCCCTGAACCAGTGCGAGGTCGTGAACTGCGAATTCACGTTTGCCGGCCCTGCCGCCAGCACGATCCAAACGATGACCACCATCTATCACAACATCGGCGAACAAGGCAAACAGCTCATCGAAGGCACCTTCGACAGCATCCGCAACGCCGGCGCGAACAAGCCAGCCTGAGACACCTCACCCACGGGCTCCGGATCTTCAAAAGTCCGGAGCTTTCTTTTTAAAACCCGGTCATGAAATCCATCCTCGCCGTCTCGTTGTTAGGTTGCTGTTTATCCACCGCCGCGGACCTTCAGGCCCTCGAATGGAAGGCGAAGGATGGAACGGTGGTGAAGTACCGCTGGAGCGCTCCGGAAAAAATCGAAGCCGGAAAGACCTACCCTCTGGTACTTTTCCTCCATGGTGCGGGCGAACGTGGCACGGATAATTCCGCACAGCTCAAACACGGTGTCCGTGCCATTTTGAACGGCGCGGAAAAACTCGGCCAGCCCATCTTCCTCATCGCGCCACAGTGCCCGCCCGGGCGCTGGTGGTCCCCCGCGAGCCTCGAAACCGGAGAACTCACCGAAGCGGACAAACCGAATGCGTTGGTGGACGCGGTGATCGATCTCACGAAAGACACCGAAAAAAAATTTCCAGTCGATCCCAAGCGTTTCTATGTGACCGGAATTTCCATGGGGGGGTTCGCCACATGGGACGTGCTGGGTCGGGAATCGAAACACATCGCCGCCGCCATTCCCATCTGCGGCGGCGGTGATCCCGGACTTGCGAAACGCTATGAAAAAACCCCGATTTGGACTTTTCACGGTGAAGCGGATCCCGTTGTGCCGGTGAAAACCACCCGTACCATGGTCGAGGCCCTCGAAAAAGCGGGAGGAAAACCGAAGGTCACTTATTACCCAGGGGTTGAGCACGACTCGTGGACCCAGACGTACGATAACATCGAGGTCATCCGCTGGCTGTTCGAGCAGCGGTTGAAATAACTCCCGCTCAAAGCCGCCACTGGGCCGCAGCAGGTCTCTTCCGATGTCCCCATCGGACCTATCGATTGGAAAATTACCGGGATCTTCCACCAAGCGTGAGCTTGTAGACACGGTTCATTCCGGACATGTTGTTTTCGTGAGCCGGAGACTTTTCAGCATTTTGGCGATGGCGACAGTACTTCTGTCGGCCATCTCGCTCCGTGCCGCCGATGGGGAGGCCCAACCGGCACCAACGAAAAAAGTCGTGGTCATTCCGATCCGCGAGCAGATCGCGAAGCCGGAACTGTTCATCCTGCGCCGGGGACTGAAGGAGGCCATCGAGCAAAACGTGGACACCATCGTGCTCGACATGGAAACGCCTGGGGGAGAACTGGACGTCACGTTTGAAATGCTCAAGGCATTGGAAAAATTTCCCGGAAAAACCGTCACTTACATCAACCGCGAAGCCATCTCCGCAGGTGCGTTGATTTCCGCAGGTACCGACGAAATCTATTTCGCGCCCGGCGGGGTGATCGGTGCGGCGGCTCCCGTGCTTTCTTCCGGCGGGGAAATCGATGAGACGATGCGCCACAAGATTGTCAGCTATCTGAAAGCCCGCGTGCGTTCCATCTCGGAGGGCAAGGGCTACCGGGCTGATGTCATTTCCTCGATGATCGATGTGGACTCCGAGTTCAAGATCGGCGAGCACCTGATCAAGGCGAAAGGCGAGCTCCTCTCGCTCACCGCCCAGGAGGCGACGAAGTCTTATGGAGATCCCGCGCAGCCGCTCTTGGGCGTGGGCATTGAGGAAAATCTCACCGATCTGCTGGACCGGCTCCACGGAGCCGGGAACTATACAGTCCGCCAGCTGGAAGTCACATGGTCGGAAAAGCTCGCCCAGTACCTCACCAGCATCACACCGCTGTTGCTTGGTCTCGGCATGGTCTGCCTGTTCATCGAGTTCAAGACGCCGGGGTTCGGCTTCTTCGGAGTGGCGGGTCTTTCGCTGTTGGCCGTCATCTTTTTCGGACAGTTCGCGGCGGGTTTGTCCGGACATGAACCGGTGATCTTCTTCTTGTTGGGAGCGCTGTTGCTTGCGGTCGAGGTGTTCTTTTTCCCAGGGATGATGATACCCGCCGTGGTGGGTGCCGCATTGATGCTCGGTTCGCTTGTGTGGTCCATGACAGATCTATGGCCGGGTGAGCCGATTCCGCTTTCCAGCGGCGCCCTTGTCCGCCCTCTGGTCAATGTCGTGACCGGCGTCGCCCTGGCGGTGGTGATTTTCCTCGCGATTTTGAAGTTCCTTCCCCGTGGAGGATTGTGGGGAAACATGGTCCTCGATGCCGCGGTAGCTGGTGAACCGGGCGGGGTGCGCCCCCTTACCGGTGGCGGATCCTCGCCTTCCGCGCTCCTCGGCGAAACAGGCGTGGCCGTCACAGGATTGTTTCCCAGCGGACAGGTGGAAATCAATGGCCGACGCTACGAGGCGCGGGTTGCGATCGGACATGTGGATGCAGGGGTGCCTGTGAGGGTGACCCGGGTCGAACAGTTCAGCCTGAAAGTGGAGGTGGTTTCATGAGCCTCATCATCCTGTTGTTCACCCTTGGCATCCTGTTCCTTGTGGTGGAGGTCATCATTCCCGGAGCGATTCTCGGCAGCATCGGAGGTCTGCTCATGTTCGCCGGGTGCGTGGTCTCTTTTGTCACTTATGGAAACAGCGGCGGGCTGCTCGCCGTCCTGACGGCTTTCACGATCGGCGGGCTGGCGCTGTTCATCGAATTCCGCATCCTGCCCCGGACGAAACTGGGCAGGCGCGCGTTCCTCACCAGTGAAATCACCGGTGTTTCAGCCGCCTTGGGAGAGGAAGCCCGGGAACTCGTGGGAAAATCCGCGGAAGCGCTCACCATGCTGTCACCCAGCGGCTACATCCTCGTGGATGGCTCCCGTTACGAAGCTTTCTGCCAGTCAGGCCAGGCACCCGCGGGTTCCATTCTACAAGTCACCGGAGCGGATAATTTCCGCCTCATTGTCACCATGACCCATCCAACCGACCATCACTCCCATGCTTGAAGTATCCACCATCGTCCTCATTGTCATCGTCATCCTTGGCCTGCTGATCTTCGGCATCGTCATCTCGTTCTTCAACGTCTGGTTGCGGGCGTGGCTTGCGGGAGCCTATGTCGGGTTCACCGATCTCGTCGCGATGCGCCTGCGCCAGGTGCCCTACGGCATGGTCGTGGACTCGCGCATCACCGCGCGCAAGGCCGGCATTGAGATCCCTATCAACGATATCGAGGCACATTTCCTCGCCGGCGGAAACGTCATCCCCACCATCCAGGCGCTCATCGCCGCCCGTAAGGCGGGTATCGAGCTGGATTGGGACCGCGCGTGCGCCATCGACCTCGCAACCAAGGGATCCGGAAAAAGCGTGGTCGAGGCGGTCCGCACATCGGTCGATCCGAAAGTCATCGACTGTCCGAATCCCGCCTCCGGACGCACCACCATCGACGGCGTGGCGAAGGACGGCATCCAGGTGAAAGTTCGCGCCCGCGTCACCGTGCGGACGAACCTCGACCGCTTCGTCGGCGGTGCGAAGGAGGAAACCATCATCGCGCGTGTCGGTGAAGGCATCGTCACGACCATCGGCTCCGCGGCCAGCTACAAGTCGGTGCTGGAGTCGCCGGATTCCATCTCCAAGGTCGTGCTCCACCGGGGGCTTGATGTGGGGACCGCTTTCGAAATTCTGTCCATCGACATCGCGGACGTGGACGTGGGTGAGAACGTCGGCGCGCAACTCCAGGAGGCCCAGGCCGAGGCGAACAAGAACATGGCGCAGGCCCAGGCCGAAATCCGCCGTGCCGCGGCTGTCGCCCTGGAGCAGGAAATGGTCGCCCGTGTCGCGGAAATGAAGGCGAAGGTCGTGGAGGCGGAGGCACAGGTGCCGCTGGCGATTTCCGAAGCCTTCCGCAGTGGAAAACTCGGCGTGATGGATTATTACAAGATGGAGAACGTCAAAGCCGACACCCAGATGCGGACGAACATTTCAAAGACGGAAGGCGCCTGATCTCCCTCACCCTTCTTGGCCATGGACTGGATATTCGATCACTTCCAACTTGTCGTCGTCGCGGTGTTTGTCATCGGGTCGCTGGTGAAATCCGTCATCGAAGGCAAGCTGAAGCGTGGCGACGATCAGGCAGGTCCGTGGCCTGAAGCGGAGGTCCCGTTGGACGAGGACAAAAGCTACCGCAAGCCGGTGGCCGATACCGCTCGCCCATCAAAACGCGCGGCCAATCCTCCCCCGCTGCCCGAACCGGGATACGAGACCGCGGTGGCGGACGAAAGGGCCAGGGCGCTCAAGCACCAGCGGGATCTCGCCGAGCGCCTGCGCCAGATTCGGGAAACCAAGGCCACCACCACCGGTGGCGCGGCGGCCACCCGGGCCCGGGTCGAGGCGAAGTCCGCGAAAAAAAGTGCGAAGAACCAGCCGATGCGGCCGCTCTCCGTCCGCGACCGGCTTCGGGATCCCGCCGAACTCCGGCGCGCCTTCGTGATGCGCGAGATTCTCGACCCGCCCGTAAGCCTGCGCTGATATTTTTTAAGAAATTTAATGAACTTGCCGGAAGGTCCGGCAACGCTAAGTTCCCGCTATTCTAGCCCCGAAACATGTCCGCCATTTTCAGTATTCTTGAGGTGATCCTGCTCATCTTCGCCGTGGTGATGAGCTTCAACATCATCATCTTCGTCCACGAACTCGGCCACTTCCTCGCCGCCAAATGGCGCGGCCTCCAGGTGGACCGCTTCCAGATCTGGTTCGGCAGGCCCATCTGGAAAAAAGACATCGGCGGAGTGCAGTACGGGCTGGGTTGGATTCCCGCCGGTGGCTTCGTCGCGCTGCCGCAGATGGCGTCTATGGAGTCCATCGAAGGCACGAACAACGAGAGAAACCCCCTCCCGCCCATTTCCCCTCTGGATAAGATCATCGTTGCCTTCGCCGGGCCGCTCTTCTCCATGCTGCTGGCGTTGCTGGCCGGCGTCATGGTCTGGGGGATTGGAAAACCGAAGGATTTCATCCCGACACAGGTCGTGGGTTATGTCGTTGAAGGCGGACCCGCGCATCAGGCGGGCATCCGTGAGGGGGACAAGATCCTCGCCATCAACGGCCAGACCGTGAACGGTTTCCAAGGTACGCTGGACAGCATCACCGAGGGCATTGTCCTCAGCAAAGGCAAACAGATTGAATTCACCGTCGCCCGCCCGGGTGTCGCCGAGCCACTCAAGATCACATCCGAGTTCAAGACACAGGAGACCAAATGGTTCCAACGCTCGGGCCTGCGCCAGGTTGGCATCGGTCCGGAAGCCGAGTTCATCGAAATGGGGCATGCGGTCAAAGGAAGCCCTGCTGAGAAGGCCGGCTTCAAGGAAGGCGACAGGCTCGTCACCATGAACGGCCAGTCGTACAAGAATGCGGATGGGGTGGTGAAGGCCATCAAGGCCGGAGGCACACAGCCCATCGTCTTCGAAATCACCCGGGAGGGGAAACCGCTCACGATCACCGTCTCACCGGTGGTTCCGCTGTCGCCGCCGGGCAAGGGTCCCATGCTCGGCCTTTCCTTCTACGGTTCTCCCCACATCGAGCAGCAGATCGTCCATCCAGGTCCTGTATCGCAGGTTTCCGACAGCCTGCGCATGATGTGGACCACCGTGACGAGCGTGCTCTCGCGGGATTCCAGCATCGGCGTAAGCCACCTCAGCGGCCCCGTGGGCATCGCCAAGCTCCAATACCAGCTGCTCCAGACGGACGACGGCTGGCGCCGCATCCTGGCCTTCATGGTGCTTTTCAACGTGAACCTGGCGGTGCTCAACATGATGCCTTTCCCGGTGCTCGACGGCGGGCACATCACCCTCGCCATTCTGGAAAAGATCTTCGGTCGCCCGGTCAAAGCGAAGCCGTTGGAAATTCTTCAGACCGCCTGTGCCCTCGCCCTCATCTCCCTGATGCTCTTCGTCACCAGCAAGGACATCGGCGACAGCTTCGGGAACGACGCGCCGAAGGGTGAGGAAGTCGTGTTTCCGTGAGGAAGTCGTGTTTCCTTGATTCACCTACAGTCCGGCGAGAACCGGGAAGGACACCTTGGGAGTTCACCTGCGGAAAATTTCCGTACGGTGGGTCGCAAGAAATTTCAACTCTGGAAACACCGCATCATCCGGCAGATGCAGTATTTCCCGTTCGTAAGCTCCGAAGTTTTCCGCAACGGCGCGTTTAGGAAGTTCCCCCTTGAGTTCGCTGGATAGCACAAGACGCAAATCGTCGTCGAATGTGATCAGCCCACGATCAAATGCGGTATCATGGAGTCGGGAAAGGGAAAGTCCGTTGCGGACGTTCAGTCGCTCGGAGACGTTCCTTCCCCACGGCAGAATGTGCGAGGCGACCAGAAGTTCGCGGACGGCAAGTTGGGTGATACCGCAACGGCCGCCGAAGTTGTTTAATACGGCATCCCGGAAGTACTCTTGGCCCCTTCTTTGCTTCACCGTGGCGACGACGTCCGTGGGACCACCCGGAGGGCATTTGACCACCCGGAATCCCTCTTTCGGAAGCACCTCCAAATGATCGGAATCGGACACCTCAAGCAGATTTCGCAGAGCTTCCTCGCTCGTAGGAACCACTTCTTCCGGGTTCTCATGAAATTCTTTCCAAACTTCGCGGTCAAGATTGCTGGCTCCCTCCAATCCTCTGATGCCGCGTAGCTTCAACGCGGGGTCCAGCGACGCAAAATTACACAATTTCATGGCAACGCTGTTTGCACCACGCCCGAGTCTTTCCGCCAGTGCGATGACGGCGGGTTGTTTGGAGTGGAGCAGGCCGAAGGTCAGTTTGTGATAGAGATTGAGTGCGACGAAGAGTTCATCGCGTTTCCATCGAACGGAAGGTGACCGGGCCATGCGGTCAGTGTTCCAGGCTTCGGAAAAATTTCCAGCTTGTCGTTTGGTGATCACCTGGCCAGGTAATCTCGCCAGATATGGCAAAAAATTATCAGATTACGTTGGGTGAACTGGATCTCGGGCAGCTGCTTGGCGGTTTGGAGGCGCGCATGGAGTCATGGGAAAGAACCGCGGAATACCTGAGGGACGGGTGCATTCCGGATAACGGGGATTTCCTCATTGAGGAATGTTCGGATGTGGAGGAAGCGGAGAAGGTCGCGGAGCATTTCCGTTCGATCATCGACAACATCTCCAAGCAAATGGAGGCACAGAACGGTGCAAGCTGATCAAATTCCATGGCTCGAACCGGATTCTGCGGCGGTGTTTGCAGCGGCGATGTCTCTTTGGACCGCCTGCCATGCGGAGCAGAAAAGAATCCCGACCTTGAACCTCGGTGCCTGCTGCAACGGAATGGACCAACTGATGAGGGAGGTCATGCGGATAGCGGAGGTGTTTGAAAAATGGGCATGCGGGAATGTTCTGTTTGAGCGGCTGGATGATGTATGGCCCTACATGATGCAGGATCGATTCGGAGCGGCTTGCCTGCACCTTATGGGGGCGAATGATCTGGCAGGTTTTACGCAGGCAGATTGTGCGAGGGTGGCGTTGTGGCTCGGATTGCCGATCCGCTGACGGGCCTGATAACAGGCTTCGACATGGTGGACACAACGGATCCCCTATCGCGAGAGATCCTTCACGCTCCGCTTCCGTTCGATGAGCTGGCCTTGCGGGCCGGAGGTGATTTCCGCACGGCAGAGGACCTCCCCGATCCGGCTCCACGTGATGACGAGCGCTCCGTCGGAGCCAAGGCCGACGGCCGGGTTGTACATGTAGCCACCGCCATTGCCGTCGCCGTAGGGATCGCGGAGGGTGAGGCGGGATCCGCCTACCGTTAGATCGAGACGGGTGGCCTCTCCGTTGTTCTGCTCGTCGTAGCCGGTGACGGTCACGGCATCGAGGGTGTTGTCGTTGCCGAAGTCGAGCGAGTTGACGTAGCGGTAGGTGACTTTGCCGCCACCACCGGGAATGGCGGCGCACGAAACCAACAGAAGCGGGAGGACAAGCAGGAACTTCATGGGGAGATAGCAGGAAAAATGCTGTTCAAGCCACGTGGCTGCTTGTCACGAGTTCCCGGCCTTCCAGCAGCTCGATGAAGTGTTTCACGTGATGGGACGCGGAATTTTCCTGCCAGACGGCCCACATGTGGAAGTCGAGGTTGGCGGTGGAATCCAGCGGCAGGATGACCACGTCCTGGTTGCCCAGATCCAGTACATGAGGGAGGAAGGAAATGCCTTGGTCGGCGGCGATGAGCGTGACCATGGAGTCGAAGCCTTCGATCTTCCGGTGTTTGGTGGGCTTGGCGCCTTCCGCGGTGTAGATCTGGCAAATGGCTTCCTTATGCCCGGACTTTCCGTCGCCTCCCACGCAAAGGAGGGTTTCCCAACGGAGATCCTTGAGCGCGACCGATTCACGTGTGGCCAGCGGGTGCTGGCGGGAGACGGCGACGCCGAAGATGGAGTGGACCACGCAGAGGCTGCGGAGGTAGGGGTAGCTCTCGACTTCCTTGCCGTACGCGAAGCCGATGTCGATCTTGCCCGATGGCAGCGAACGAAGCTGTTCGGTGGGAAGCATCTCCACGAACTCCACTTCCACGCCCGGATATTTCTGATGAAAAATCTTGAGTGTCTTCGGCAGGAAATCCGTGGCGATGATGCCGACGCTGCCGATGCGCAGTTTGCCCCGGTGGCCGGATTGCGCGTCATGGGCCCGCTCGATGGCGTTGCCTGCCAAAGCCAGGAGCTGCTGCGAATCCTCCAGGAAAATCTCGCCCGCCTTGGTCAGGGAGACATTCACCGTGTCGCGGTGGAGCAGTTTTACGGAGATCTCATTCTCCAGATCCTTGATCTGTTTGCTCAAGGCGGGGCGGCTCACGTTCAGGCGATCCGCGGCTTTGCGGAAGCTAAGTTCCTCAGCAACCGCCACGAAATATCGTAAATGTCTGAGTTCCATCCCGGCCAGAGTGGTAATCTAAAGTTACCAGCATGGAAACATCAAAGTCATTCCGGTTTTAAAAAAATAGGCGATACCTAATCCACTCGAACGTTCGTTTGAGGGTTCCACGCCATCTCCCATGCGCCCGATTTTATTCCTGCCCCTCTCTGTCATTTGGTTGTGTTTGCCGAGCTGCGGTAAAAAGACCGCCGCCGCACCGCCTGCCATGCCGCCGGCCCACGTGTCGTTCCTGCCTGTGACGAAAGAGACCGTCACCATCACGCGGGATCTGCCGGGACGCATCGATGCGGTGCGCGTGGCGGAAGTCCGGGCGCGTGTCGCGGGCATTCTCCTGAAGAAAACCTTCGAAGAAGGTGCGGAGGTCAAGGCGGGCGACGTGCTCTTCCAAATCGATCCCGCACCGCTCCAAGCCGCCCGCGACAGCGCGCAGGCCAACTACGTGCGTGCCGAGGCAAACGCGAAGCAGACACAAAACGACGACAAACGCTTCCGCGAGCTGGTCGCGGTGAACGCGGTGAGCAGGAAGGAGGCCGATGATTCCGAGTCCGCCGTGGCCGTTGCGTCGGCGGAATTGCTCGCGGCGAAGGCCGCGCTGACCACCGCCGAACTGAACCTCGGCTATGCCACCGTGACGGCGCCCATTTCGGGCCGCATCGGCAAGGCGGTCGTCACGGAAGGAGCGCTTGTTGGCCAGGGCAGCGCGACCCTGATGGCGGTCATCCAACAGCTGGACCCGATTTATTTCGACTTCACCCAATCGAGCGCCGACCTCGTCGCGCTGAAAAAGGCCGGCACCGATGAAAGCAAGGTCAGCCTGCTGCTGGAGGACGGCAGCGCCTACGAACATCACGGCCGCCTGCTTTTCTCCGAGGTGTCGGTGGATCAGACCACCGGCATGGTGACGCTCCGCGCGGAGTTTCCCAATCCCAAGGGTGATCTGCTTCCCGGCCTGTTCGCCCGCGCCCGCGTCGTGCAGGCGGTCAAGGAAAACGTGGTGACGGTGCCCCAGCGGGCGGTCACCCGCGCCACGGCCGGCATGAGCAGCGTGTTGCTGGTGGATGACAAGGACCATGCGGAACTGCGCATGATCCGGACCGCCGAGGCGATAGGTGACAAGTGGGTGGTGGAGTCCGGCCTGGAAGGCGGCGAACGCCTCGTCATGGAAGGCCAGCTCAAGGCCAGGCCCGGTGCTCCCGTGGTACCGGAGCCGTATGTTCCGCCGCAGGAAAAAAGCTCCGACCCGAAGGCACACTGATCCCTCCAACTTTCTAACAACATGGCCCGTTTCTTCATCGACCGCCCGGTCTTCGCTTGGGTGATCTCCATCCTCATCTGTCTCCTGGGGGGCATCGCGATCACGCGGCTGCCCGTCGCCCAGTATCCCAGCGTCGCTCCGCCATCCATTTCGATCACGGCGAACTACGCCGGAGCCTCCGCCGAAACGCTTACCGACACGGTGACCTCGGTCATCGAGCAGCAGCTCAACGGCATCGACAACCTCTTCTACATGTCGTCCGCCAGTGATGCGAACGGCACCGCCACCATCACCCTGTATTTCAAGCCCGGCACCGATCCGGACGTGGCGCAGGTGCAGGTGCAGAACAAGGTGCAGCTGGCGACGCCCAGCCTTCCCGCGACCGTGCAACAGCAGGGCGTGGTTGTCGCCAAGGCGACGCGCAACTTCATGATGTTCATCGCCCTCACGACCGATGACGGCAGCATGGATGCCATCAGTCTCGGGAACTATCTGGCCTCGAACGTGCTCGACCCGCTCCGCCGCGTGCAGGGGGTCGGCGAGGTCATCCAGTTCGGCACCCAGTACGCCATGCGCATCTGGCTCGATCCTGACAAGCTGAACAGCTACGCGCTCACACCCGGAGACGTCTCCGCCGCCGTCGCCGCGCAGAACACCCAGGTGCCCGTCGGCCAGATCGGCCAGCTCCCCGCGGTCCAAGGCCAGCAGCTCAACGTGATCCTTCAAGGTCGTTCCACCCTCCGAGAGGTGAAGCAGTTCGAAGACATCGTCCTGCGCTTCAACACCGACGGCTCCCGCGTGTATCTGCGGGATGTCGCCCGGGTGGAGCT
This sequence comes from Luteolibacter yonseiensis, assembly GCF_016595465.1. Taxonomy (NCBI): domain Bacteria; kingdom Pseudomonadati; phylum Verrucomicrobiota; class Verrucomicrobiia; order Verrucomicrobiales; family Verrucomicrobiaceae; genus Luteolibacter; species Luteolibacter yonseiensis. The sequence goes on along the minus strand of NZ_JAENIK010000004.1, from coordinate 688,956 downwards.
GGGTGGCCAGGAGTATTCCATCAAGGCGAACATCGACGGCAAGCCCACCGGTGCCTGCGCCATCAAGCTGTCCCCCACCGCCAACGCGCTGGACACCGCCAACGCAGTCCGCACCGAGGTGGACCGCCTTTCGAAATTCTTCCCGCCGGGAGTGAAGGTTGTTTTCCCGCTGGACACCTCCACCTTCGTCAAGATCTCCATCGAGGAGGTCATCAAGACGCTCATCGAGGCCATCATCCTGGTGTTCCTCGTGATGTACCTGTTCCTGCAGAACTTCCGTGCCACCCTCATCCCGACACTGGTCGTGCCGGTGGCCCTCCTCGGCACCTGCGGCGTCATGGCGGCGTTCGGCTTCTCCATCAACGTGCTCACCATGTTCGGCATGGTGCTCGCCATCGGCATTCTGGTGGACGACGCCATCGTCGTTGTTGAAAACGTCGAACGGATCATGAGCGAGGAAGGCCTGTCTCCCAAGGAGGCCACCCGCAAGGCCATGAGCCAGATCACCGGCGCGCTCATCGGCATCACGCTGGTGCTTACCGCGGTGTTCCTGCCGATGGCGTTTTTCGGTGGCTCGGTGGGCACCATCTACCGCCAGTTCACGATGTCCATCGTGTCCTGCATGTTCTTCTCCATCCTGATGGCGCTCACGATGACGCCCGCGCTTTGCGCCAGCCTTCTCAAGCCGGTGGAGGCGGGTCATCACCATGAGAAACGCGGATTCTTCGGTTGGTTCAACCGCACCTTCGACGCCACCACCCGCCGCTACCAAGGCTGGGTCGGAAGCCTCGTCAGGCACTCGGCTTCAGGGATGGCCGCGCTCGTCCTCATCTGCGCCGCTGTCGGTTACTACTATCAGAAGATGCCGTCCTCGTTCCTTCCCGAGGAGGACCAGGGCTATTTCCTGACGCTGTTCTCGCTGCCACAGGGCGCCACCGACGAGCGCACCGTCGCCGTGCTCAAGCAGGCGGAGGAATATCTCGCGAAACAGGAGGAGGTGGAGCATTTCTTCACCGTGGCCGGATTCAGCTTCGCCGGTCGTGCGCAGAACTCGGGCCTCGCCTTCATCCGTCTCAAGCCATGGGAAGAGCGCAAGGGATCCCAGCACAAGGTGCAGGCCGTCATCCAGCGCGCCTTCGCGGGATTCTCCGGGATCAAGGACGCCATCGTGTTCCCCATCAACCCTCCCGCCATCCCGGAACTCGGAACCTCGTCCGGTTTCGACTTCTGGCTGCAGGATCTCGGTGGAAAAGGTCACGAGGCATTGGTCGCCGCCCAAGGACAGCTCCTTGGAATGGCCGCGCAGAATCCCAAGCTCGCCGGCGTCCGGCCGGAAGGCCTCTCCGACGCCGCCCAGATGAAGATCGAGCTGGACCAGGACAAGGCGAGCGCGCTCGGCGTGTCGCTTGCGGACATCAACACGACCATGCAGACCGCCTTCGGTTCCAGCTACGTGAACAACTTCGTCAACGGCACGCGCGTGCAGCGCGTGATCATCCAACTGGACGCACCCTTCCGCATGAAACCGGAGGATATCGGCAACGTTTACGTCCGGAACAAGCAGGGCGGCATGGTCGCCCTTTCAGAAGTCACGAACATCAGCTGGACCTACGGCTCGCCACAGCTCCAGCGCTACAACGGCGTGCCGGCGGTGAACATCAAGGGCATGGCCGCCCCCGGCCTCAGTTCGGGCGAGGCGATGAGCGAGATGGAGGCCATGGCCGGCAAGCTGCCGGAGGGCTTCGGCTTCGAATGGTCCGGCCAGTCGCTGGAGGAAAGGATTTCAGGGGGCCAGGCTCCCATCCTCTATGCGGTGTCCATTCTCATCGTGTTTCTCTGCCTTGCGGCGCTTTATGAAAGCTGGTCCATCCCCGTGGCCGTCATCATGGTGGTCCCGCTCGGCATTTTGGGTGCCCTGCTCGCCGCGCATTTCCGCGATCTGCCGAACGACGTGTTCTTCAAGGTGGGCCTTCTCACCACCGTCGGCCTTTCAACCAAGAACGCGATCCTCATTATCGAGTTCGCGCTGGATGAGATCAAGGCGGGCAAGGAACTCATCCCCGCCACCCTGGAGGCCGTGCGTCTCCGGTTGCGTCCCATTCTCATGACCTCGATGGCCTTCGTCCTCGGTGTGGTCCCGCTGGTCATCAGTTCGGGCGCGGGTTCCGGTAGCCAGAACGCCATCGGCACGGGAGTCGCCGGCGGCATGGTTTCAGGAACAATCCTCGCGGTTTTCCTCGTCCCGGTGTTCTTTGTGGTCGTCAGCAAAGTCGTCACCCGCTTCTTTGGCCGTCCCGCCGCCGAAGCTCCCCCTGCAGCAACTCAAAAAGGAGAAATTCACCATGCGTAACTCACTCGCAACCATCTTGGCCACCGGTCTGCTCACGACCTCTTGTTCCTTCATCCCCGCGCTCGACCCCATCAATTCCCCTGTTTCCGGCAAGTTCCCCGGCAAAACCGGCGGGGAAGTCCCGGGTGACATCGCATGGCAGAAGTTCTTCACCGATCCCCGGTTGAAAAAACTCGTGCAGGCCGCGCTGGAAAACAACCGGGACCTCCGCATCGCGGCGCTGAATGTGGAACAAGCCCGCGCCCAATACGGCATTTCCCGCAGCGATCTCTTCCCGACCATCTACGCGGGTGCCTCCACCGAGCGCAGGCGCAGCGTCAATGCGGATGGCGGCGGCGGTTCCGCTTCCGGCAACTATGACGTCAGCGTGGGGCTCTCCTCCTACGAGCTGGACCTCTTCGGCCGTGTCCGGAGCCTGAACCGCAGCGCGCTGGAGAGCTACTTCGGCAGCGACGCCGCCCGCGTCGGCGCGCAAATCTCGTTGGTCGCCCAGATCGCGAACCAATACCTCGCGGAGCGCGCGCTGCATGAGCAGGTCGCTCTTTCCGAGCAAAGTCTCGAGGGCTTCAACTCCGCCTATGACATCGTGAAACAGCGGTTCGACGCCGGTGCCATCTCGGAACTGGATCTCAGCTCCATCGAGGTCCAGCGCCAGACGGCGAAGGCGGACCTGGCGGCCTTCCGCCAGCGCATTCAGGAAGTGAACAACTCGCTCACCTTCCTTTGCGGCGGATCATTGCCGGCGAACCTTCCCGCCGGGCGCTCGCTGGATGAGATCCTGGTTGCGAATGTCCGTGCCGGGGTTCCTTCCGAGCTGCTGTTCCGCCGCCCGGACATCCGCGAGGCCGAGCACCAGCTCCGTGCCGCGAATGCGAACATCGGAGCCGCCCGCGCCGCGTTTTTCCCGAGCATCACCCTCACCACCAACGTCGGAGCCGCCAGCAACAGCCTGTCGAACCTGTTCTCGAACGGGACCGCCACCTGGTTGTTCTCCCCCGCCATCAACGTTCCGATCTTCGACGGCGGCCGCAACAAGGCGAACCTCGACGTGGCGGAGATCCGCAAGGAAATCGAGATCGCCAACTATGAGAAATCCATCCAGACCGGCTTCCGCGAGGTGGCCGACAGCCTCGCCTCACGCACGGGCCTGGATGAACAGATCAGCGCCACCCAGAGCCTCGTCAAGGCGCAGCAGAAGCGCGCCGATCTTTCCAAGGCCCGCTACACCCAGGGCGTGGACAGCTACTTCGAGGTCCTCACCGCGACGCTGGACTACTACACCGCGCAACAATCCCTCATCCGTCTCCGCCTCGCGCGGAACATCAACTCGGTGGGCCTCTACAAGGCTCTCGGAGGAGGTTGGTAAACGGGATCCTCAAAACCGTCCGGACCGCGGCGGGCCACCGCCCGGTCCGGCGGACTTCACCGGCCCCTCGCCTTCGCCGCCGTGGATTCGCCGCAATACGGGCACCGGAACTTGTTCTGGAAAATGATGCTCAGAGCCACGCGCAGGCGGTAGCTGCCGAGAAGCGCGCGCGCGTTCCGGTGTTTCGAGCAACCGTTCCGCGCGATGGATTTGGCATGGCACAGCGGGCAGCGCGCGCGGATGGCCACGGCCCACTGGGTGATGCCGACGGCGACGGTGCCGCCCATCAGCCCGAGCGCGAGGGAGGCCAGTTCCCTGTCCGCCGTGACGAGGGAATGCACGAGGAGGCCGGAGGTCGCCAACAGCAGCAGGAAGAGAAGAACGATCAGCCAGGAGGCGACCTTGAAACGGGTGACAGCGTGTTGGGAAGGTAGGCGGTGCATGTGCGGGTCGGGACACCGGATGATCCGTTAGAATGTGTTAGATTCCATCGTCGGATCCGCCCGGTGGTTGTTGGGGAAAGGGCGGGTTATGCTCGTCCCGGGCCGGATATAACGTGCGTCGGAACACTTTGTCTTTCCGAAATTTCAAAAAACGGCGGTTCTTCCCGAGAACGGCCCCTGACAGGCCGGAATCACTGCATCTTCGACATCGTCTGGAAGATGGACGTGATCATCAGATAGGCCATCGCGCCGATGAGCACCGCCATGACGATGAGCACCGCCGGCATGACGAGCGCCATGATGCGCTGCAGGCTCTTATCAAGCTCCTTGTCATATCTCTCTGCGGCGCGGCGCAGGGACTGGTCGATTTTTCCCGTCTGCTCGCCCACTGAAATCATGTCGATGAGCAGGGCGGGAAAGGTGCCGTTCCGGATGAGCGCCTTGGAGAACGAGCGGCCGTCACCAACCTGGGCGATGACCTGGTCCAGCGCGCCACGCAGCGAACGGTTCTGGGTGGCGTCGCGCGAGAGTTCCAGCGAGCGGAGGAGCGGCAGTCCGTTTCCGACGAGGTTGGCCATCGTCTCCAGGAACTGTACATAGAACCGGCTGGTGATGACGGCACCGACCAGCGGCAGCTTGAGCTTGATGCGGTCCCATGTCGGCTTGTTCGCCTCGTTGTCCTTCCAGGCCTTGAAAAAGATGAAGCTGGCGATGCCGGTCAGCAGCACCACGAGCCACCACTTGCTGAGGAAGTTGGATACGCCGATGAGGATGGCCGCGCCCAGAGGGATTTCCCCGCCGCTGCTCTTGATAAGCTGGGTGAGCTGCGGAATGAGGGTGGTGACGAAAACGATCGAAACGCCGATGCCCGCGAGAATGAGGAACGCCGGATAGATCATCGCAAGGATCAGGCGGGCCTGCAGTTCCGCGAGGGTCTTGAGGTAGTGCGCCTGGCGCTTCAGAATGTCGTCCAGAGCGCCGGAAGCCTCGCCCGCCGCCGCCAGCGAACAGTACAACGGGCCGAAGCTGGGGCTGACTTTTTTCAGGGCAACGGAGAAATTCACACCATCCCGCACGATCTGGCGGATCTTGAAAGACACGGCCTTGAGGTTTCCAAGTTCCTGGCGGCTTTCCATCGACTTGAGGGCCGGCTCAAGCTGGAGGCCGGCACCGAGCATGTCGGAAAGTTCCTCGGTGAAGAGCACGACTTCCGCACGCTTGAGCTTGATCGGTCCGTCCGGGATCGGCGCTTCCTTGTCTTCGGCCTTGGGCTTTGCTTTTTCCGCTGGCTCCGGTTTCGACTTCGCCCCCTGGGCCGCCTTCTTGGGAGCCGCCGGTGCGGCGGTCTCCTTGAGATTGACCGGCTGGAGTCCTTTTTTATCCAGGACACGCAAGGCTTCCGGGCGATCCGCCGCATCGATTTCTCCGGTGGTGACGGAGCCGTTTGCAGCGAGGGCTTTGTATGCGAAGAGAGGCATGGTTGGGAAAGTGCCGGGGGATCAGTGAGCCGTGGTTCCGATGATCGGTTTTTATTCCGCGCCGCCGATGTCGGAGGAGGTGACGGAAATGACCTCCTCGATGGTCGTCTCACCCTTCATCACCTTGTGCCAGCCGTATTCGCGCATGGGGACGTAGCCATCACGCACCGCCTGGGCTCGGAGTTCGACTGCCTGGGCGCGATGGGCGACCAGCTCCTGCATCGGCGGAGTCAGAAGGATGACTTCGTAAATGGCGAGTCGTCCGGCGAATCCGGTATTCCGGCAGCGGTCGCAACCTTTCGGCGAGTAAGGTTGTCCGGTGATGTGCAGCGGGATGCCGAGATCGCGGCGGTCCTGCTCGCTCACCTCGCGCGGAACCTTGCACGCAGGGCAGAGTTTTCTAACGAGACGCTGGGCGAGGAACGCACGCACCGCGGCGGAGACGAGGAAGGGTTCCACCCCCATGTCCACCAGACGGCTGATGCCGCCCATCGCGTCGTTCGTGTGCAGCGTGGAGAAAACCAAGTGACCGGTGAGCGAGGCGCGGATGGCGATCTCCGCGGTCTCGAGGTCCCGGATTTCCCCGATCATCACGATGTTCGGGTCCGCCCGCAGGATGGAACGCAGCGCGGTGGCGAAGGTCAGGCCGATCTCGTTCTTCACGGCGATCTGCATGACGCCGGTGAGCTTGTTTTCCACCGGGTCTTCCACGGTGACGATCCGCCGCTCCGGGTGGTTCACTTCGGTGAGGAAGGAATACAGCGAGGTCGATTTACCCGATCCGGTCGGACCGGTGATCAGGATGATGCCGTTCGGCAGGTGTAGGATGGATTCGATCTTTTTCAGGACGAACGATTCCATGCCGAGCTTGGCGATGTTGAATTTTTCCTGGTTGAGGAGACGCAGGGAGACGCTCTCGCCCTCGACGGTCGGCACGGTGGCGACGCGGACGTCGATGGTCGCGCCCTCGAACTGGAGGTTGATCCGTCCGTCCTGCGGCACCCGGCGCTCGGCGATGTCGAGGCGGGCCATGATTTTCAAACGGGCGATGACCGAGCTTTGCAACGCCTTGATGTTTTCCGGCACGGCGACCTCGATCAAACGACCGTCGATCCGGTAACGGATGCGGAGATTCGTCGCAAGCGGCTCGACGTGGATATCCGTCGCCCGCTGGTCCAGAGCCTCACGGAGGATCTGGTTCACGAACTTCACAACCGAGGCTTCCTCGTCGTCGTCATTGTCGATGACGTTGGCCTCATCCTCGCCGTTTTCGATCTGGTCGTAGTCGAAATCCCGGCCTTCCAGGATCTGCTCGAAAGTGTCGGCACCCACACCGTACAAGCGGCGGAGCGCTTCGTAGAGCCGTTTGCGGGACGCCATGCACCAGTCGATGGGCAGTGCAAGCTCTTGGGCCGCCGCTTGGCGGGCGACGAGATTGAAAGGGTCGAACGTGCAGACCTTCAGCCGCTTGTGACCTTCTTCGCCGGAAATTTCCACCGGCAGAAGCCTGTGCCGCAGTGCCAGCCGGGGCCCGCAAGCCTCACGCAGTGGGAGTGGTACTTCCGGATTCGGGATGCTGTCCAACCACTCGATGCCGAGATCGAAAGCCAGCTCGCGCATGTACTTTTCCTCATCCACCACGTTCGCATCCAGCACATCATCAATGGGCGAGCGTTGCCGTTGGGAGGCGGTGCGCAGTACTTCGGTAAGCGCGGGGATGTCGTCGCATCCGGTGCGGCGGGCAGGTTCGATCAAAAGCTGGGTCATGGGCGGCGACTTCTTGTCGCTTAAATGCCACCGGGGCGCAATCTTGTCTCTTTAAAATGGTGAAAATGCTCAAGCGCGTTCGCACCCGGTCGAATGTTGGAGATCGAACTTCCCGCGTTTCAGTTGAGGTGACGGAATCCTTCCTTTGAGTGGATTCGAGCGCCCCGTCGCGGGCTGAAGTTCTTTTTGATCGATGCTTTCAAAAAGCATTGATAGCAAGACGATTATGGATATGATGCGTGTAAATGAGACTCGATGTCAGACGGATCAAGCCTTTGATTGAGGCGCTTTCAGCGATTCTATCGGTTGTGCTGCTCTATTTGGCGGTTCAAGGGCATCCCACATTGGGAATTCCGGGGATGCTGCTTTTACTTCAGCTGGTGGTTTCCAGAATTGTGAGCGCCAACGAACGGAAAGAGCGTCGGAAAATGTCCGCCATCGTGAGTGGGATCTTCGGTGAATCTTCCCCCGGACGACCCGATTTCGTCCTCTCTCCCCGATTCCGGGCACCGAATGTCGAATTGATATTCAAATCACCGGAAGATGCCCGGGAGGCGGAGCGAAACGGGACACTTCAAGAATCCGTCGAGCGCGTTCGGAACGAATACTCGATTCCCATCTTTTTGGATAAGGAAGACATCACGGGATCGTTGGTGAAAAAGACAACCAGTTGATTTGAAGCCGGTTTTTCAAACCGTCCGTCCTTCTTCATGAACCACGCCAGACATGCGGGGCATCCAAGGCGATCGGACAAAATCGTTTCCCTGAAAAAAGCCGTGCGATCCGGCCCACTTCATGCATCGTTCAAGTCGTGTCGTATCTGGAAATCAAAGACCTCCAAACCCATTTCACCCAACGCACCGGGACTTTTTTCTCGCCCGGCAAGCACGTCGTCCGCGCGGTGGATGGAGTAACGCTGAACCTTGAAAAGGGAGAAATCCTCGGCCTTGTCGGTGAGTCGGGTTGCGGAAAATCGACATTTTCGCGCACCATCATGCAGTTGATCGCTTCGACATCGGGCACGGTGATCCTCGATGGGGAAAACTTGTCCAATCTCCCTCCTGCGGAAGTGCGGCGGCGGCGGCTGGATTTTCAGATGGTTTTCCAAGACCCCTACGCATCCCTGAATCCACGGATGACGATTTTCTCCACGCTTGCCGAGGCCGTCCGCCAGCGTCACCCCCAGCTCAAGGGCGACGCTCTTTTCAGCCGGGTGGAGACGCTCATGGCCACCGTAGGGCTCGACGCCAAGGTGATGCGGAAATACCCGCACGAATTCTCCGGCGGCCAGCGCCAGCGCATCGCCATCGCCCGCGCCCTTGCTCCGGAACCGAAGCTCATCATCGCGGACGAGCCGGTTTCCGCGCTGGATGTTTCCATCCAGTCCCAGATCCTCAATCTCATCAAGAAACTGCAGAAAGAGCTCGATCTCACCATGATTTTCATTTCCCACGACCTCGGCGTGGTCCACTACATCGCGGACCGCATCGCCGTGATGTACAAGGGAAAGATCGTCGAGTCCGGCCCCGCCGGAGAGGTTTTCCACAACCCGCAGGCGGATTACACGAAGCGGCTGCTGGCCTCGATCCCGAAGCTGGCGGCGGTGTAGCGGCTTTTACCTGACAGCAGGTCGCACGGTAACCCCCGCGGCCTCCAACGTCCTGCGGAGCTCGCTCAGAATCCCCGCAGCCGTCGTACCATCGCCATGGATACAGAGCGTCTGCATGCGTCCTTCGGAAACAAGCGCCATCGCCTGCTCCACCGCTTCGTTCACCTCCTTGATCACCGCACCCGGTTCGCCACGGGGCATCAGCGTGCCGTCGTCGCGGTAACGGCGGTCGGCGAATCCTTCGGTACAAATTTTCACGCCTGCCCGCTCAGCGGCCTGCGCAAGCTCGCTTCCCGGCTGGGCGAACAGGATCAACCCCGGCGACACCTTGAGGATTCCCTCCACCACCGCCGCGGCCAGCGCCGCGTCACGGCCTGCCTGGTGGTAGAGCGCTCCGTGTGGTTTCACATGGTGGAGTTCGGCTCCCTCCTCGGCGGCGAGGGCGGCGAGTTTCCCCACCTGCTCCGCCACCAGTTCCGTGATATTCTCCAATGGCAGGACCATCGCCCTCCGTCCGAAATGCTCGGGGTCCTTGTAACCCGGGTGGGCACCGATCGCGACTCCCGCTTCCTTCGCCCACCGGATCGAGCGCCGCATCGTTTCCTCATCACCCGCGTGACCGCCACAGGCGATGTTCGCGGAGCTGACCAAGCCGATCAGCGCCTCATCCTCGGAACCACCTTCCCCAAGATCCGCATTCAAGTCGATCCATCGCATGACCGTCATGCTAGCAGGTCAATTCCAGTCCGCAACCACTTGAAATCCTGTTCCGCCAATTCGCGCGCCTGCCGGGCTTCCTCCCATGTCACTTCGCGGAATCTCACTTCCGTGCCAGGCCACGCACGCGCCAGTTTCGGCAGATCCACGGAGATCACATGCCCGATCTGCGGGTACCCGCCGATGGTCTGGCGCTCCGCCAACAGGACGATCGGCTGTCCATCCGGCGGCACCTGGACCGAGCCGCAAGCCACCGGCTGCGAAATCATCTCGCGTGGTTCGCAGAGCTCCAACCCCGCACCGGACAACCGTGCGCCCATCCGGTCCGACCTCGGCGTGAGCCGGTAGATTTCCGAGCGGAACCGCTGTCTTGCCTCGGCGGAAAACCAATCCTCCTGAACTCCTGTTAGAAATCCCAGTTCGATCACCTTCCTGTCCGCGGCCCGCCCGACATGCCAGTCACCGCACCTGGGAATCCGTCCCGGTGTTCCAATTTCCAACAAATCCCCCGCACGCAGCGGACGTCCCATCATTCCGCCGAATCCGGCCCTGACATCGGTCGCCGGACTGCCCAGGATTTCAGGCACGCATATCCCGCCGGCGATGGCGAGATAGGAGCGGACGCCGCCGGCGGGTTTGGAAAAATCCACCGTCTCTCCTGCAGCGACGCGCCGTGGCCGCCCGTTGCCGGATACCAGGGCGACCGCCGTTGCCTCGTGAAATTTCAAAATCGGTCCGCTCACGCAGCATTCCAAACAGGCCGCCGACTCGTCGTTGCCCACCAGGAGATTTGCCATGCGCAGCGACTCGCGGTCCACGGCACCGCCGGGACTGACGCCGGACGATTCATGGCCCGGCCTGCCGGGATTCTGCACGGTTGTCAGTCCGCCGGGATGGATGACCTCGACCGTCCCCATCCGTCTTTGGCCCGTCGTCGGCGTGCTCTCTTTCACCGGAGTGATCCGATCCACCGGACAAAACCGCACCCGGTCCCCCGGCAGGAAAAATGAAGGACGGGGCGAATGGACGTCAAACAACGTCACATCCGTTCTGCCTAACAAATGCCAGCCACCGGGCGAGATGGATGGATAGATGCCTGCCTGTCCCGCGGCGATGGCCACCGATCCCGCGGGAACGCTCTGTCGTGGCGTCGCAAGCCGTGGCAGCCGCAACCGCCCGGGCAAGCCTGACAGGTAAGGAAATCCGGGGGAAAATCCCACCGCCGCCACCGTGTAATCCGCACCGCTGTGAAGCGAAACCACCTCGTCCGACGATAAACCCAGAGCGGCCGCCACACCCGCCAGATCACGCCCGTCCTCACCGCCGTACCGGACCGGGATCAATTTCTCCTCGCCCGTGGAAAGCTTGTCCGTGAATTCCGTCGTACGGATCCATTCACGAACCGCCAGCCCGTCCACCGTGTCGAAGTGCACCGCGACGGATGCGAACGATGGAACGATGTCCGTTACTCCTCCGATCTTGTTCTCTCGCAAGGCCACGGCCAACCCCGTCACCCGCGCAAGCGCCGCCTCGCCCGTCAGATCGGGAAATTCCACCAACCATGCGGCATCGCCGAGGGGCTTGAGCGTCATGTCCGCAGCCTTGCACGGTCCTGTGGGCTTGCCAATGCCGGGAAGCCGGAGGATGGTGCAGGAGTCCATTTCTTCCATGAAACCATTCGTCATCCTCACACTGTCCGGCCTGCTTTCGCTGGCTTCGTGCGAGGAAAAGCAACCCACTCCCGTGATCGACCACACCATTCCCGCCGGACCCCGGCGAGCCGCCGCCGCCGCTGCCAATGTGAGTCCGGGACTGAAGCGCGATCTTGCGGCCGTCGGTCTGGAATTCGGCGCTCCGGTGTTTCTCCGCGCGCTCAAGCGGGAGCGGGTGCTCGAGCTCTTCGTCCTGAATCGGTCGACGGAAAAATACGATCTCTTCCGCAGCTATCACATCGCCGGGACCTCCGGCGACCTCGGTCCGAAGCTTGCGGAGGGCGATGGCCAGGTGCCGGAAGGATTTTATTTCGTCCCGCCCGCCGCGATGAAGCCGGACAGCCAGTACCATCTCGCATTCAACATCGGATTTCCCAACAGCTATGATGCCGCCCTCGACCGCACGGGAAGCGCCATCATGATCCATGGCAACAGCATTTCCATCGGCTGCCTCGCGATGACGGATGAGAAGATCGAGGAGATCTACACCCTGTGTTCCGCCGCCCATCAAGGCGGGCTGCCGTTTTTCCGGGTGCACATCTTCCCCTTCCGCATGACGGAGGAAGCGATGGCGGCATCCGCGGCCAGCCCGCATGCGGAGTTCTGGAAAAATCTCAAGGAAGGTTATGACCTCTTCGAGAAAAACCACATCCCGCCGGATGTCACGGCGGCTGATGGGAAATACCGGTTTGAATGAGGTGGTCCTCCGCGCGAGCCGCCACCACGGCATGCATGGGAGATCGGGATGGTGGTTTGATTCAGCTTCCCCAGCTCCATCGTTCCGCATGCCAGAGGTAGCCTTCTCCCACCGGCAGCACATGGCCGATCCCCGGCCACGGCACGTGGAATCCATAACATCTCGTCCGTTCGGCCGCGGCTTGGGCGAATACTTTCTTCCGCGTGTCGATCGACTGCATCGGGTCGTGGTCGAAGGCGATGTACCAGTTGGGATTGTGGAACATGAACCCATGGTGGTGCGAGAGGTCCATGAGATGCAGCAGCGATTCGTTCCCGGACTTGATGCGGAAGATCGCATGGCCCGCCGTGTGTCCGGGGGCCGCCTCGATGGTCACCGCGCCGTTGAAGAACTGGGTGCCCGCCTTGGCCGGTTGTGACACGCCCTTGAGAATGTCGAACTGGCCGCAGACCTCCCTGATCATGCCCGGCAGCTCGGCGCGGTTGCGTTTGGTCTTGGAAAAATCCGGCTCCTTCGCGTGCCAGAAATCATACTCCTCCGGCAGGTAATAGAAGGCCGCGTTCGGAAAGGCGGGTTTCCCACCCGCCACAAACCCGGCGAGGTGGTCCGCATGGGAGTGGCTGAGGAATCCGGCCGTCACCTGCTCGGGTGCGATACCCGCTTGTTTCAAGCCATCCTGCAACCAGCCGATGTTGGTGCTGTCCCGCTCGCCGAACCCGGCGTCGAACAAAGCGATTTCCTTGCCGATCCGGACCACCAGGATGTTCACGTAAAGCGGGATGCCATCCATCCGCTCGCCGTGGCTTTCCAGCCACTCCTTCATCTGTGGCTGGTCCTCGCGCGGCCACATGAGATCGAGCGGTCCGCGGAAAAGCATGTGGCCATCGCTGATCGACCACGCGTCGAACTCACCGATCTTGAATTGATAGACGATTGCGTTGCCATGTTCCTTCGGCTTCGGCGCCGGCTTCGCATCCTGCCCCAGCACCACGCCACCCGCCGTGGCGGCGAAGATTCCGCCTAAAAATGCCCGCCGTCCGAATCCCGGTGCCGATGATGAGTTCATGATGCGCTCCATACGGGATGAAGATGGGGAAGTTTTCGCCGGAATCAATCATGCAGAAGGGGGTGGACCCAGAGTCAAGCCGGAGGAATCGGAAGGTGTCCGACCTGTCCGGCACTTCCACCTGACGAAAAACCAGACAATGCGGGTAGACGGAGTCAACCCTCCGCTGGTTCATTCCACAATCTCCACCGTGATGAAGATCCGCCTTTCGATCGACGGGTCCCCGCTCGCCACATCGATGGCAGCCGCTTGCCCGGACGTCATACCCATGACGCTCGAACCGTTTCCTTCGGAATCGTTGGAAAGAGTGATCTTCCGGAACTTTTTCGACAAGAGGACCGACAGGTTGATACCAGGGAATTCCGGCCACGGAATGTGAGCTTGGGCCGTGGGTATCACCACCTGCTTGAGCCGGCGTTTTTCAAGACCGTAATGTCTGGCAAGCGCATTGAGCGCCTCATCATCGGAGGGAAGCAGCATTTTGAAGTTCCTCGCATCCTCGGGAAGCGTGGGATCGCGTGGCAGATCGATTTGCGTGCCGCTGATGCGCACACGGCCCTTCACCTTCGCCGAGGGAATTTCATCCGGGTGCAGGCTTGGATACCGGGCCGGTTCCCCAGGTTCAGCCGACCCGGCCCAGTTGGTATAGTTTGGAGAAGGGTTTTCCAAGCCGTCCAGCCGCCTTCCAGTGGCATCGATCGCATCCATTCTGGTAAAGATGATCAGGGACCTGCCGGGCTCGACTTCACCCAGATTGGTACAGACCGTAAAGCCACTGGCCAACCGGCCTTTGATCGTCCGTTTGACCGTTTTGATATCGGTCGGACTGATTCCTTTGGGAAGGGTTGCTTTCGAACGCACGAACTCGACGACGGGCTGAAACCGCCCGGGGATGTAATGATAGTCCACGGTTTGACTGATCTCCATCACGATACTGGGACCGGCTTGTGCGGGGACTACCTCATTACCGGGGATTTCCTCGCTGAACTCGGACGAATTGTGCATTTTGATGCCGACGTAAGGATCGCCGGAGTCCGGATTTCGTTTGGAGACCCGGCCCGGCGGCTCCGCGATTTCGCGAATGATTTCAATCATCGATTCTTGTCCGAACTTCGCACACACACTGGGTGATGTCATGATGTGGCATCCTTTCATCCGCTCTAGGCCTCGGAAAATCAATTGAATCTGACCTTCGCTGTAGAGTGATCTGGTCGAAAACCGCCCGCCATCGGTTACATTTTCCCGAACAAGGCCCATCTCCAGACTTTTAGAATCGATGAAGACGAAGTTGCTGGAGATCTTCACCTGCCCACCAGCCCGTGCGGGAGCCGGCGGTGGCGGCGGCGGCGGTGGTGCGGATTCATCGACATCCGGCTGTGCCGGAACCGGCTCCTGTTGGAGCGCTTTTTCCACCGTAGGCTCCTCGGTTTTCTCGGGTACGGTCTCGCCGGCGGGCGTGTCATGGGAAACGGGAGGCATCCCTTCCGCTGCGACTTTCAAAACCGAGACAGACATCGCGGCACAGACGGAAAGTGCCAGGCTGATGCCGATGAAACCTCTTCCAACCGGTGTCACACCCTCCTCCTTTGAATCCAACAAACACACGATCCTCTGTTTCAACCGCCGGACATGGAGACGCCGGGCCATTGAAACGGCGAGCGAGGGATGCTTGTCGGTTTGGCGCGCCATGGCGATGAGGAACTCCCCATAGTCCGCTCGGTCGCCAGCGGAGGAAGCCGCGTGGAGATCACACAGTTGCTCGCGGACGGCGGCCCAGTCGGCGACGAGACGATGGACCAACGGATTCCACCAATTCAGGCAACGGATGACGGCGAAGAGGATCATCCAGCGCGAGTCCTCCGCCTGACGGTGCGCGGTTTCATGGCGCACGGCCCAACGTAATTTTTCGGAGGAAAGAGCATCTAACAAAAAATGCGGGATCACGATTCTGGGTCGCAGGAAACCGATGACGCAGGGACTGGTGGTGGCAGGGGAAATGATAAAATCGGTCCGTGCCGTGCCGGACGGGACGATGTGCCGGAGCACGTCCCATGTGCTGTCATCAAGGGGCTTGAGGGATCTTTTCCAGAGCATCACCCTCATCATGGCGAGCGCGAGCAGACCGAGACCGATGCCGACACCGGTCGCCCAGAGTGTGATCACGGTTGTTGGGAAATCAGGCAGTTCCCACTTCGCCCCGGACTCGGAGTATGGTTCTGATGGTGCCGCCGCCTCGTTTCTGACCGGCACGGTGACGATGGTCCAGAGCGGCAGTTCCGCCGGAGCCGGTGCGACTTGGGCTTCCGGGATAATTGGTGACACATCGGGTGTGGGAGAGGGGCGCAGCGCGGTGATCCATGGCAGCAGTCCGACAACCAGCAATCCGGAGATGGCGGCAAAGGACCGCCGTCCGGGCAAGCGGATGAAGGCGAGGAGCAGTGTGGCGAAAACGGATAGGATCCCCGCATGCAGCGCGACATTGAGCAGATAGGTGGTGGGGAGGCTCATGGCTGGTTTCCTTTCCTGTGGGTTTTGATGAGCTGGTTGAGTTCCGCCATCTCATCGTCGGTCAGCCCGCCTTCCTCCACCAGACAGCGGACAAGCGACAGGCCGGAGCCGCCGAAGAAACGTTGCTTCAGTTCGCTGAGGACTTTTCCGCGCCCGCCTTTTTCAGATGGGGCGGAGCGATAGAGACGGGCGCGGCCCTGATCGTCGGTGAGGAGCCATCCCTTTGCCTCCAGGCGGTTGAGCTGCGTTTGCAAGGTGCTTCGCGTGATGGGTTCGTCACGGCCCTCGTTCACGGATTGGAGCAGTTCGCCGACGGTGACGGGTTGCCTCTGCCAGATCTGGTCCATGAGCGCTTGTTCGGCGGGAGACAGCGGGGGCAGGACGGAGGCTTTCTTGGAACTCATGGGAAACTTAAAGACAAATGTCGCCATAAGCGTCAAGCGGCAAATGACGACAGATGTCGCCATCAAGGTTCATCCGAGGATTCCGGGCGCGAGGCGGGACAACCACCCGGCGAGTTCCGCCGCCGCCCGTGTCTCGGGAAGCGCGTCGAGGTTGTCCAGATCCCAGCGGAAGGAGAGCTTGTAGCCGTCCCATTCACCCCGCGCGCCGCAGTCCCGCATCCAACCCGCGGCCTGGCGGTTCTCCGTGAGGACGTGGCCGGTCATCGTTTCCGCGCCCGCGCGGAAGGCGGTGAGCCACAGGATCGCGAGCAACAGCGTGCCGATGCCCCGCCGCTGGTCGTCGTCCAGGACAATGAATGAAATCTCGACCTCACCGGGTTGGCCGGCGGTCCGCCACCAGCTCGCGCCGCCCATGGGACTGAACTCGCGGGTGGGATCCAGCACCGCCCAGCTGACATGCGTCGCAGGATCCTGATGCAGCACGCGGGTGAGCATGTTGTCTCCGACGACCTCGCCGGTGTGGGTCCAGAAGCGGTTGTAGCGGGCCTCCGGGGAAAGACGGCGGTAGGCCTCCGCCAGCGCGGGGCGGTCATCCGGGACGAGAGGCCGCACGATGATCGGCGTGCCGTCGCGCAGGATGGTTTCGAATCTTCCGGAGCCGTTCACGGACCCAGTCTAGCGGAGGACGCGGGGCGGAAAAGAGCGAATGACCGCTGTATGATTTCAATGTTCAACGCGTCGTGTCCCGTGTTCAATGATCCCGTCACGATGTCCGCCCCGCTCAACTCCAAGAATCTTCCGGAAAACCCCACCGCGGACGATATCCTCAACGTCTTCCTGGATTACCTCACGGCGACCGGCACTGTTCCGTATGATCACCAGGAGGAGGCCATTCTCGAGCTTTTCGCGGGAAACAACGTGATTCTCAACACGCCCACCGGTTCCGGGAAATCCCTCGTGGCGCAGGCGATGCAGTTCAAGTCCCTCTGCCAGGGACGCCGTTCTTACTACACCGTGCCCATCAAGGCGCTGGCGAATGAGAAATTCCTGTCCCTCTGCCACGTCTTCGGTCCGGAAAACGTCGGCATGATTACCGGGGATGCCACCGTGAACCATGACGCGCCCGTCATCTGCTGCACGGCGGAAATCCTCGCGAACATGGCCCTGCGCGACGGAGCCCGGGCACCGGTGGACGATGTCATCATGGACGAGTTCCATTACTATTCCGACCACAGCCGCGGAGCCGCCTGGCAGATCCCGCTGCTCACCCTGCCGCGCGCCCGCTTCCTCCTGATGTCCGCCACCCTCGGCGATTCGTCATTTTTCTCCAAGCAGCTCACCACCCTGACAGGCGCGCCGACCACCCTCGTCCAGTCGGAGCAGCGGCCGGTCCCGCTGGAATTCGAATACTCCACCACCCAGCTTCAGGAAAAGGTCGCCGGGTTGAACGAGCAGGGACGCTCGCCGGTTTACCTCGTCCACTTCACCCAGAACGCCTGCGCGGACACCGCCCGGGACCTGCTCTCCACCAACTTCTGCACCAAGGAGGAAAAGCAAGCCATCGCCCGAGCTCTCGACGACGCGGACTTCCGTTCTCCCTATGGTCGCGAGCTTTCGAAGATCCTCCGTCACGGAGTGGGCATCCACCATGCCGGACTGCTGCCGAAGTACCGTCTCCTGGTGGAAAAGCTCACCGCCCGCGGCCTGCTCAAGGTCGTCTGCGGCACGGACACGCTCGGCGTCGGCGTGAACGTGCCCATCCGCACCGTGATGCTCACGGGCCTGTGCAAGTACGACGGACGTGGTACCAAGATCCTCGCGGTGCGGGATTTCCGCCAGATCGTCGGCCGTGCGGGCCGGCGGGGATTCGACACCACGGGTTACGTCGTCGCCCAGGCACCCGAGCACATCATCGAGAACCTGCGGCTCGCGGCCAAGGCGGCGGCGAACAAGAAGAAATCCTTCGAGAAACGCAAGCCGCCGGAAAAAGGCTTCGTCCACTGGGACGAGCAAACCTTCGCCAAGCTCCAGACCGCGCCGCCCGAGCCGCTCGTTTCCAGTTTTTCCGTCTACCACCACACGTTGCTCAACGTGCTTTCCCGCACCCATGAGGATGGCTGTGCGGCGTTGAAGAAAATCATCGACGACAGCCACGAACCGCCATCGAAGAAGAAGGCGCTCAAGAAGCATGCCTTCAAACTCTTCCGCGGTCTTATCGGCGCGAAGATCCTCCACATCATTCCGCCGGCGAAACGCACGGGGCCGCGGAAGGTCGTCGTCGATGTTTCGCTGCCCGAGGATTTCTCCATCAACCACGCGCTGAGCCTCTACCTGTTGGACGCCATCCCGCAGCTTGACAAGGAAGCGGAGGATTACGCGCTCAACGTCATCTCCCTCATCGAGTCCATCCTGGAAAATCCGGACATCGTCCTGAGGAAACAGGTCGATCTCCTGAAATCCGAGCTCATGGCCCGGCTCAAGGACGAGGGCATGGAATACGACGACCGCATCGAGATGCTGGACCAGGTCGAGTGGCCGAAGCCCGGTGCGGATTTCATCTACACCACCTTCAACGCTTTCAAGCTCCGCCACCCCTACCTCGGCAGCGAGAACGTCCGGCCCAAGACGGTCGCCCGCGAGATGTTGGAAAACTACCAGTCGTTCGAGGACTATGTGAAAACCTACAAGCTCGAGCGTGCCGAAGCCGTGCTGCTCCGCCACCTCGGCGAGGTTTACAAGGTCCTCTCCCAGACCGTGCCGGATCATGCGAAAACCGAGCATCTCCACGAGGCCGAGTCATTCCTCGAACTCATCGTCCGCCACACCGACTCCAGTCTGTTGGACGAATGGCAGGCCATGAAAAATCCGGAAGCCGCCAAGGTTGATAAATCCGATTCCATCAAAAACGAACTCTCCAATTTCAAGGCGAAGATCCCCTACACCAAGGACAAGCAGGCCTTCACCCGCCACCTCCGCAACCACGTCCTCACCCTCGTCACCGCGCTGTCCCGCTACGACACCGAGGCCGCCCTCAGCCTCATCCTCCCCCAGGACAGCGATGGCAAGCCGTGGTCGAACGAGCGCATCCTCGTCCTTCTCAACACCTACCACGCCGCCCGCCACCAGATCCGTCTTGATCCGGAGGCCCGCAACGCCCGCCACACCCACATTTCCGACGACGGCCTGGAGATCCACCAAACCCTCATCGACCCGGACGATCTGAACGACTGGTCATTGAATCTCACGATCGATCTGGAGAAATCCAACGAGACGAGAACCCCGGCGATCCGCTTGGAATCCATTGCGGCGATTTGACATTCTCCTACCTTCAGAGCGGCTGTGGCTGGGTCCCGCCGTCAGTTCCGAAAAGGTGTTTCTGTAATCTTCGCCAGATATTGGCGGGCGAAAGCAACTTGCGTCCGATTCAACCGCTGCCGACAATCCGTCCATTCCGTGGAGACTATCCGTTCGATCGACCGTCCCCGTATGATGCACGGGGCCAGGTGCCGCCGCCGATGCGGACCTGACCGCCGCCGTCGTCCTCTCCCCGGACTCACTTCCGGAAAACACGGACGAAGGCTTTCCATGTATCCACGGAATTTTCCAAAAGCTTGTCGCGTTCGTTGTCACTGAGGTCTCCGCTTTCCTTGGCACGGTCTTCCGCAGCGAGCAGGTCTTCCAACCGGTTTACCAGAGAGGAACGTCTTGAATCGCTGACAGAACTGTCCGCCGCGAAATGGACCAGTTCGTCCATCAGCCATTCCCGGCGGTTCAGGTCCGGGGTGAGGATGCCGCCTTCCACTTTCTCGAGCAGGATGGTGTCGATGTTTTTGGACAGCGCGTCGAGATTGTCAGCGGTCAGCGCGGGGTTCGGAGCCTCAACGTGGGTACTGGAAATTTCCAGAAGCTGGAGGACGAAGGCGCGGGCCTGGGTGACGGTGAGGCGCTCGTTCAGGGTGTTGTTCTGGATCTTCTGGTAGATCGCGGCATGGGTGGCACGCAGCGTCTCGTCGGATTTCACATAGTAGCGGAAGCCTTCGAACGTGAGCTTGCGATAGGTTTCGAACTTGTCGCGGGCGATGCCGAGTTCCTCCTCGACCACCGCGATCTGCGGCTTCTGGGGCTCCGGAGCGGAGTTGTTTCCTCCCCGGAAGGGTGGCGGCGGGTGGGGGCCGCCGGGATTCGCTTGGGTAATGGGGGCGAGGCTGGAAAGGATGCCGAGAATCAGGGCGGTGGTCGGGGTTTTCATGGTCGTTCGGTTTTTTTTCCAGAACGACGGGGAGCGGGCGGGTTGCCTGCGGTGGGTCGTTCCGGTTGTCACCGAGTGAGCACCGGAATTGTAAAGGGATGATGTGGGTCGTGAAAAACTTCGGTTAATTCCCCTCCGTCACATCGCCGTCCTCATCGATCATCGGTGGAACCTTGAGATACTCGATGACCTCGTTGATGGTCTTTTGTTCCACCGGATCAGGAGTCTCCTCCGCCAGCGCGGACAGGGTGGGTATGGCGGCGGTGCTGCCGAAGGTTTTGGTCGCCTCCAGCGCGGCTTCGCGGATTTCCCGCAGGGGGTTCTTCAATTCCCCGAGGATCTGGCGGAGAGAAGCCTCGTCCTCGAACCATGCGAGCTCGTTGAGGTCGGAGACACGCTGGGTGATCCAGTCCAGATTTTCTTCGTCGCCCGCCGGGTGTGGTGGTTGCGTGGGTGCGGGGATTTCATCCGCGGAAATCCGGATGGCCCGGCTAGGCGGGCGCGGGCTTTTTTTAGCTGCCGGAAGCGGGGATTCCACTGCCCCGGCCCGGGCGGCGCGGCCCGGGTCACCGGATGGGCCTAAGCCGCGTGAAATGACAATCGCGGTGGCGGCCAGCACCGCCAGACCGGCGAGCAGGGTGGCGTGGCTGCGTGTCATGGGATCAGTCTTTCAAGATGGCCGCGTCCTTGCCTGAGAGCGACAACTTGCCGTCGAAATACGCGACATTTCCCGAGAGCTGGCCTTGGCCGTTCACATTGGCCGAGGATTTGCTTTCGGAACGCTGGATGTCAAATTTGTCGGGTTTCGAAATATCCAGCTTTTCGGTGGCGATCCCGCTGACCGTTCCCTTCAATGCCGGAAGGTTGATGGTGAAGGAAATGGGAAAATAATTGGTTGTTTTCTGTTCGAGTGTATCGCGCTTGTACTTGCCGTCGAAGATGGAGTCATCCTGGGCCAGGGTTGCCGTGAAGTAGCGGCTGACGTCGGCGATGGCGTTGCCCTTGGAATCGGTGACGATGACCTTGCCGCTGGTGGCGACACGGAGTTGCGAACCTCCGGAATATTTCAAGCCCGTTTGTTTGGCGAGAAGCTTCAGAAGTTGTTTGGAGTCGAGCCGCACGGCTTCGACGTCGCCCGTGACATGGCTGTTCGAGGTGGAGATCCTTTTTTGGTAATAGCAGCGGAGGTCGAGCTTGAGGGTGGTTTCCACGCCCGCTTGAAGTGAAATGGCGGGGACAAGAAAAAGGCCTGAGGCCAACAATGGTTTCAGGAAATGGGATTTCATGACGAGGGAATCGGGAGATTTTGAATGGTTCGGGGATGGCGGTGGGCCGGGCGATGGCATGTGATGCTGTTTTTGACTAGTCCCTATCTGCTTAAATTCAAACGAATCTTTAGCTTTTCGCAAAAATTGACAGTGCCTTCACGAAGAAAAGCTTGCTCCCGGATGTATCGAAAACCGATCGTTGCGATCAGATGACGACGGTTCCGCCCCCCCTCTTGTTGCTCCTGCTGATGACTCCGCTGTCCTTTGCCGGGGAAGTGCTGGAGTCGCTGAAGACGCGGGGAGGCAGGGAATACTTCAAGGTCGAGGTCCTTACGAACGACGATGTCGGTATCCGCAT
This sequence comes from Luteolibacter yonseiensis, assembly GCF_016595465.1. Taxonomy (NCBI): domain Bacteria; kingdom Pseudomonadati; phylum Verrucomicrobiota; class Verrucomicrobiia; order Verrucomicrobiales; family Verrucomicrobiaceae; genus Luteolibacter; species Luteolibacter yonseiensis. Next base: position 666,964 of record NZ_JAENIK010000004.1, on the reverse strand, counting down.
CCGCCACGAGGCCGGAACAGCCCGCGTGCCTTACGGAGATCTTCCTGACGCGGTGCAATCCAAATATCGTGCGGAATGGAAAAAGGCGGTGGCTGTGAAAAGCGAAGCCACCAAGGCCGAGGGCGAACGCATCAGGCAGGAAGAAGAGGAGAAAAAACAGGCCGAACTTGCAGACAAGGAAAAGCCGGTGAAACCGCGTCTCCCGGCCAAGGTATCCAAACCAGTCACCAACGGCCCCCAACCTCCGGCGGACGACAAGGAGATCAAAAAATTGGACGCCTATATCGCGGACCTGAAGATCAAGGCGAGCGAGGCTCTCGCCGAGGCCGCTCAATTGCGGCGTCAGGCTGACTCCGAGCGTTCGAGAACCCGTCGTGTCACCAGAAATTACGGGGATCAGACCTCTTACACGACGGTACCGGACAAGTCAGGCTGGGCGAAGGCGACCAAATATGACGAGCAGGCCGCCGTATTGGAGAGCCAGGCGGAGAAAGCCCGCGCCTTGATTCTCGAAGCACGCGGAAGGCGGGAGGAGATTGAGGAACGCCAGGCTCTGCCAATCCAGGCGGAATGAATGAAAGCCATGGCTTTCGGCCCATTAAGCCGCGATGGACGTGCGGCGCCGGACTTGCCACGACAAGGGAAATCCCTCAGGCTTCTCCGGAAGTCATGAAATCCGCACCCCTCTCCGCCTATCAGGAAACCCTCGGCATGGTTTATTTCGCCCGGATGCTGGACAAGATCCGGCTGCACGCCGCGGAAAACCTCCGCGAGGATTTTTGTGAAAACCTCGGCAAGGGATTCGACGGCCGTTGCTTGAATTTCCTCCGGGTGGATTACGATGATCTCAAGGCCCGCGTCCTGATCGGAGGCGGTGATGAGGAGATCCTGAACTGGTGTTTTGAAGCCGGCCGCCCGCTGAACGAAGGCGACATCTTCGTCTGGAACCAGTACATGAAAAAAGCCGGTTGGAAGGATGGCACCACCGAAATGCTCATCCGCCGCAAGCGGGAGAGCGGGCTGGAGAATCGCGACGAGATCGAGACGATGGCGGAGTACTTCGAGTATGACGAAGGCCGGAAATCCTGACGGATCGCGTTCGGGAACAATCCGGCATGGCTTCGCTACCTATCGACCTTGTGGGGTCGCCCGGTTTCGAAGATCCGTTTTTCGCCGTTCCATACGCACAGCTGTTGATAACCGCACGAGGGTTTCGCGTTGCCTTCCATGTCCGTGATGGCAAGCGATCCGGCGAGTTTCACGGTCGTTTCCTTCCCGTTTGCCTGGAGATATTCCACCTTCAGGCCCGCCCCTTCGAATCTGGCTTCGCCGTGAGGAGGGATTCCAAAACCAGGTTCATCGCTCCAGCACCGGCCCGAAACCCTCACTTGCAGCAGGAGACGCAGTTCCCGGCCGTCCATTTCAAGGAGCCATAGGCTCCCATTCCCCATGTGGGTGCTTTCGATGAGTTCCAGCACCGGATTTTCCAACATGGGAAATGAAGTCCACCGGGCCGAAACCACATGATGCCCGCGTCCTTTTATATATTCGTTCGGAAAGGTCGCGGCCCATTCGACGCCATCACCCGATTGTTTGAAAACCCGCATATGCCCCCACCATTCCTTCTCCCTCTCACAATACGCCGCCAGGATGAGTTTGTCAGAAGGACAGGGATGGATGGTCGTCGATTGGAATTTTGAAAGCCACGTGGAAACAGGCTCATTCACCCAAGCACGATCGACGGTAGCGGGATCCTCCGCATGTGAGGCGGTGGCAAGCAAAAGCAGGAAAATCGGAACTCGCATATCGGGGCGGCCCACTCGTGAACCACCGCTACTACGGGACTAAAGCCATCGGTTGTCTCACAACTTCCGCAAATAATCCATGCTTTGACGGATGCTGGCGAGCGCGTCGGGGGATTGGTCCTGCTCGACATGGCAGTGCTTCACTCCCGCGGCCTTTGCTGCGGAGAGAATGGGTTCCATCGCGATGATGCCGTCGCCGAGTTCCTGGAACGCGTCATGCGGAACATCCGTGGCATACGAGGGAATGGCGATGCCCGATTTGAGATCCTTGAGATGAAGCTGGGAAACGCGGCCCTTGAGCTTGGTGATCAATTCCACCGGATCGAGACCAGCGGCCTTCACCCAGAAGACATCGATCTCGAAGAACACGTCCCGGGAAAATTCCTTGATGAAAATATCATACCCCGTGGTCCCGCCTTCCTTGGGCTGGAATTCGAAGTTATGGTTGTGATAGGAAAGCCGGATGCCCGCCTTTTTCGCCATACCGGCGGCCTTGTTCGCATTTGCCGCGATCTTCTTGTAAGAATCAAGGCCGCCCCGCTGGCCATCCGTCAGATAGGGGATGACCAGCTCGGTAAGACCGAGGGAATGCGCTTTCTCCACCACTCTGGCGAAGTCGGACAGCTCCGCATCCTTCGGATCCACCACACAGTCCCACTGGAAGTGGGCGGAATTGATGGCCAGCCCGGCATCCTTCGCGCCGGAAACCAAGGCATCCGCATCCGGAAATCCATAAAGCTCCACCTGCTTGTAGCCAGCGGCGGCCACCTGTTTCAAAGTGCCCGCAGGATCTTTTCCAAGAGCATCCCGCAGCGTGTAAAGCTGGATGCCGATGTTCTTGCGGTAGGCGTTGTCCGGCTCAAGCGCGGCGAGCAAATGACCGGTCTGGCTCAGTGCCAGGGATGTGGCGGCGGTGTTGCGGATGAAGGTCCTGCGGTTCATGGGTTGGCTGCTTCTATATGATATGGCCCGGCCGGCCAAGCTCCGTCATCGGTCGTCCTTTTTCTTTTTCTCACGATCCGCGGTCTGATCTTTCCCCTTGGTGGACGACTGCGCTTTTTGCTGTTGAGGTCTGGCGGCGGGCCGCTGCGCAGGGCGTTCGGCGGACGCCTGACGCTTCGGCTGGGCTTCGGTCTTGCGGACGGGGGCGGTAGAGGCCTCGACCTTCTTTTTCTGCGGTTGTTCGGGTGCTGTCTGACGTTTTGGCGCGGGGTTGGTTTTTTGCTCGGGAGCCGCCTTGCGTTGCGGGGCGGGAGCCGCCTTTTCCCTTTGGCCGGGATTGGCCTCGCGTTTTTGCTGAGGTGCTGCCTCGCGTTTGGGCGCAGGGTCGGCCTTGCGCTCGTTATCTCCCTGGCGTTTGGGTGCCGGGTCGGTCTTGCGCTCGTTGCCCCCCTCGCGCTTGGGCGCGGGATCAGCCTTGCGCTCGTTGTCTCCCTGACGTTTGGGTGTTGGGTCGGCCTTGCGCTCGTTGTCCCCTTGGCGTTTGGGTGTTGGGTCGGTCTTCCGTTCGTTGTCGCCCTGGCCTTTGGGTTCGGGGTTGCCCTGTTGGGGTTTCCCCTCCCGGTTGTCCTGCTTGCCACGTTCGGTATCGGGTGTGGTCTTGCGGTCCGGCTGGGTTTTCGGAGCGTCCTTGGCTTTTTCCTTCTGTTGCGGATTAGGATCCGTCTGGGATTTCCGTCCCGGGGCTTCCTCGCGTCTTTGGCCCGGCTTGTCGCGCTTCTCCTCAGCCCCTTCCGGTTTTCCGCCAGTACGTGGCTGGTCGTCGCGCTTCGATTCCCTGCCCTCCCGGCCTTCCTTTCCTTCACCGGGTTTGCCTTTGGCGGGATCCTGACGGTTTCCTTCACGAACATTGTCATCCTTCTCCGATGCCCGGGCTTGGACTCGTGCCGGTGGCCCGCCGTCCTTGTCGGATCGATCGGATTTTTTCGCCAGGACAGGAGAGCGGTTCACCTTCTGCTTCCTTGATTCGGCGGCGCTGCGCTCAGGGCCTTCCGGCGCATTTTTGCCACGGACCTCGAGCTGTTCACGGTCACGGCCGAATTTGCGGATCTCCTGCCTTTGGGAAATGTAACGCTCCCTTTCGTTCTTATCCACGGCCTTGAAACGTTGGCGGCCGTCCTTGCGGTCACCAGTAACGCGGTCGAACCGCTCGGCGATGTCATAGCGGTCGCGGTCACGATCGCGGTCCCCCTGTGGCCGGGAAGTCAGTGCGGCCCATGTCCGGGGAGGACGGGCGTCCCGGTTGTCGCGGCGGAATTCGAAATACTCCTGACGCCTGCGATCCCACTCGCGGTCGCCGCGGTGCTCCCAGCGGTCGTGTGCGTAGAAAGGATCATACCCGCGGCGTCCACGATTGTAGGAATAGGAGGCATAATATCCACGGTCCCGATACCTCGGCTCATAGTAGTCGCCGAAATAATAGTGATTGTGGCTGGGCCTCAGGAACAAGTGGTTGCTGAAGACCGCAAGACTGATGACGGTGAGCGGCGAATAAGTGAAATTCGGGCGCGATACATAGGCGGGTTGGAAACGTACCGGCGCGAACACCACTCCACGGCGGACCACCGGGTAGTCCCAATAGCCATCCACGTAAACATAGCCACGCCGGGTCCATCGATAATAAGCGGGCACCCATACCCAGTTCTCACGGGCTCCCACCCAGGTTCCGGGCCTCCAGGCGTAGCGTTCCTCACGATAAACCCAGTTGCCTGGAATCCAGGTCTGGTCATTGGAGGCGGCCTCGACATTGGGACCTGTTTCCAACGTGCGCGGAGGTTCGGGCAGATAGGAAACTTCCGTGGTGTCCGCATCCTCCCAATATCCCGAGGTCCATTGCCACCTGCCTTCGGCTTCGGCCCAATAGCCGGGAACCCACTCCCGGTCCGGCGGCAGATTCCGCCAGATCCCGCTGATCCATAAAAAGTCGTTCTGATCGTCATCCCATGCCCAGTAGCCCGGTATCCAGGTGACGTTGTCACCCTCGAGCCGCTGCTCGGGCGGCACCTCCTCGATCAGCACCGGTGGTTGTCGGTCGACAAACACGCCGGGTTCGGGATCATAACTGATGGTTCCGGCGAATGCCTCGTGTACCGGCCCGCGGGTGAGCACTTCGGCCCCCTGGGTATCGGTGTCGGGTTGGGCGTTCGAGATGCCGGCTCCAAGAAAAGCGCCCCCCATGATGACGGCCGCCAACGCGCTTTGGATTTTGTGTCGATGTAAATGCATGTGTACCTCCTTTTATCGGATTGTGTAGGATAGACACGACCGGGAGACATGTCATTCAACTTTTTTTACACATATAGCATTTAAAAAGCATTTAAATTTACAATAACGGATCACGTTTCTGCACGATCATGTCGTGCGTTCCGCACGCAAGGCTGGATGCAGTTATGGATATCAGAAATCCAGATAGATCTCCGTGCGACGGTTCGCGCGGCGGCCCTCGGGGTTGTCCATGCCGCTCTCGGTGATGTTCGGACGGCGTGGTTGGCTGGCCCCTTTCCCCACAGTAACAATCTGGGAGGGTGAAACACCGGCTTTGCTGAGATAGTCCCTGACGACGTCCGCGCGGCGGGTAGAGAGGCTGTTGTTGTAATCCTCCGTCCCGAGGGCGTCGGTGTGGCCGCTGAGGGTGATTTTTTTCCCGGGATCCGCCTTGAGAATCATGGTGACGATTTCCAACTGGCGGCGTGTGCGCGGGTTCATCTCATCTTCGTCGAACTCGAAGTAGAGTGCCAGCGTGTCGCCGCCGGCGGGATTCTTCACCAAGGGAGAGTAATAGATGTCACCACCCGCCACACGGCGCGCGTAATCGGCGAGGAGCTGGTTGAGGTTGATTTCGGAAACGATCCAGTTCGACGGGGTGGGAGGCTGGATCATGTTGATGCCGAACTGCGCGGATTGTTTCCCGTCTTTTGTTTCCACATTCGCAAGATAGCCGACGGTATCCTCGCGCTGGAACATGGAGCGCAGCGGTTTGGTTTTCCGCATGCGGTATTCGCCTTCTTCGAACAAGATGCAAAGGCCGGCGATCTTCGCGTCAGAGACGGTGGCGGGATCGACGAAATCCCTCGCGAATTCAAAGTCCTGCCTGAGCACCGCCTGGAGAAATGCATCAGCCACCCCGAGGGAGTCGGCGAAGACAGCCTTCGGGATCGGTTCGCCTGGGCCGGGCGGCAGCGTGAGCCGTTCCACGGCCCATCTCCCGTTGAGGCGGCGGAGGTCGAGGAAAATACTGTCGCGGCCGGGTTGCGCGCCGTCGAGTTCCAGAGCCCAGCGGGAGCGGGCGTTGAGTTCGAGTTCGCCCACCTCGCGCACGCCGTCCGGTTGGCGCAGCCGCAGCGGGGTGGAAGCCATGAGTTTCAGCTTGGCGGTGGTTTCCGGATCAAGCGCGTCCTTGCCGATGAGACGGGCGACTTTCGCGAGATCCCCGGCTTCAAGCGCGGTGGCGATTTGTGAAACGAGCACGGCGGGATCCGCGGCGGCGACGCCGATGCCGAGGTCCGCCAGAACCTTGTCCGGGTCCTCAGGCTTGGCCGGTTCGGTGAGACCTTCGATTTTCGGCGGAGCGACCGGTTCCGCCGCCTGCGTCGGGACGGCGGGCGGAAGCTCGGGATTTTTCACCCTGAGGCGGGTCGCCAGCATGACCACGGCGGAGGTGGCGAGCAGGGCGGCGAGGCCCAGGAAGAAGTAAGGGAGTTTCGAGCGGGGATGCATTTGAGGCGGTGTTGAAACGCTGGTGGGAGTGGGTTAATTTCACCAATACCCGTCATTCGTCAGGCGGCAGCGCGGGCAGGTTCACTTTGGAAATCTGACCGTTCCGGACGATGTTGAGGGTGGTGTCCCGCACGGCGGCGGAGGCGGCTAGGGAAAGGAAAAATTCGTTCGCATTGCTGACGCGGGATTGGTTCACGGCGTAGATGAGATCACCCGGCTTCAGCAGATCCGCGGCCAAGCCGCTTGGAAGAAGATTGGTGACCACGGCTCCGGAATAGCCGCGCATGCGCTCGGTCACCGACAGATCCCGCACCTGGATGCCCAGCGCTTGGAGGATTTCCCTGGGTTCGCGGGCGCGTCCTTGGGCCGAGGGATCGAGCGGAAGCGGGGGGGCGAGGGCGGTGGCCCCGGCTTCGGCGATGGTCGCCTTGAGTTCCTGTGTGTTGCCTTTTCTCCAGATGTCGATGCCGAGGGTCTGGCCTACCTTTGCCCTCTGGACGAGCGAAATCAGCTGCTGTGCGGTCCTGATTTTCTCGCCATTCACCGATTCGACGATGTCGCCGTATTGCAGGCCGGCGGTCTGTGCCGGAGAGCCGGGCAGGATGCCGATCACCGCGACTCCGCCGGGACCATCATATTGCAGGACCGAGCGGACCATCGCGTCCACATCCCGAACCTGGTTGATGCCGAGATAGCCGCGGATGGGACGGCCGCGCTCGAGGATCTGGAAAAGCGAGTCCTTCACGTCGTTGGAGGGAATGGAGAATCCCACGCCCTGGAAGCCGGGGTTCTGCTTGTCCGGCGAGTAGATGGCCACGTTGATGCCGATGATCTCTCCGCGCAGGTTCACCAGAGGGCCGCCGGAATTGCCAGGATTGATGGCGGCGTCCGTTTGGAAAAGATCGCGCTGGTTGTCGGAAAGCGAGCGTTCCTTCGCCGAGATGATGCCTTGGGTGACCGTTTCGCCGAGGCCGAAGGGGTTCCCGATCGCCATGACGATCTGGCCGACCTTCACCTGTGAGGAGTCCCCCATCTTCAGAGGGGTGAACGTTTCCTTCGAATCGATCTTCAGGACGGCGATGTCCAGCAACGTGTCCTCGCCGATGAGATGGGCCGTGTAGGTCTTGCCGCCATGGAGCGTCACCTGGATCCTCTGCTGCCCGGCGATGACGTGGTGGTTCGTGACCACGTGGCCCTCGCTGGTCACGATGACGCCGGAGCCCTGGCCCTGCGTGGGGAGGTTCCGGGACTGGGTGCCGCCCCAGACATCGAACAAGCGCTCGGTGCGCACCCCGGTGGTGTCGATGCTGACCACCGACGGGACAACGACTTCCGTCAGCGTGGCATACTCATTGTTGAGCCTTGAAAGCAGCTCCACGTCACCGAGGTCCAGCGGAGGTTGTTCGGGAAGGGTGAATTTCTCGGGTTTGAATTCCCCGGTCTTGTTTGAAAAACCCGGGATCAGGCTCCGCAGGTCGCCGCCCGCGCGGTACGTCCGCAGGACGGTGACCGCGGCGAACGCGGTGACAAAAACAACGGTGAGCGCCAGCAATCGTCGAAAAGCAGGATTCATGAATGGGGGCAGGTGACGCCGCCAACATGCCCCGGAATCCCGAATTTCCAAGCGCGTAAACAAAATCCCCTCCACCGCGTTTTTCCCTGAAAATAGTTGTTCTTCCGCCTTGGCCCGCTGCGTATGATCTGAGATGACAATCCCCATGCGAGTGCCCATTCTCCTTGTTTGTTCCGCTCTGGTCCTTCCCGGACTGCGTGCGGAGTCACTTTCCTCAGCGGACCGAGAGACGTTGTTGGAGAATCTGGAAAAAATCCGTGAGGCTGCGGAAGGCAGGGTGGATGCGAGGTTCAGGCTCGCCATCACCGCTTTCCGGAACGCCCTCAGCAGCGACGAAGCCGCCATCGAGCTCTACTTCAACTGCATGGAAAAGGTGGACTTCGAGGACGTCCACAAGCGTGCGGCGGACTTCCGCGAATGGAAGCGCCAGCAGGGGGAGAAACTTTCAGATCCCGGCCTGCGCCTCGCGTTGCGTTACCAGCTCCGCTGGCTGATGCTCACGCTCGAAGCCGCATCCGTGAAACCGGACCGCGCGAGGCTGGTTCGTGAGGCTCAGGAAACCGTGGACTCGATCTTCCGTGACTCTGAAAAGCTGAAATACCAACAGCAGATCCTCAGCCAGTCCGTCACCTCCACTGTTTTCGCACGCGCCTATGACATCAACCACGTGAAGGTTGAAAAATGGTCTCTGTCTCCCATCGCCATCGACGCGATTTACGACAACATGCTCCTCCCTCCCTATCGCACACCCACCGGGCTTGCGAGCCTGCGGGCCGGTTGGATCAAGCGTATCCAGCAGGAAACCGTGAAACAGGAGTTCTGGTCCGCGGAGCCGCGGAGAAGAGGGGAAGAGCGTGAGGAAAAGCGTATCGCCATGGCGGACGACATGAAGACTCCCGAGTATCTCGAATTCATCGAGAACGAGCTTCCCCAGCTCCAGTGGGACATGGAGGTGGACCTCTTCACCTACGGTGACGAGAGCGGGGCTTCGGTCCGCATGCTCGCGCACCTGGAAAAATACATCAACCACCCCTCCGCCCGTGAATGGGGCGAGGAGTTCAAGAAGCTCATCCAGCCCAAGTCCGCCCTGACCCCGGAAGGCGTTCCCGCCGCTCCGGGGGCCGATGCGGCTCCTGCGCCGGGCACGACTCCGGACCCTGCCGGCACGGTCGCCAAGTAGTCTGGAACCCGGCCTGTCTGGAGAGACGGGCCGGGGCTTCCGCCCCCTCCGGAATCATCCGGCGGGCTTGTTCCGCAAGCGACGGACAGGTCGTTTTCTCTCCAACTTCCTTATTGAATATTCCGGGGAGACGTGTTAGTGATGCCATTGGTTGAAAACCCACACTACCATGTCAAAAATCATCACGCTCGTTGTCGCATGCACATTGGTTTCACAGGCATTCGCTGAAACTCCGGCCGCCGCCGCACCCACCGCCGACTCCGCCTATCAAAGCGGTGTCGCCGCTGAAAAAGCCGGTGATGCCGCAGCCGCCGGCAAATTCTACAATCAGGCGCTTCAACTGAACCCGAATCACGCCAACGCACGTTACAGCCTCGGACAGTTGAGGATCAACGCTCCCAGGATCGCCGCCAAGGCACGCGAGGACAAGTTCGGCTCGGTGTTGATTCCGGCCTTCCAACTGGATCAGGCCACCCTTCAGGAGGCCATCACCGCGCTCGGTCTCATCATCGAGAAGGAAAGCAAACAGCAGGTGACGCCGAACTTCGTGATTGAAGATCCGAAGCAACAGCTCGCCGGGCAGAAAATCTCCCTCAATCTCAAGAACATGCCCGCGAGGGCCGTCATGAAGTACCTCACCGACCAAACGGGAGCCAAGGTGCGTTACGATGAACATGCGGTGGTCGTCTATGCCCGCTGAACAGGGGGTGTGAGGTGGTCATAGCGCCACCGGTGATCCGGTGGCGTGGATTTCAAAAACCCGGGAAAAGGAGGATGCTCCGTTTTCCGGGTTTTTCCATTCATGCCGGCTGCCTACTGGCGCGCCGCCTCCATGATCGCGCGGTGGACATCCTGCGCCGTTTTCACGGGAAATGCGGTGCCGAGCAGCACAGGGCGTTCGTCCGCGGGTACGTGGTCGCGCCCGTGGGAACCTTTCACCAGCGAGGCATCAAGCGGGATCACGTCGAGCAACCCGCGCAGCCCGAGCTTTTTCTTCAGGAGGAATTTCGCGATGCGCAGTTTGGGGTGTTTGATCGCGGGATCCACGAAGAGCTCGCACGGGTCGTAGCCCGGCTTGCGGTGGATATCGATGGTCCGCGCGTAATCCGGCGCCACCGCGTCATCATTCCAGAAATAATAGGTGAACCATGCGTCCGCCGCCGCCACGGCGATGAAGTCTCCGGCCCGCTCCGTCGCCACGCCCTCCGGCCAGTCATCCGTGACCTCGCGCACCTCGTCAATTCCCGGTGTGTTGCCTAACAACTTCCTCACCTCCCAGCGGATCGCCGGATCATTCACATACACGTGCGCCACCTGGTGATCGGCGATGGCGAACGCCTTCGACGCACCGCAGTCCAGGGTTTCAAGTCCCAGTTCGTTCTTGATCTGGATCCAGCCTTTTTCCCGGAACAGGCGGTTCAGGTGGATCACCTTCGAGACCGGGGAAATTCCATATTCGGACAAAACCAGCACGCGGATGCCGCGCGACTCGTAGAAGTCGATGAGGTCCGCCGCCACCTTGTCGATTTTCCGGCACTCGTCGGGGATGTTCGCGGCAAGGGGTCCGTCCTTTTGAAGAGGATAGTCCAAGTGCGGAAGATAAACCAGGCTCAGCGTGGGCGAGTGCTTCTCCTCCACCCATTTGGCGGAGGCGGCGATCCACTCGGACGACGCGATCCCCGAGCCGGGTCCCCAGAACGCTTGGAACGGGAACGGTCCGAGATCGTTTTTCAACTCCTCGCGCATTCCCATTGGCTGGGTGTGCACGTCGAAAACCTTCCTGCCGTCCGCCGGATAGAGAGGTCGCGGCGTGATGGAAAAATCCGCCGTGGAGTGCATGTTGTACCACCAGAAAAGCTTCGCGCAAGTGAAGCCGGGGATCTCCCGCCGCAGTTTGTCCCACAGCTTCTCGCCGCGCACGATGTGGTTGCTCTGTTTCCAGAAACGCACCTCCGCGTTCTCCCGGTCATACCATCCGTTCGCCACCACACCGTGTTTTCCCGGTGAAGTCCCGGTTACGATGGACGACTGCGCCGTGCAGGTCACCGCCGGGAACGCGGGCTTGTAGGACTGCATCCCGTTCTTTTCAGCGAACCGGGTGATCCCCGGCATGTCAGGTCCGAGCAGCGATTTGGACAGTCCGACGAGATTGATGACGGCGAGGCGCATGGGTGAGTTTGTTCTGACACCGGCACCATCCGCGCCGGGATTGTGGTTTCACACCCCGAACTGTCTCGCCGCCTGCAGCGTGTTCTTCATCAGCATGGCGATGGTCATCGGGCCGACGCCGCCGGGGACGGGGGTGATGGCCGAGGTGAGCGGAGCGACCTCGGAATAAGCGACGTCACCGGTCAGACGGTAGCCGGATTTTTTCGAGGAATCCTCGACGCGGTTGATGCCGACATCGATGACGACGGCGCCGGGTTTCACCCAATCCGCTTTCACCATCTCAGGGCGGCCCACGGCGGCGATGAGGATGTCCGCGCGGCGGCAGATGCCGGGCAGATCTTTCGAACGGGAGTGGGCGATGGTGACGGTGGCGTTCGAGTTTTTCGCGACGAGCAGCAGCGCCATCGGCTTGCCGACGATCATGCTGCGGCCGATGACGACGGCTTCCGCGCCATTGGTGTCGATGCCGGAAACTTCCAATAGCTTCATGCAGCCCGCCGGCGTGCAGGGGACGAAGCCGGTGGGATCTTCCAGCACGAGCTTGGCGACGTTTTCCGGGTGGAATCCGTCCACATCCTTGCGCGGATCGATGGCGCGGATGATGGCTTCCTCATCAATGTGTTTCGGCGGAGGTGACTGGACGAGGATGCCGTGGACCTTCGGGTCCGCATTGAGGTCTTTCACGACCTGGAGCAGTTCTTCCTGAGTGGTTTCCGCAGGCAGTTCGATCTTCACCGAGTGGAACCCCAGTTCGGCGCAGGTGCGGGCCTTCGATCCGACATAGACCTGCGATGCGGGATCGGCGCCGACGAGCACGACGGCCAGTCCGGGCTGGATGCCTTTGGCGAGAAGTTCGGCGGTTTCGGCGCGGCACTCGTCGAGCACTGCGGCGGCTACGGCTTTTCCATCGAGAATTTTCGGCGTGTTCATGGGGTAAATTGGTCAGAGATCGTCAGCTCCGGCGAGCAGGATGTTTTTCACCCGTTCCACCTGGGCGAGAAATTCCGTTTCGTCGAGCTTGGCGGGGATGAAGATGAGTTCGTCGAATGTGACGTCCACTTCGCTGAACGGCTTGGGAATGACGAGACGGTCCCAGGAGTTCACATGCCAGGCCTCGGTGAATTTCAGGTGGATCGGGACAATGGGAGCTCCGGTGGATTGCGCCAGCTTGATGATCCCCGGGTGGAAGCTGTAGCGCGGACCGCGCGGGCCGTCGGGAGTGATGCACACGTCATAGCCTTCCTGCAGGGACCGCTTCATGCCGATCAAGGCCGCCACCGCCCGGCGCGAGGACGAACCGCGCACCGCACCGAGTCCGAAGACCGACATGGCTTTCGCCAGGATCGCACCATCCTTGCTGGCGCTCGTGAGAACCACGGATTTCCTGAGATTCCCACCCGTGCGCCACCAGATCGGAGGCATGGTGAAAATGCGGTTGTGCCAGAGGGCGTAGATGACGGGGCGGATGGGGTCGTGCGCGGTGATGACTCCGCAGCGGTCGTAGATTTCAAAACGCAGGGTCTTCGACCACACACGCATGAGCCAGCCCGCGAGGGTGCCGAGGATCTCCGCCTTGCGGTTTCCTTGGATCTCGGTGCTTTTGGGTTTGCTCATTTGTCAGATGCCGGCGGGGCGTGCCGGTCGCGCGGGATGTGGTGAGTTTCTCCACCCCGGCCTCTTTGACAAGCCCCTCCGTGGAGAAACACAACTTGCCCGGTGTCGGAAAAAATGCGCTGCTGGAGGCATGGAAAAAGCCGTTTACATTCCCAAGACCTGGGCTCTGCCGGATTCGATCCGCAAACGTCTTGGCGAGTCGGTCGGCAAGCAGCGTCTGATGAACGAGGAAGGGCATCTCCTCCTGCTTCTCCACCAAGTCCCGCGTGCGGAGGACGACGAAGTCCGCACGGCGGTGGTCATCTGGAGAAATCCGGCGGGCGAGTGGAAAAGCGCGCCCGCGGCGGGCGGCCTGACCGGGCTGGAAGCCCACATCGCCTCCTACCGCACCGCCATCCACCAGCTTGACGAGGAGGTGGAAGCCGCCAAAACGGCGCGGCAGTATTTCGAAATCATGCGCCGCATGCACCCGCTGCAACGGGCGACCCGCAGCATGCTCGAGGTGGTGCAGGCGACCCGCCAGGCCCTGCCGGACGATACCCGCATCATCAACATGCGGGACCAGGCGGCGGATCTCGAGCGCGGGATCGAGCTTGTCGCGGCGGATGCGAAAGCGGGCATGGAGTTCACCGTCGCCGAGTCCGCCACCCAGCAGGCCCATGCGGCGGACGTGGCGAACGAGGAAGCGCGCCGTTTGAACCGGCTTGCGGCTTTTTTCCTGCCGCTCGCCACGCTTGTCGCCGTTTTCGGAATGAATCCGCCGGAAACCCTTTATAACCAGACCGGTTTCTGGACGGTTCTCGCGGCAGGCGTCATGCTCGGCTTCTTCGTGCACGCCGTCGTCGGCAGGAGAAATCGCAACAACCGCTGATAGGGATGGATTTCCGCCCCTTCCTCCTCAGGGTTTCACGGCTTCGATCTTGAAAAACACCCGGCTTTCGGTTTTCGGTCCGCTACGGAGTTTGAACGAGATCGGAATTCCTGGCGGGACGAACGGCAGGGTTTTGATTTCCTGATCCAACACGTCGGTGCCCGGGATCATCGTGAGATTGATCCACTTGTGGTCTTCCGAGAGATATGCCGAAAACTTCAGTCCCGGCAGCGACAGCCAGGGTTGGCGGAATTCAATGAGTGGAAGCTCCACTGTCCCGAGTTTCTCAATTTCCGCGCCCAGCACATTCTCAAAAACCTCCTGATATGGCTGTATCACCCAGTTCATGGAATCGGTTACGGGTGGAAAATTCTTGGAATGGGGATGCCGGGCCAGATCCGCCTTCAGATCCGCTGCCGGCACACTCACGCGCGTGCCACTGATCCGCACCCTGCCCTTCACATCCACGGAAGGCCTCTTGAACAACTGGCCGGGACTGCCAGCAACGCTATCACCTTCGGCGGTGAGAGGTGTGGCCTTTGAAAAAACCTGGGCAAACGTCCCTGGCTCCACTTCTCCCAAATCCACGCACACCACCTCGCCGAGATTCAGCCGGGCGGAAACATCGGCTTTTTTGAAAAGGAAATCGCTGCCTCCGGCAAACGGCTCGGCGGGTGTCAGCGAAATGGGAAATCCGCTGCCGGGAAAAAAGCGGTAGGTCGCCCGGGTGGTCAGTGAGATCTGTTGGTTTTCAAAGATCGCACGGGATTCGTACTGGATTCCGTTTCCAATAGGATCCGCGAATGACGGGCGATCCTTCTGGGACCAGAGGTTGATCTTCCGGTCGTAGCGGGTTTCGAAGGTCTTGTTTTCCCCGTGGTCCAGTTTGCCGGTGGTGTGGACGGCGATGCAGCCTTGGTCCTCCGCCGTTTTGAGAAACTCCTTCATCTCGTGATCCTTCAGGATCTCTCCGCTTTTTCTACCGGAGGCTGATTTGGAAATGATCATCCAGTAGTCGATATGGAATTTTTCCGGCTGGAATGTGATGGCCTGCGGCCGGGCCGCCTCTTCTTCCCGCGATTCGATTACCGCTTCTTCCGCCGCGCCGATCCTCATTACGGAGACGGCAACTGCCAGAACCACAACCAGTCCCGCGCTGAGACTGGCGAAGCCTTTTCCGACGGGACTCCCGCTTCCCGCGGATTCCAACAAACCCACAAGCCGTCTTTTCAACCGGCGTGCTTGGCGGCTCTTCGCCATGGCGACGGCGAGTGGCGGCTGTTTGGAAACCTGACGGGGCATGGCGATGAGGAATGCTCCGTATGCCGCACGGTTCTCCGAGGGGCCTGTGGCTTGAAGATCGCAGAGCTGCTCGCGGGCATCGTCCCACCGGGAAATGAGCAGATGGACCAGAGGATTCCACCAATTCAGGCAACGGATGAAATTGAAAATCAACATCCAGCGGGAATCACCCGTCCGCCAGTGGCCGATCTCATGGCGGAGCGCCCAGCCCAGCTTTTTCTTGGAACCCGCATCAAGCAGGAACGAGGGAATGACAATCAGGGGCCGCCAGAAACCCGTGACGCAAGGACTCATCCAGCCCTGGCAGATCCGGAAACGACCGCGAGCGGGAGCTTCGGGGACGAGTTGTTGGAGAGCGGACCAACTGGCGTCGTCAGGTTGCGCCAGTGATTTTCTCCAAACCACGACTTGCAGCCAAGCGATGCAAAGTTTCAGCAGCGCGATGCCTGACCCAACGGCCCAGAGCGTGTTGAAGAGGTAAGGAAAATTCGGATAAACCCGTCCCGCCGCCGGGGCGATGCCCGATTGGGAAGTTGGCGGAATTTCCACTTCCACCGTCGTCTTCATCGGGACCGTGGCCACGGTCCAGAGCGCCAGCCCGGACGGTGGTTCTTGAATTCCCGCCGCCGGCTGGAAGATCCGCGGCGCCGCAGCGGGTCGCAGCGCGGTGATCCATGGCAGGACGCCCACCGCCATCAGCCCCACGATCGCCACAAAGGCGCGCTTCTCCGGAAGGCGGAGGCATACCAGCAGCAGGCTTGTGAAAACCGACAGCAACGCCGCATGTAGCGCGACATTCAGCAGGTAGGTGGAGGAAAGGTTCATGGCTTTTTCCCTTGTTGATGTTTGACGATCAGTTGATTCAGTTCATCGAACTCCTCCTTGCTCAGGCCTCCCTCTTCGACCAGACAGCGGACGAGCGAAAGACCGGATCCGCCGAAAAAGCGCTGTTTCAGCTCAGCCAGCACCTTTCCGCGTCCACCTTTTTCCGACGGCACCGAGCGATACAGCCTTGCGCGACCCTCGTCATCGCTCAGCAGCCAACCTTTCGTCTCCAACCGGTGAAGCTGCGTTTGCAGGGTGCTGCGGGTGATGGCTTCCGCCCGACCGTCGTTCACCGCCCGGAGCAGGTCTCCCACGGAAACGGGCTGCTTCCGCCAGATCAGATCCATCAACGCCTGTTCGGCAGGCGACAATGGCGGGAGGGATGACGCTTTCTTGGGATTCATGGGAAATGACATGACAAATGTCGTCATGAGCGTCAAGCGGGAAGAGACGACGTTTGTCGTTGTCTTCGGCACCGGGGAATTTCCCAACTTTTCCCTTTTTCCACATCCGGCCGTTGATTCCCGGCTGCTTCCACCTGCGTATTGACGCGCCGCACCGAGTCCTCCACTCTGCGCCGATGAACGCAGCGCCAGTCGTCGGGATCATCATGGGAAGCACGTCGGATTGGCCGACGATGGAGCACGCCGCACGCGTCCTGCGTGACTTCGGCGTGGCATGGGAAGCGGAAGTCGTCAGTGCCCACCGCACGCCGGACAAGCTTGTTTCCTATGCCGAAACCGCGCGTGGCCGCGGTCTCAAATGCATCATCGCCGGAGCCGGCGGAGCAGCCCATCTGCCGGGCATGACCGCCGCCATCACCGATCTCCCGGTCCTCGGCGTGCCGGTTGAGTCCAAGGCGCTGCAAGGCGTGGACTCGTTGCTTTCGATCGTCCAGATGCCCGCCGGAATTCCGACCGCCACCTTCGCCATCGGCAAGGCCGGCTCGACGAATGCCGCGCTTTTCGCCGTGGCCATGCTCGCGAATGAAAATCCCGGACTCGCGGAAAAGCTCGCGGAGTTCCGCAAAAACCAAACCGCCACGGTGAAAGCCGCGGCGCTGCCTCCCCTTGATCCCATCGACTGATTTCATGTCTGCTTCTGTTCCCATTCACGCGCCAAATTGTGTCGTCGGTGTCATCGGTGGCGGCCAGCTCGGCCGTATGATCGCTCTGGCCGCGCGGCGGCTCGGCGTGCGCACGGTCATCTGGACCGGCGGCTTGGAAGCCCCCGCCGTCGAGTGCGCTGACGAGGTCATCGACCTGCCGTTCGACGACGAAGAGGCCCTGCGGGATTTCTGCGGCCGTGTGACCGTCTCCACCGTCGAATTTGAAAACATCCCGTGTCACACTCTGGAGAAAGTCGCGGAATGCACCGGACTCTTCCCCTCGCCACGCGCCATCTGCATCTGCCAGAACCGCGAACGTGAGAAAAATTTCCTCAAGGAGAACGGCATTCCCCACACCTGGTACGCCGTCATTTCCAACGCGGCCGACCTCGCCGCGGCGATGAAGGAACTCAACGGCCCGGGTGTCTTGAAAACCGCGGATTTCGGTTACGACGGCAAGGGCCAGCTCAAGCTCGAAGGAACCGAAGATCCGGAGACAATCTGGGCCGCCTTCGATGCACCGCGAGCCGTGCTGGAAGCGTGGGTGCCCTTTGACAAGGAACTCTCCGTCATGGTCGCCCGTGGGGCGGACGGTGTCACCGTCACCTACGACCCGGCGGAAAACCGGCATCGTCACCACATTCTGGACGTCTCCATCGTCCCTGCCCGGGTTTCGCCCGCCGTGACCCTGGAGGCTGCGGCCATCGCCCGTCGTGTCGCGGAAGCGCTTGATTACCGGGGCATCCTTGGCGTGGAATTTTTCCTGAAAGCGGACGGTTCGCTGCTCGTCAACGAGATCGCTCCACGCCCGCACAATTCCGGACACCATACGCTGGACGCCTGCGTCACCTCCCAGTTCGAGCAACAGCTGCGTGCCGTGATCGGCCTGCCGCTCGGCTCCACCCGCCTGCTTTCGCCCGTGGTCATGCTGAACCTGCTCGGCGACATGTGGCCGGAGGAAACGACCCCGCCGGATTGGCACCCTCTCTTCGCCGACGGCGAAGCCAGCCTCCACCTCTACGGCAAGCGCCACGCCAGGGGCCGCCGGAAAATGGGACACGCGAACATCCTCGGAGCCACCACCGAATCCGCGCTCGAACGCGCGGAGGCGCTGAAGGCGGAGTGGCTGGGGCTGTAGTCCCGGCCCGGTTTCCCGGGACCTCCAACGGGCGTCACGCCCT
Source organism: Luteolibacter yonseiensis (assembly GCF_016595465.1). Lineage (NCBI taxonomy): Bacteria > Pseudomonadati > Verrucomicrobiota > Verrucomicrobiia > Verrucomicrobiales > Verrucomicrobiaceae > Luteolibacter > Luteolibacter yonseiensis. The sequence continues at coordinate 648,620 of NZ_JAENIK010000004.1, read as the reverse complement.
CACGGTTTCCCCGGGAACACCGGCTTCTGCTTTTGCGAAGCCTCGAAGGCGGAGGGGGTGTCGAGAGGGACGCCGGGGTCGAGCTGGTCGGTGAGGCTGCGGTCGAGCGCGGCGGCGAGGCGGGCCTTGGTTTCCGCGTGCGCGGGATCCGTGGCAAGGTTGGTCATTTCAAAGCGGTCTTCCGCGGTGTGATAGAGTTCTTCCGCAGGCCGGTGCATGTAGCGCTGGACCATGTGCAGCGCGTGGGCGTCCTCCGTGGAGCGGAACATCCACGTGCTCCAGTAGGGGTTGTGCTCGTCGCGCCCCATCATGTGTTTCTCGATGTAGAGTTTTTCCGGGGAAAGGTTCCGGATGTAACGCCAATCACCATTGCTGATGGAGCGGATGGGATAGGGCGGACCTTCCGGGTAATTGTTGTGCATGCCGTAAACGAATTCCCGGTGCCGGTCGCCCTCTCCCCGCAGGACGGGAGCGAAGCTGGCGCCGTCGAAAGCGGAGGCGTCCGGTTTTCCTCCGGCGAGATCCATGAGTGTGGGAAGGACGTCGGCATACTGGACCAGCGCGGGGGTGCGGCGTCCGGCCGGTACCACGCCGGGCCAGCGGGCGACCAGCGAGGTGTGGAGGCCGGTGTCCCAGTTCGTCCACTTGTTGCCGGGGAACTGCGCGCCTTGTTCGCTGGTGAAAAGCACGAGCGTGTCGGAGGCTTTTTTGGTGGTTTCCAGCAGGGCGAGCAGCTCACCCACCTGGTTGTCCATGTAGGTGACTTCGGCGAGGTAGCGGGAGAAGCTTTGCCGGGTCATCGGGGTGTCGGCGAAATTGGCAGGCAGTTTAAGTGACTTCGGCGGGTAGGCCGAGGCGTCGCCCATCACCCATGGCGCATGGGGTTCTGTCAGTGCGACGACGAGGCAGAATGGTTGCGCGTCGTCACGGGTGATGAAGTTTTTCACGCCCGCGGTGTCGTTCGGGCGCGTGGGGTTGTTGACACAGTTCTCATCATAGCCCGGGACATTTTCAAACGGGTAGACCGAGGCGGGCTGGACATGGGATTTCCCTGCGAGGCCGACGCGGTAGCCGAGATCTCCAAGGAGGTGTGGCATGCTTTTGGTGCCGGGCCGGCTGGTGCCCTGGTTCCACGCGCAGCCGTTCCGCAGCGGCAGGCGGCCGGTGTAGAGTTCCGAGCGGGAGGGCGCGCACATCGCCATGCCGAGGTAGGCGCGGTCGAAGATGGTTCCCTGCTTTGCGAGTGAATCGATGTTCGGGGTTTTGGCATTCTGCCCGCCATGGATCGCGAGGTCGCTGTAGGTACAGTCGTCCGCGATGATGACGATGACGTTCGGCTTCACCGCCGCGATCAGCGGGGTGAGCAGCAGGCAGGTGAGGGCGATCAGGGATTTCACGGTCTTTTCTTGGTGGGTTGAGGACCCGGTTTCAAGAAAACGTGGCCCGCGCCGCCGTAAACCCTTCATTCTGCGGAATGTTTCGATCTCACGCCTGGCCGCGTCCCAGGTATTTCACCACGGCTTCGGTGCGCGTGCGGACGTGGAGCTTGGTGTAGATGTGGTGCAGGTGGGTGCGCACGGTTTCGACACCGATTCCCAGATCCCACGCGATCTCCTTGTAGAGGGAACCCTTCGCCAAAAGGTCGAGGATCTCCGTTTCCCGGGGGGTGAGGTTCAGGTTGTCGTTTTTCTGCGGGGCTTCCTTTTTGAAATGCTTCACCACCTTGCGGGCGATGGCGCTGGACATGGGCGAGCCGCCTTCGAGCAGGTCTTCCAGCGCTTCCAGCAGTCTGGTGGGGATGTCGCGTTTGAGAAGGTAGCCGGATGCCCCGGCGGCGAGCGCGGCGTAGATACGGTCGTTGTTGTCGTAAACCGTCACCATCAGCACCTGGATGTCCGGCTGGCGGGCGGTGAGCTGCTCCACGCACTCGATGCCGGACATGCCCGGAAGCTGGATGTCCATCAGCACGACCTGTGTGGGCGAGTTGGAAAGCGTCTCGAGCGCGGACTCACCGTCCGGGAACGCGGCGATGAATTTCCAGCGCGGAGAGGAGACGATGATTTCAACCAAGCTGTCACGCAAGGTGTCGTCGTCCTCGACAACGGCGATGGTCACTGGATTTTCGATCATGGCAGCCTTGGTTCGTGGGTTTTCGCCAGCGGGCACCGCAGGCTGACACAGGTGCCGCCGCCGGGCGAGGATGAGATTTCACAGGTGCCGCCGATGTCGGCCAGACGGGCCTTCAGGTTTCCGAGACCGTGGCCTTTCACCAGGGAACCGGTGGCGAACCCCTGCCCGTTGTCGCGGATGTCGATGCCGAGGGTCTTGTTCCCGAAGCTCACCGCAAGGGTTACCTCACAGGGACCGGCGTGCTTGAGGATGTTGTGCAGGGCCTCGCGGACGGCCATCGAGATGTGGTGCCGGAAGTCCGAACTGATGGGGTGGGAGGGAAGCGAGGAGGGGATTTCAAAACGACAACGGATGCCGCTTTCCGAAAAAAGCTCCTCGGCGTGACTGGTGAGACGGGACGCCAGTTCGTCCAGATTGTCGTGCGAGGGGTCCACCGCCCAGACGAGTTCGTCCATGGCGACGACGAGTTCGCGGGCGGCACCGGACATCTTGTCGAGTTGCTTGCGGGCGTCGTCCGGGTCGTGGTCGATCGCCCTGTTGGCGAGCGAAGCGGCGACATTCAAAACCGTAACGCGTGTGCCGAGGTCGTCGTGCATGTCGCGCGCGATGCGGGTACGGTCTCGCTCGAGCGCGGTGAGGAAGGAAAGCTCGCGCAGCCGCCGCCGGTTTCGCTGGTTCCGCTGGCGGATCACCCCGGCGGCGATGAGCGAGATGACACAGGCGGTCGCGACGGGGAGGAACCATTCGCGCTGCCAGAAATGAGGGCGCACCAGGATCCTGGCGGAAAGTCCCGCCGTTTCCGGATGCGGTTCCTCCGTCATGCCGATGGCCCGGAAAACGTAATCGCCCGTCGGGACGTTCAGGAAGGTGGCGCGCTGCTGGTTTCCGGTGATCACGTTGTAGGCTTCGCGCCAGGTGACGATCAAGGTGCGTCCGGCGACCTTGGCGGCGTCGAGCGGCTGGGTGGCGGTCCACTTGCCGCCCATGGACTGGTCGCCGTCGATCAGGCTCAGGATGGCGGATTCCTGAGGACGGGTGGTCAGCGCGATGGCGGGTTCCGCACCTTCCCGTTTCCAGCCCTTCGGCGCGCGCATCGGGAAAAGCGGACCGGTTCCCTGTTCGAAGGTCCCGTTCGACCAGAGCGGAATGGCGGGTTGTTCGGGGAGGAACAGATTCAGATCGTCGATGCCGAGGCTGCCGCTGGTGTCCGGGGCTCCGGAACTCAGGGTGACGCGGAGGAAACGGGCGTTTTCCGGGGCGTAGAGCGGCTCGCGCCGTGGGGTGAGCGTGGAATCGATGAATCCCGCCCCCCAGCCGGAACTTCTCCCGGTCATGTTGAATTCGGCTTGGGAAACCGGCTTCGACTGGGCGTCGAGAAACTCGAATGTCAGACTCATGCCGAGCACGCTCTGCTGCCAATGCTCGTCGAATCCCTCCAACTGGCACCGCAGTTGAAGCGGGTTTCCAAAAGAACTCGTCCCCGTGGCGATGTCGAAATCAAGCCGGTGCAATCCAGGCTTCAGACTCAGTGGAGTCCCGTTCCGTGGCATGGTGGTCGCCCGTTCCCCATCCACGCTGATCCCGGTGAGATGCAGTTGGAACGGCGCGCCGCCGTCGCGGTGTCCCGGTTCCTGCGGGTTGTAGTCCGAAGTCTTCCTCGAAGCGGGAGGAACGAAGCAGAAATCCGTCGGATGCCTTGCGACCGAACTCATGCGCACCTCGTCGATCAAGCCGGGGAAAGGTTCCGCCTCCGCGTTCATCGGGACCGCGCTGCGGGCCTCGTTGCCGATGGCGAAGTCGCCCACCGTCGTGGCGAGATTCTGCGAGAGCGTCCCGACCCCGATGCGGTTGGCGGACTCGCGGCGCTGGTCCAGCCGGGTCCAGTAAAGCTGGAGCGCTCCGGGGATTCCGGGACGTCCGTCGTAGGAAACCGCCACGTGGAACCAGTCTTTTGTATTGATCGCGTCCGGTCCTTGGGTGGGGATCGAAGCGATCGCCCCGCCCACCGCGTCGCTGTGGTTGAGCGGGACAAATGACAGGAACCCCTCGCGCTCGATGCGGAAGCTGAACATCCGGTCATCCAGCTCGCCGTCCATGGTCAGGATTCCCAACGCGATCGACGCTGTCTCGGAAGGCAGTTGGTCGAATTTCAACAGCGCCTCATAGGTGAACGCCCCGTTCGCGCCCTGGAACTGGAAATTTTTGGGCGCGTTGTCCTCCTTTCCACTGGCGAGGGCGGGAGCGGCCGTGATGATGGCTCCGGCCAGAGATGGCTCGCCCGGAGTGCCCGCGGTGTGATGGTGGAAGGAGATCGAGCCGCCCATACCGGGCAAGCCGGGTTGCAGCGTGGCGGCTCCGTTGTGCATCCCGTGCAGGGAGTTCCCGGTTTTCGACGAGTCCTTGAACGGGGGGGCCGCCTCGTCGAGATGCCAGAGATGCAGGGTGAACTCGTCCGCCGCATAAGGCCGGACATTTTCCGCCGCGAGATGCCCGATGAACAGCAGCGGGAAAACGGATGCGATCCATCGCACTGGATGATGTGATGGGTCGGGTTTTCTCATCTTCTGGCAGCCGGACTTCTTAGGACGGAAATGTCGGGATGATGCAAGGCGGCAGTTGGCGGCTCACACGAATGTGGGATGGGCGTCATCCCCTTTTGGTGTGAACGCGCCGCATCTCATTGAATCCCGCGAGATTACGCCACTAGTTTGCCCTGATTTTCATCCGGCGAAACCCGTGACCTCCCCAAAGGTCGGAGACGAATCCAACCCATCACTTAAAAATCCAAAGCAATGCACCTCAGAAAGAACCCCTTCCTCGCCGTGGCTCTCACGTCCGGCTTGCTTCTCCCTTCCGTCCGGGCGGAACTCGCTCCCTATTCCTCACCGGACGCGGATACCAGCTACCTCTATCACTTCAACGAGGCTGCCGGGGGCAGCTCCGCAGCGAACGCAGGCTCCACCGGTCGCGCCGCGCTCTCGGTGGATGGGAACCCCTATGCCGGGGATGCCGTCGACCAGGCGCTGATCACCAGCGTGCTCGGCTATCCCGGATACACCGGCTTCGGCGAGGCCGCGTTCGTTTCCGGCGACGCCTGCCTCGGTGTGGACGCCGATGGAAATGGTGCATTCCGGCCGGGAGACGCGGATCCCGTCGGCCTGGACGAGATGACCGACCACTCGACCATTTATGGAGTGGGGAACGCGTTCACGCTGGAGGCGATGATCAACGTGCCTTCCATCACCGCCGGAAATCGCGAGATCATCTGCACTGACAGCAACGGTGCCGCCGCGGATCGGGGTTTCCAATTCCGCATCAACGCTACGGGAAACCTTGAGTTCAACGCCATCGGCACCACTCCCGCCGCAGCCGTCGTGCCGATCCCCACGACAGGGACCCATGCTTTCGCCCCGAACCAGTGGTTCCATGTGGCCCTTACCTACGACGGGACCAAGCTACGGTTCTACTGGACCAAGGTCGACCAATCGGTCACCGCGGCGCATGAGATCGGCACGAATACGGTGGAAACCGTCGAGCTTGCCGACAACGCGATCCTGGTCCTCGGCAACGAGGGCCGTGCCACCGGTGGTCTCGGTGGTGAACCGCTCGGTGGCTACCTCGACGAAGTGCGCATCAGCAAGGTCGCCCGGACCCCGGCCCAGTTCATTTTCTACGATGGCGGCGACACGGACGGCGACGGACTGCCGGACGGTTGGGAGATCTCGATTTTCGGTGATCTTTCAAAAACCGCGACGGATGACACCGACGGGGATACCTTCAACAATCTGGCGGAATACAACGCAGGTTCCAACGCGAACGACTCCTTCTCGGTTCCCGGCGATGTCGATGGCGACGAGCTGGCGGATTCATGGGAAATCGCGAATTTCGGAAACCTGAACAAGACCGGCTCGGAAGATACCGACAACGACTTCAACACCAACGAAGACGAGGAAACAGCGGGTACGAACCCGAACAGCAACACGAGCTTTCCGGATACGGATGCGGACACCCTCAATGACGGTTGGGAGTATCGCTTCTTCTCAGATCTCAGCGCCACCGCCGCCGCGGATCCGGATGCCGACCTCTACACGAACTCGGAGGAATACGCGTTGGGAACAAATCCGGCCGAACAATTTTCATCGCCGGACAGCGATGCCGACGGCCTCAACGACGGCTGGGAAGCCCATTACTTTTTTGTAAACGGGGACAGCCGGGCGACGCTTCTCGCGAAACAAACCGGCGAAGGCGATCCGGATGCGGATAGCTATACCAATGACCAGGAGGAAACCGCCGGCACGAATCCGACCACCTCCGAAAAGCCGTCCGACCTGGACGCGGACGGTCTCATCGATTCGTGGGAGATGTTTTATTTCGGCGATCTCGACGAAGTGGCCTCTGGAAACCCCGATGGCGACAGCGGCACGAACCTGCAGGAGCAGAACGCCGGTTCAGACCCCACCCTGGCGACATCCGTGCTGACCGACATCGATGGCGACGGAACTCCGGACGTTTCCGAGGCGTTCCAGCCCTACACCGCCGACAGCCACACGCTGCACCTCTGGCACCTCGACGAGGTGGACCAACCGGCCTCCGACGCAGGCAGCAACCCCATCACCATGACCGCGCTCACGGTCAACGGACGGCTTTGGCAGCCCTCCCTCGCGGGCTTCGCGACGGGGCTCAACACGTCCGCCGGTCGTGGCACGCTCACGGGGGCCGTACTTTCCGCCAAGCCGTTGGTGGTCGGCACCGGCGACGACACCACGATGACCTATGCAGGAGCTGACGGTGCGTTCACGTTCGAGGGCATCGTGAGGATCGACTTTGATCCCGCCGTGGCCTCGGCGACAGCAATGCAGATCGTGACCGGTGAATCGGATGCGATTCCCACCCGGGTCTGGCAGTTCCGTCTCGTCCCCGTCAATGGTCCCGGCAACGCGGGTGGCACCACCCCGCGGTTGGAAATCATCAACATCAGCGGCGGTGGCATCACCCAGGCGCTTTCCGCCCCCATCCCCACGAGCGGCGACCCGAATGCCATCGTGCAAGGCAGCTGGTATCATGTGGCCGTCACCTACAACGGCAGCGAGGCCACGCCGGACAACCTGAAGCTCTACTGGACGTTGCTCGATCCGTCCCGCACCGCCGCCCACGAGTTGTTCTCGGGACAAATGACCCACGACCTCATCACGAGCACGCCGGATTTCACCATTGGCAACGAGGGCCGCGACGGCACCTCCGGGGCTGGCAGCACGGACGGCTTCGCGGGTGTCATCGATGAGATCCGCATCAGCGACGTCGCCCGCACACCGGCGCAGTTCCTTTTCAAATCCGCCGGTGACTCGGACAGCGACGGCTTGCCGGATGCTTGGGAAACGACGTATTTCGGCGGCCTGGGCCAAACAGCGGGCGGCGACTTCGACAGCGACGGAACAAGCAATCTGGTGGAATACCGCCTGGGCCTGATTCCGAACAGCGGCAGTTCGAGATTCGCCGCGCGGACGAACGATGCCAACCCGGACGATGGATTCACCATCACCTGGCCCAGCCTGCCAGGAACGAGCTTCAATGTCTGGCGCAGCGATGACCTGGCAAGCTGGTTGAAGATCGCTCCCGCACTGCCCGCGGCATCCGGGGCCGCCACCTCGACCAGCCACACCGACTCCACGCCGGTCCCTGTCGGCAAAAAAGCGTTTTACCGGGTAGAATTGGTAACTCCCTGATGGGTTCAGGGAGAACAACGGGGCCGGAGGGATTGGGTTCCTCCGGCCCTTTTCTCAAAAGTGGCGGACTTCTCCGGTCTTCCGGCGGTCATGCGCTTGTATCGTGCGTTGGACGCGTGTGGAGCTTGAAACCGCGATGGCAAGCCCATGCGCCCGCCGCGGATGCTTCCCCGCGCACACGCTGCCAAATGGCCCGGACCAATCATCCCAAACCGAATCTGAAGTGACCTTGAAAATTTGCGACGGCTCCCCCACCCCTTTCTTTTTTCTCTCCATCGCGCTGGGTGTCACCTGTGCCCATGGCTATGTGTCCGGCCCCTATCAGGCGGACGGTGACACGGTCCATCTTTTCCATCTGGATGAGGCGGCGGGGTCTTTTTCCGCGAAAAACACCGGCTCTGCCGGACATGCGGGCATCACCGTGGATGCGAACGCCGCCACCGTGACGGATGTTTTCAACGGCGCCGCCGGCTTGTTCGGTGGAAGCGCGTTATTGACGAACACCCGTGGCATCGGGATCGACTTCGACAAGAACGGCGGCTTCAGCACCGGCGGCGCGGATCGGTTCGGTTTCGGCACGCTGGTGGGGACAAACCGCGCCTTCACATTGGAAGCCCTGGTCAAGCCGTCGACCGCGGATTTCACCAATCACGCCGAGATCTGGTCCGGTGATTCCTCCGCGACCGGCCAGCGCGGGTTCCAGTTCCGCATCACCGCTTCGGAACAGCTCGAATACAACGGCCTTGATTTCGGCGGAGGAAACGAGGTTGTCACCCTGCCCACGATCAAGTCCGGCGCTTGGTACCACGTGGCGCTCGCCTATACCGAGGCCGGTCAAGCGGCGGGATCGGGATTGTTCACGTTCTATTGGACGGAGGTCGGCGATTCCGTCACCCAGGCAAGCGTGCTTTCCAGTTGGACCGGAACGGCGATCACGCCATCCGTGGTCACCCAACTGGTGCTCGGGAATGAAGGCCGTTCCACCCTCAACGAAGGATTTCCCGGACTCATCGATGAAGCTCGCGTCAGCCGTGTCGCCCGCACCGCGGGGCAGTTCATTTTCAGCGTGCCGAGCGATGACGACCATGACGGTCTTCCGGATTACTGGGAGCAGCGCATTGTCAGTGCGGATGCCGGAGACGGGATCACCTCCATTGGTGACGTGTTGCCCGGAGAGGATTACGACAAGGACGGCCTGACGAATCTACAGGAATATCAGCTCGGCACGGATCCGCTCGTGATGAACGACCCGGACGATCTTGATGGAGACGGACTGGCGGACGTTTGGGAAAAGACTTATTTCCCGTCCATCTCCACCCATGACGGGGATGACGATCCTGATGAGGATGGCTTCACCAACGGGCAGGAGGAAGCCCTCGGCACCAACCCGGCGGTCTTCAATGACCCGGGGGATGTCGATCAGGACGGACTTCCCGACGAGTGGGAGCTGGGGATCATCAATGCGAGTGCCACGGACTCCATCACCGTGCTTCAGGAGGTGCGCCCCGGTGATGATTTCGACGGAGACGGGGCCTCGAACTTCGAGGAATATGCCGCCGGAACCGCACCGGACAACGCCGGATCCGTACCGGGCGACGGCGACACGGACGGGCTCACGGATGATTGGGAGAGAAAACATTTCGCCAGTCTCGCGCAGGTCGCGGGAAATGATCCGGACGAAGATGGTGCCTCCAATGCGGCCGAGCAAGGTGCCGGGACCGATCCCAACGATCCTCTCTCCCATCCGGGAGCGGAGGTGGATCCGGGCCGGCCGGCCGGGCTGATGGTGGATCTCCTTGCCCTGCCCCACCTCACGACCATTCCTGACAAGACACCGGAGTTCGCATGGATCTACCAGCCCTCGCGCCGTGGCGACTTCCAGAGCGCCCGCCGGATCATCGTGGCCTCCACCCCGCTGCTTGCGGGAAAGGGCACGGGTGACATCTGGGACAGTGGTAAGATTTCTTCCGGTGATTCGGTCGACGTCGGATACACCGGCCCCGAGCTCGTCGCCGGCCAGACTTACTCGTGGCGTGTCCGCACTTGGGACGCGGAGGGAAAAGGCGGCGCATGGTCGGCCATCCAGACATTCACCATCGACTCCACGCCGCCCCAATCAGGCGCGCGTTCCATCTACAAGGCATCCGCGAACGACAGCACGGGCTACAACTGGGCCGGGCGGTACCAGCCCGCGTTCGGAACCGTCGTGCCGCCGGTCAAATGCATCGCCAAGGGAGACGGCAATTATTTCGTCGATTTCGGGAGAGACGGCTTCGGTTATCTCACCGTGCGCCTGAACGGTGCCTACGCCGGGAGGAAGATGACGGTGAGGTTCAGCGAGCACGCCACCGCGAACTCGGTGGTGGATGCCGGTGGCACCACCACCGACCCGGCCACGACGCAGGCGACCGTCACGCTGCGGAACGGCGATGTGGTTTACAAGATCCGCAGCAACGACGTCAGTGGCAACGGCATCCTGGTGGACGGCTTCGCAGGGGGCGTGGTCACGCCCTTCCGCTACGTCGAACTGGCGAACTGCCCTGCCGGGGTGACGGTGGCGGACATCCGCCAGCAGGTGCTGCATGTTCCGTTTTCTGGAAAAGCCGCCCGCTTCGGTTCTTCCGACCCAACGCTGGACGCCGTTTGGGAAATGTGCCGCCATTCGATGAAGGCCACCACCTTCGCGGGTGTGTACGTGGATGGCGACCGCGAACGCCTGCCTTACGAGGCGGACGCCTACATCAACCAGCTCGGCCACTACGCGGTGGATCGCGAATTCACCACCGCGCGCTATTCTTATGAATGGCTGCTCGACCACTCGACCTGGCCGACCGAGTGGAAACTGCATTTTCCGCTGATGGCTTGGGCGGACTACATGCACACCGGCAACGTCGAGGCCCTGGCGGTGAACTACGGCAAGCTTGTCAGCCACGTCGCGCAATACCAACCGGAAGTCCGCGCCGACGGGATACTCTCGCATTCCAACAACAACATCGTGGACTGGCCGGCCGGCGAGCGGGATGGCTACGTGCTCACGGCGGAGAACACGGTGGTGAACGCGTTCTACCACAAGTCCTGGAGAATCCTCGCGGACATCGCCGGGGTGCTTGGAAACACGGCGGATCAAGCGGCGTTCACGGCGCGCGCGGATCTCCTCGCGTCGAATTTCAACAGCGTGTTCTGGAACGGCAGCCGCTACAAGGATGGCGCGTCGACCGCCCATGTCTCGGCCCATGCCAATTTTTTCCCCCTCGCCATGGGGATCGAGCCGCCGGACAAACAGGCGGTTCTCGATTTCCTGAAATCCAAGAAAATGCCGTGCAGCGTCTATGCCGCGCAGTATCTGCTGGAAGCCTTGTTCGAAGGCGGCGAGGCGGATCACGCCATCGGACTGATGAAGGACAACTCCACCACCTACGACCGCCACTGGTGGAACATGATCGCGAAGGGTTCCACCATCGCGATGGAGGCGTGGGGAAACAACTACAAGCCGAACCAGGACTGGAACCATGCATGGGGCGCGGTTCCCGCGAACATCATCCCGCGCTATGTGCTGGGTCTCGCCCCGCTCACGCCCGGCTACGCGACCGCACGGATCCAGCCACGGCTCGGCACCGGTGAAGGAACCAACGGCCTGACTCTTGCTTCCGGAGTGATACCCACCATCCGCGGACCCGTCGGGATCCGGGTGGAAAATTCGCCCGGCACCTTCCGGCTCACCGTGGATATTCCGGGAAACATGCTCGTCCGCGTGCTGGTCCCCACCAAGGGCTTGGCCGATCCGCGTCTCATCGTCAATGGAACCACCGTCGCCGCTCCGGTGGAGAACGGTTGGCTCGTCCTTGAAAACGTGCGCGGCGGGAGGCACTCCATCTGGCTGGGCAGTGCGTCCGATCATGCGGAGCTGCGTGAAAATTGGAAAACCGCGATGTTCGGCGACGATGGAGCCTCTGCGGATGACGCTCTCGATCCGGATGGAGACGGCGTGACCAATGGCGACGAATTCATCGCCAACACCGATCCCCTCGATCCCGCCGATCGTTTCGTGATGAAGACGTTCGAGACAACGGGCGCGGGTGCTCCGTTCCACATGACCATCCCTGGGAAACCCGGCCGGCGCTACCTGCTCGAACGCACCACCACCCTGCTGCCTGACTCGTGGTCTTCCGTCGACGCCCCTCCCCTGCTCACCCGGCCCGGAGACCTGGTACTGGAAGATCCCGCGCCGCCTTCGGGAAAGGCCTTCTACCGCGCGCGGGTGGAGCTGCCCTGAGTCCGGCGGCTGTGTGGTGCACGCATCACCTTTTGGCGATCTCCTGCTCCGCCTCCTTGACCAGCAGCTCGGCGATGACCCAGTCGAACCAGTAGGGAGGAACCGAGCTGCCCTGCACCGCGTCGTTTCCTTCGGATTCGGTGATAAGCTTTCTGGCTTCCGCCAATGTCTCGTCCGCCTTCGCGACACCTCCCATGCGTGAGTGGATCATGGACAGAAGGGTGAGGATGGATGCGCGGCAGGAATTCTTGATCCGGGGATCCGCCAGGCCGGTTTCGCAAACCCTCAGCGCGGCTTCGTGAGCACCTTCCCGGTAGTGGTAGAGACCCAGGGCGAAGCCCGACCAGGAAGGAAGGGAAGTGAGGGTGGGCTCCCCCATCACCTCCACCGTGTGCCTGAGACGCTTGAGCAGGTCGTGGTCGGCAGGGCTGAGGAGGCAGATCTTCAGGAGATGCTCCGCTTGCAAGGTATTGCGCGGGGTGAGGTAGCGCTCCTTCACCTCCCTGCGGAACGCGAGGTATTCCTCCTTCTCGTGGTAGAGCAGCGCGGAACTGATGGCCAGGAAGTCCGACCGCTGGAGGACGTTGGAGGGTTCGTCCAACAGGTTCGCCTGCATCAGCAGCTTGAAGCATTGGATCGCCTGGTCCCATCGGCCGTGGGTGGCGTTCCAGTCTCCGAGAGCCCGGAAGACGGATGCGGCTTCGAGCGATGGCTCGATGGACGACAAGGGGTATTTCTGCCGCAATGTGTCGGCCTCGTCGATGCGGCCCTGATCGAGGAGGAATGCCACGCGCGCGACGTTCGCCCGCGCGTCGGCCTCCTCGCGCAGGCGGCTTTCCACGGCCCTGGCGGCTTGTGCCTCCTCGCGCAGCCGGAGCTGCTCGCGGAGCGCCTGGCGTTCGCGCTTGTAAAGCCCGGTGGAGATCACGAGGCCCGCCACCAGCGAGGCCGCGAGCGCGATTCCGGCACTCACGGCGAGGCGGTTCCGGCGGATGAATTTCTCGAGAAGGTAAAGCCGGCCCGGTGGCCGGGCGGTGACGGGCTGGTGCTCCAGGAACCGCTGCACGTCCCGCGCGAGACTGTTGACGGTCTGGTAGCGGCGCGCCCGGTTCTTGTCCATCGCCCTGAGCACGATCCAGTCGAGGTCGCCGCGGATGAAGCTGACCAGTTGTGTGGGCTCCGCCTTGCGATCCTTGGCGACGGTTTGCAAAACGTCCCTGCCCACCTCGCCGAGCATGAGGGAGGGGCGTTGGATCTCGGTGTTGAGCAAGGTGTCCCGGATTTTTGAAATACCCTGGGTGGCCAGCAGGTCGCCGTCCAGCGGGGTGCGCGAGGTCAGCAGCTCGTAGAGCAGCACGCCCAGGCTGTAGATGTCGCTGCGGGTGTCCACGTCCAGTCCCGCCAGATCGATCTGCTCCGGACTCATGTAGGCGGGCGTGCCGAAAAACTGATCGTGCGACGTGAACGGCTTTTCTCCGAAGGCCTGGGACTCGATGGCCTTGGCGATGCCGAAATCAATCACCTTCGGTTCATCGAGGCCATCGTGGTCGGCGACGAGGATGTTCGACGGCTTGATGTCCCGGTGGATGATGCCCTTCTGGTGCGCGTGCTGGATGGCGTGGCAGACCTTGATGAAAAGATGGAGCCGCTGCACGGTTCCCAGTTTCTTCGAGTCGCAGTAGGAAGTGATTTTCTCACCGGTAACGAGCTCCATCACGAAGTACGGTCGTCCGGACGAGGCGGCTCCGGCATCGAGCACCTTGGCGATGTTCGGATGGTCCATCAGTGCGAGCGCCTGCCGCTCGATCTCGAAACGCGCGATGACGCTCTCGGTATTCATGCCGAGCCGCACGATCTTGATCGCCACGCGCCGCCGGATGGGTTCCTCCTGCTCCGCCTCGTAGACCACGCCGCCGCCGCCCTCGCCGATGCGTTTCACCAGACGGTAACGGCCGAGTTTCGCTCCGGGGCCTTCGATCAACGCATCCAATGGTGACGCGGCGGAAGTGTCCGAGGGTGCCATTTCGGAAATGATGTCCGATGCCATCCGGGCGCGTCGTTCGCGGGCGTCGAGGAAAAAGGACGTGGCTCCACGGGTGGCGTCGACCAGAATCCTCATTTCGGAAAGTCCCTCCGCGTCGTTCTGGAACGTTCGCGTCAGAAACTCCCTCCGCGCCTCTTCATCAAGCGACAACGCGACCTCCAGAATCGCGCATTCCACCTCTCTTGAAGACTCGGCTTTTGTCACTGGGGGTTGGGATTTGAAAATGTCGGGCCGGACTTTTTGCGGGATCCGCAGGCGTTCTTTTCGCCACGGCTTTCCGCAACGGGGCCAGCGGGAGATTGCGCGGAGTTCGGGCCGGGGCGCAATGCCTTTAAACCCAAAAAGCCCAACCTGCTGATCATCAGGATAATCGTTGGCGGATTCTGCCAAAAGAAACTTTTTTGATCTTTTTTGGCGGAAATCGGCAGGGGACGTCGCAGTCCGTCGGAATTCCCCGATTGAGAGGATCGCGATTCGAAAATCCACAAAACCATACAAACCCACATTTCATGAAGTCTAAGCCAAATTTATTCGGGCGGGCCGCCCGATTCCCCCTCGCCGCCAGTTCCGCCGCCGTGTCCATCTGCTTCGGGGGTGCGGCGTTCGCAACCGTCTGGGACGGCACCGGCACCGTGGTGACGGAGTGGAACGACAACGGCAACTGGGTAGGTGACATTGGCACCACCGGTTCGGCCGCCACCATCAACATCAGTTCGCCGGTCGCCACCATTTCCTCGAACATCACGACCCAGCCGGCGGATATCCTGATCGGTGCGGGAGCCTCCACCAATGGCCGGTTGGATCAAACCGCCGGCACGGCACAAACGGGCAGCGGCAACTGGATGAAAATCGGTCACAACGGCGGCACCGGCGTGTTCAACCTGGCCAACACCGCGGCGACCGGCGGAACCCTCACCGGATTCGGCCAAGGCTCCGGCAGCATGAACGTGCGGGGGGAGCTCCGCATCGGCGGTGGTGACGGGGGCAGCGGCGGCAACGGCCGGGTGAACGTCCACACCACGGGGACGCTTTCCTCCACCAGCGCGCTTCACGTCGGCACGAATACCAGCACCGGGGTTCTGAACATCGACAGCGGCACGGTGGCCCCCAATGGCACGGTCAATATCGGCAACGGCGCCGCAGGTGCCGGCGGCGTCACCGGAACACTCAACATGTCCGGCGGGGCTTTCACCAAAACCGGTGCCAACAATTTCATCGTCGGTGATGCCGGAGGAAACGGCTTCGTGAACCTGAATGGCGGAACCATCACCAGTAACAACAACTTCGCGGCAGCCCAGGCCGGAGGAAAGGCCACGGTCACCGTCAACGGCGGAACCATCAGCAACAACGGCGAGTTCTGGGTCGGCACCGGCGCGGGAAGCATCGGAACCGCGACGTTGAAGAGCGGAGTGATCAACACGAACAGCTGGTTCTGCGTGGGACGGCAGACCGGAACCGGGACCCTGAATGTCGAGGGAGGCACCATCAACAAAACCAACAATGGAGGAGCCTTCATCGTGGGAGACGGCGCGAACGGCACCCTGAATCAGACGAACGGGACGATCTCGGTGAATGGAGCGGAGTTCTGGGTTGGATCGGGAGCCGGCGCCAGCGGGACCTACGCGATGAGCGGAGGAACGCTCAACCTGGGCAACTGGGTGGTCATCGGGCGCAATGGCGGCGCGGCCTCTTTCACCCAGACCGGCGGAACCATCAACAAGAGCGGTACCGGGGACTTCATCCTCGCCGCGGGTGGCGGAAACGGCGGTTCGACGGCGGATTACACGTTCAAGGGCGGCTTGGTCGATGTGACTGGCGGGGTCACCCACATCGGCAAGGAGGCCAACAACACGGCCGTGCTCACGATGAAGGAAACGGCGGTTTTCCGCACTTCCCAGATGGTCGTCGGGTTCTCGGGCAGCACCGGAACCGTCAATCTTTCCGGCGGAACACTTGAAACCCCCAGCCTCATCGGCGGATCGGGGACTTCCACCGCCCACTTCGACGGCACCACCCTCCGTGCGACGGCAAGCACCGACTCGCTGGTCTCCGGAATCAGCACGGCGGACATCGTCACCGGTGGCGCGCTCATCGACACCCAGGGATTCACCGCCACGGCCTCCCAGGTCTTCGGCGGCGGCGGCACTCTCACCAAGCTCGGCAGCGGCACGCTGAATCTCACAGGCGACAGCACCCACACCGGTCCCACCCAGGTGACCGATGGCAAGCTTGTCGTCACAACCCGGAACACGGAGGCGGGCGCTTTCACCGTGGCGAACGGCAAGACGCTCGGCGTGACACGCCGCTCGGCGGGCCAGTCCCTGAACGTGTCCAATCTCACGTTGGGAACGTCGGCGTCGGCCACCACGCTCGAGATGAATCTGGGGAGCTTCGGCAATCCGGGATCCGCGACGTTGAATGTCGTGGGAAATCTCGCCGTCAACGGGACCACGACCATCAATATCAGCAACGGCTACCCCGAGGTCGGATCACTGCCATTGATCCAGTTCGGCTCCAAGTCCGGCACGGGCACGTTCGTTCTCGGCTCCCTGCCACCGGGCGTGGTTGCCGAGCTGGACACCACCACGGATCCCAACATCGTCTATCTGGTCATCGACCAGGCGAAATTGCTGGAATGGGATGATTCGGAACTCACCGGCGGGGTCTGGAATACGGCGAATACGAATTGGAACGACGTCCTCACCGGAGCCCCGGCGCCGTTCACCACCGGCGCCCCGGTGGCGTTCCTGGATCGCGGGCTCGTCGATTTTGAGAATCCGCCGAATCCGGATGTGGTCATCGCCGCGGAGGGAGTGAGTCCCGGGCTCGTGACTTTCAACAACGACGTCATCAGTTATTCGATCACCGGCGCGGGCGGCATCAATGGA
Source organism: Luteolibacter yonseiensis (assembly GCF_016595465.1). Lineage (NCBI taxonomy): Bacteria > Pseudomonadati > Verrucomicrobiota > Verrucomicrobiia > Verrucomicrobiales > Verrucomicrobiaceae > Luteolibacter > Luteolibacter yonseiensis. The sequence goes on along the minus strand of NZ_JAENIK010000004.1, from coordinate 631,562 downwards.
ACAGCCAGCGTGCTCAAGCAAGGTCCCGGAACCGTGACCATCAGCACCCCGAACGCCTATACTGGCGTGACCCGCATCGAGGCCGGCACCCTGAGTGTGGGCGGCATCGCGAACGCTGGAAGCCCGAGCGGCATCGGAGCTTCTCCGGTCAATCCGGCGAACCTCGTGCTGGCCGGCGGCAAGCTGAGTTACACCGGCCCCGCGGCGACCACGGACCGTGGCTTCACCATTGCGGCAAGCAACAGCGCGATCGAGGTCGCGAATTCACTCACGGTGGGTGGAACGGTCACCGCCACCGCGGGACTGTGGGCCAAAACCGGCGCCGGAACGCTCAGGCTGACAAACCCCGGTGCGAATATTCTCGCCGGTGGTCTCAGCCCCGGCGTCCGGGTCGAACAAGGCAGCCTGGTGCTGAGCGGCGGCGGCACCCAGACGAACTCCGTCACCGGTGACGTATGGGTAGGCACCGTGCTCACTTCCGGTGCGGACCTGGTGCTGGACCACACCACGCTGAACAGCACCGGTTACCTGGCGCTCGCCCGTGGCAACGGAACGGAGGGACACGTGTCCACCGCCACGTTCACGAGTTCGACGGTCGCCACCGCCAATCTATCCCTCGGCTATAACAACGGATTGGCCGAATACGTTGGAACCTCCGTCCTCACGCTGAACGACTCCAGTTATACCACGGGATTCAGCAAGATCGGTGAAAGCTCCGGAGCCACCGCGACGGTGACCCTCAACGGCGCCTCCTCCATGGTCTCCGACAATACCGACGTGGCCCAGAACACCGGCTCGACCGGGACGCTGAATATCAAAGGTACATCGACCTATCGCTCGAACAACCGTCTGTGGATCGCTCCGAGTGTTGGAACCACCGGCTCGGTCTCTCTGGAAAACTCCGGCAGTCTGACCGTCCTGGCCGATGCGGATGTCGGTCGCGGTGGAAGCGGCAGCCTGAGCCTCAAGGACAACGCCTCATTCAGCACCACCGGGAGCTTGTATGTCGGAAGGGATGTCACCCAGCAGGGGACCGTCACCCAGACGGGCGGCACCGTGACAGGCGGCGGAAACGAATTCCAGATCGGTAAATCCGGCACCGGCACCTGGCTGCAAAGCGGCGGTGTCACCAACGCCGGAGGCTGGGTCGCCATCGCGCGTGAAACCGCCGGTGTCGGCGTGCTGACCGTCTCCGGAACAGGAACATTCAACCAAACCGGAGCGGACCGTGCCATCGTCGTCGGGGAAAATGGAAACGGAACCCTGAACATCCAGGGAACCGGCACGGTTTCTTCCGTCGGCTCGGGAGGAATCATCCTTTCCCGTGGCGGAGCCACCGCCGCGGTGAATCTTGACGGAGGAACGCTCGTCGCCCTGAAAATCAGCGACGCGGGTGGTACCAGCAGCTTCAGTTTTAACGGCGGCCTGCTCAAGGCCGGCACCGGAGCTGCGGCCGAATTCATGACGGGCATCGACACGGTGACGGTGAAGGCCGGAGGGGCGAAAATCGACACCAACGGCAATTCGATCACGATCGCACAACAACTGCTGGATGGCGAGACCGGTGGCGGCCTCGTCAAATCAGGAGCGGGAGTGCTGACCCTGACCGGTTCCAACACCTACGCCGGCGCCACGCTCGTGAACGCGGGCAAACTGGTGGTGGATGCGAACTATTACGGCCAGGGGAACTTCACCGTCGCGGACGGTGCGGCGCTCGGGGTGAATCTTGTTTCCCCAGGCACCCAGTTGTCGGTGAACCATCTCACCTTGGGTACCTCCGCTTCCTCCACCCTGGATATCAGCTTGGTCAGCGATGCGCCGGATCCGGCCTTTGCCCCGGTGAATGTGGCGGGAAATCTCACGGTGAACGGCACCGTGACCATCAACGTCACCAATCCGGCACCTGTGCTCGGCCAGTTCCCGTTGATCAAATATGACGGCTCCAAGGTCGGAACCGGCACGTTTGTCCTCGGAACCCTCCCGGCGGGACTTGGTGCCATGCTGGTCGTCAACAACGGCAACAAATCCATCGACCTGCAGATCAACACGCTGCCGGGCACTCCTTATGGCAGCTTCGAGGCCAGCAACGGCATTGCCGGAGCCGGAGCGGGGGCGGACTCCGACCAGGATGGGATCAAGAATGGCATCGAGTTCGTCATCGGCGGCGATCCATCCGGACCGGGTTCCGACTCCAGCGCGTTGTTGCCCACGTCGAAGGTCAACGGAGCCTATCTCGACTTCGTCTACCGCCGCACCTCGGTATCCGCCAGCAGCAATCCCTATGTGGAGTATGGCTCGGACCTGACGGGTTGGACGACCGCGGTGGCTGGTACGAACGGGGTCGTCATCAACGTGGAGGCGAACGGCTTCGGCACCGGAGTGGACAAGGTCACCGTACGTATTCCGCAATCCCTCGCGACCAATTCCAAACTGTTCGCCAAGCTCGGCATCCGGATCCCGTGATCCGGAGAACCGCCCGCTGAAAATCAGAAGGCCTCCCGGTTCCGCCGGGAGGTCTTTTTTCTTGCGGAGGGTGCGGTGCGGGAGATGCCGCCGCTCACGTCAGGTGTTTCGTGATCAGGCGGTACAGCTGTGCCTTCGCGAACATCCATTGGCGTTCGACGGAACGCACGCTGCGTCCGGTGATCTGGCCGATCTCGCCGCTGCTCAATCCACCGTAGAATTTCAACAAAACCACTTTCGCGGATTCCGGATCACTTTTCTCCAGAAGTGTGAGGCACTCGTGGATCATGATGATGTGGTCGTCGTTCTCCACCCAGTCCTGATCCATGAAGGACAGGTCGTCCGGGCGTCTCCGTTTGATGCGGGCCTTGCTCCTCGCCCTCTCGACCAGGATCCGCCGCATCGCCAGGGCTGCCGCGTTGAAGAAATGGATCTGGTCATCCCACGATCTCTCCTCGTTCCCCGAGATACGGAGCCACGCCTCGTGCACCAGCGCGGTCGGCTGGAGGGTTTGATTGCCCATCTCGTTTTTCAAGCGGAACGCCGCCAGGCGCCGGAGTTCTTCGTAAACCAACGGCAACAGTTTGTCGGATGCGGAAATATCCGCGGTTCCGCTGAACTCGAAGGCATGGGTGGCCGAATCCGACATGCACGCACGTTAGAGGCGGGATCTTGGGGCGCAAGCCGAATGAAAACGAGGGGACGTGCGCGTCACGCCAGCGCCAGCGCCCCGCCCTCGCAGAATTTTTCCTGCCCGAAGACGGGAATATGGTGACCGAACGCATGCGCGATGGAAAGCCACAGCCGGTTGTGGGCCACGTTGTCGAACTGCATGGCCTGCCCTGTCTTGAAACCGAGTCCCCCGCCGAGCAGGACGAAGGGAATGTTGTCCAGACTGTGGCTGTTGCCTTTCCCAAGCTCGTTGGTCCAGACAATGGTGGTGTGGTCCAGCATCGTCCCCTGGCCACCGGGTTCGGGGATGCTTTCCAGTTTCTTCGCGAGGTAGGCGAGTTGTTCGCAGAGCCAGGTGTTGATCTTCACCAGTTTTTCCTGGGCGTCGGCATTGTTGTCCGGCTCATGGGAGAGGTGGTGGTGGTCGTCATGAATGTCCAGCCAGCGCATGCGGGCCTGGCCGACGCTGTTGGTGTATTGCAGCGTGGCGACACGGGCCATGCCGTTCGCCATCGCATTCACCAGAAGGTCCGCCTGCATGGTGCTGATCTTCGGGATTCCGTCGTTGTCCAGCGCGACTCCCTGTTCGAGGGAAGGTGGCGGAAGCAGCAGGTTTGTCGTCCCGCTGCTCTGCAGGTCCTTCTCCATGTCCCGCACGAAGGTTACGTGCTGGTCCAGCAGGTCCCTTTCCTCGCGATCCACCTTCGCGGCGATGCTGCTGAGGTCCTCACGCACTTCATCCAGAACGCTGCCGAGATTTTCACGATCCTTGGTACTGCCGTAGAGTTTCTCAAACAGCGCGTAGGGATCGCTGGCGGGAGCCAGCGGCTGGTTCGGGCCCGCGTAGGATTCGCGGGTCCACGGGTCCGCCCGGTTCGGCACCGCCACGCCGAGTTCCAGCGAGCCGAAGCGTGTCGCGGTTTCCTTGCGGGCTTGCAGGAAATTGCGGATTTCCTGGTCGATGGAGATGTTCCTCGCCCATCCGGCGGGCTTGTCGCTGCCGCCCTGGATGTTTCCCGGCAGAAGCTCGTCCGCCGTGAGAAGGCAGCTGATGCCGCGCATGTGGCCGTCGCCGTCGCCCCGGATCTTGTTGCAGACGCCCTTGAGCGTCATCAGGCGGTTTTTGAACGGATCCAGCGGAGCGAGGATGCGCTTGAGCTTGAAGTCCGCGCCCACCTGGTCCGGCCAGAATTCCGGAGGCACGGTTCCGTTGGGGGTGAAGAGGAAGATGATCCGTTGCATTTTCGAACCGGCGGCATCCTGCGCGAGGGAGGGCAAGGCGGGAAGGAACGGAAGCGCGGCGGCGGACAATCCGAGCTGGCGGAGAAACGAGCGGCGGGTGGTGATGTTCATCGTTTTGCTTGGTCTGGATTCGGGATGCCCTGCAGGGCGGCGACGGTGTTGATTTCGGCGAAGAGATTCCGGACGTGGTAGCCGGAGGCGGTGAAAGAGGCGTCGAGCTTGCGGACGGCGTCGTAGCCGTAGACGGCGGGATTCTGTTTGATGGTGCTCTGGAACAGCTGGCGGATGAAACCCTGCCGCGCGGTGTCGGATCTCACCGCGTACGCGGCCACATCGCGCGGTCCCGCGAGATGCAGGATCTCGCCCTCGGTGGTGGGAAACTCCGAGGCGGGGTTGATCGGTTTCCCGCCATCCAGCGTGCGGAAGCGTCCTACGGGGTCGAAGTTCTCCAGCGAGAATCCGAGCGGGTTGATCGTCTCGTGGCAGGTCATGCATGAGGCGTTGCGCGTCATTTCGGCCACCTTTTCCCGCATGGTCAGTTTGGGATCGAACTTGTGGTCTTCAAAGGCGATGGCCTCCGGCGGCGGCTTGAGGATGCCACCCAGCACGTTCCGCGAGAGAAACACCCCGCGGTGGATGGGAGAGGTGATGTTGGGATGGGCGAGCCGTGCCAGCAGATAAGGATGGGTGAGGACGCCCGCCCGCTCGGAGGGATCGAATTTCACCGGTTTGAATCCGCCTCCATCCGGCACCGGCATTCCATAAAATTCCGCCAGACGGTCGTTGAAGAGCAGGTAGTCCGCTTCGATCAGCTCGCGGTAGTCGGATTTGTCACTCCAGACGACGCCTTCCACAAATAGCTCCAACGACCGCCGCAGATCGGCGACAAGCGGGGCGTCGAAGCCGGGAAATGCGGCGGGGTCCTTGCTCAGCTCGCTCTCCACATCCAGCTTCAGCCAGCGTTGGAAAAACTCCCCGAGCTTTGCCCTGGCCCGGGCGTCGGAAGCCATCCGGCGCGCCTGGGCCGCCACCTGTTCCGGGGTGTGGAGCTGGCCGGCTTTTGCCAGATCCAGCAACGTCTGGTCCGGCAGCGAATCCCAAAGACCGAGGGCCAGCCGGTTGGCGACGGTGAAATCATCGTGTTCCCCACCCACTTCGGGATAGAGGAACCGCGGTGATTTCAAGACGAGGATGACCGCGCGCTTCACCGACTGATCCGGCGTCAGATCTCCGGTGAACGGCCGCTCGACGTAGATTTGCCGGAGTTCGTCGGTGAGCGGCCGGCGGAAGGCCCGCTCGGCGAAGGTGGCGACCCATTGTTTCAATTTCGCCACCCTGTCTTCCGCATCCATCCTGACGTTGGCCAGAATCTCCAGGCGGTCCGTCACCTGGTTCGCCGCCTCGATGGCCGCGGCGGTGGTGGCCTCGTGCCAGTCTTTTGAGATCCCGGTCCCACGTTCGTAACCTTCGCTCGCGTCATCCGCCGGGAAGGTGGTGGAAATCACCGGGACATGTGCGGCTCCGGCGGGCGAGAGATAAGGTGTCGAAACCACGGTCCAGCCGCCACGCGGGAGCTTCCACTCCAGGCTCACCATCCCCTTCTTGTCCTGGTATTTGAAGTAGTCGAAACGCATCGCGTAGCCGCGCCCGCCCAGCAGATAGACGCGCGCGGCGGACTCGCGGACATCCGTGCCGGAGCTCACCCAGGAATCGATGAGCGCCACCTGCCTCTTCGCGCCGCTGTCATCACGATGGTTGCCATCACCCGCCTGCCGGTCGCGGTTCAGATAGAGGCGCGCGCCGTTCGGCGTGCGGATCCTGAACTCATACCACCCCGTTTCCGGCGCGATGAGCGAGCCGTCCCAGGCGATGGAAAACTGATCCGCCGTGATGCCGTCCGCCGGCGAACCCTCGCCGAAATCGAACGAGATCCGCGCATCCTGGCGGTCCATCACCTTGCGCGCCTTCTTGTTCATCCCGTCGGATTGGAAATACTGCCCCTTCAATCCGGTCCCCTCCCCCGGCGCTGTGGTTTCTCCGAAACTTCCTATCAGGTCCGCCACCGATTCGCGGAACTGGCGGTTGGTGAGACGGGCGAAGGCGGCCTTGGGCGGCGGCGAGTTCCTCGCACGAGCCTCGGGTGAATAAAACGCGCCGTAGATGTATTCCGCCACCCGTTGGGACTGCTCGGCATCAAGTAGTTCCGGATGGTCCTCCGGCATGCGTTTGTCGATGTAGCGGCTGAGCGAGGCCAGCGAACGCTCGCCGATCAATGGTTCGTCCACCTCGTCCTCCACCCCCTCCCCGTTTTTGCCATGGCAAGACGCGCAGTGCTCCGCATAGATCGCCGGGCCGTCCTGCGCGGACAGCACACCCGTCAATCCGAGCAGGAGATGGCAGGAAAGGCGACGTATCACCCGGACGAATACGGCACCTCCCGGAGAATTCTACCGGAAAATAAAATCTCCGGAAGCACCGGCCCCGCCGTCGGGTTCACCAAAGGGCGGGGACGGTGGAAACGATGCTCACAGCGCGCTGCTGGAAATCTCCACCTTCAGGGTGGAGCTGGCGGATGGCGCGAGGGTGATCTGGTTTTTGGCAATGTTTCCGGATTCCACGCAGAGCATTTGCAGGTACTCCTCGTCACCGAAGTCGGGCATGCGGATGGACTTGTCGATCCATGGGTTCCACACGACGGTCGAATTGGAGCCGGATTTCGCAACGTGGATGGTGCGGCCCAGCGATGGATCGTGGATGTCGACCGTGGCGGTGGTGTCCTGATAGATGCGGTCCACCTCCCGGTCGATGAGGATGGAGGGCCCGGCCTCGACTTCGGATCGGGCGGTGAGCGAGTCCGTATAACCGGTGCCCTGCAGGCCGCTGATGGAAACCTTGTGGATGTCGCCGACCTGGAAATAAGTGTGCAGGCAGTTCGCGAAGGATCGCCCGGCGTCACCCGTATTTTTCACGGTCAGCTCCATGCCGAGGCTGTCGCCCGCGGTGACGACGAAACCGACCTCGAAATCGTCCGCTCCGGCCAGCGCGAGATCCACCCGCACGGAGCCGTCAGGCAGCAGCGCCGTCTGAAGGATGGTCCACTCGCTGAGGCGGGCGGTGCCATGGGACGGAAACCCCTCGCGCGGGCCGAACCATGGGAAAATGACCGGTACGCCGCCACGGATCGGAGCTCCGGCGACAAACTCGCTCCTGGCGCTCATGAAAAGCAACGGCGGTTCACCCTTTTTCTGAAACCCCGTGACGTGCGCGCCGTGCAGATAGATCTCCGCGGTGCTTCCTCCGGTTTCGATCAGAAGTTTCGGCAGGCCGCCGTTGCCCGGTGTGATCCGGAGATGTCCGGGGATTTCGAATTTTTCGAGGTCGCTCATGGTGGTGTTATTTTTTCTTCCGCAGGAACGGAGGAAGATCGAGATCCTCCCCGTCGAAAACGTTCGGTGACTCGCCTTCGAAACGGCCCCGTGGTGCGGAGTCGAGGGAAAGCTCGCTCTGGGAACCGCCGGATTTGATGCCGAGTTTCAGCTTTGGCAGCTCTGCCTCGACAGGTGCCGCCGCGGCAGGCTCCGGGGCGGCGAATGCCTCGGGTTCCACCGGTGGAGCGGGCTCCGCCAGGTCCTCGGGGAATTCCGCAGGTTTGGTCTTGCCCCACGGGATCGAGATCGAAGGACGTCTTTTCGGTCCCGGAACGAATACGGCGGGCTGGGGCACCGCTTCGATGGCTTCGATCGGCTCGGGGTCGGGCTCGTCCGCCTCGGCATAGACAGGTTCGGTGCGGGCCGCGGTTGGAGCTTCATCCGTGGCAGCCGGTTCCGGAGCGGGTTCCGCGAAGGTGAAGGCGTCCATCGGAGACTCGGGTTCCGGCTCGGGCGCGGGTGGCGCCGCCTGCTCCGGTTTCGTGGCGTAGTCTGGTTCGGCGAAGGGGCGCTCGTCGTCGAACAAGGAAGGAATCGCGGCGACCGTGGCGGCCGCGCGGCGGAACTTGGAGAGCGGAGAAACGGCGGCGGGTTCCGTCGCGGGCGCGGCTGCCGGTTCCGGGGCGGCTGTGAACTCAGGGATGGGAGCGATGAAATTCCTGACCGGTTCCGGTTCCGGCCGGGGCTCGGCAGCCTTCACCACCTCGGGCTCCACGGTTTTTTCGGCAGGCGGGGTGAACCCTTGGCTGGGATCCAGCAGCGGGTTTTCCGGCGTGTGGTGGCTCAGCGACTCCCGGGGGGCGCTGGCGAGATAATCCTCGGGCAGGGCGCTGATGAGGGTGATGGAGAGGGAGTCCCCCATCGCCGGGTCGATCGCGGCGCCGAACAGGACGTGGGCCTTGTCCGGAACGAACTTTTGCAGGCGCTGCATGAGCAGCTCGATTTCGAAAAGTGTCAGGTCCTCGCCACCGGAAAGATGGACGAGCACGGTTTGTGCGTCCTTCAGCAGCGCGCCCTGATCCAGCAACGGGCTGTTGAGGGCGTTTTTGAGAGCCTTCGACGCCCGGTCCTTGCCGGATGAAATGCCGGAACCGAACAGGCAGCGCGAGCGGTTCGTGCGCAGCGCGCTCATGAGATCGTCGAGGCCCACGTTGATCAGTCCGGGCCTTACCACCAGGCGGATGACCGCCTTGATGGACTCGCAGATCATGTGGTCCGCGGCGGCGAAAGCCTCGTGTATTCCTTGTTTCGCCAGCACGAGCTCGCCCATGCGGTTGTTGTCGAAAGTGACCAGCGCGTTTGACAGGACCGCGAGCTCGTTGAGAGCGGTCTCGGCCTGTTCGCGGCGGCGTTTGCCCTCGAAGGCGAAGGGCATGGTGGCGAAGACAACGACAAACGCGCCTTCCTCCCGGGCGATCCGGGTGATGATGGGAGCCGCGCCGGAACCGGTGCCGCCACCGAGCCCGGTGCAGAGGAAGACAATGCGGCGGCCCTGGATGGCGGCGCGGATCTGTTCCTCCGACTCCAGAATCGCCTGGTGCCCGAGCACCGGATCCCCACCGGCACCGAGGCCCTTGGTGAGGTTCACGCCCAGTTGGATCTTTTCCCGGGCGAGGCACGAGGCCAGCGTGCGGATGTCCGTGTTCAGGGCCAGCAGTTCGGCGCCCTCCATGCCGTCGAGGGCGATCCTCTCCAACATGTTCGCCCCCGCCCCGCCGAGGCCGATGATTTTGACTGCGGAGGTGGGGATCGTTTGCTGGGGATCTCGGGTGTAGGGGATCATGGAGATGGGAAGGTTGGACGTTGGTTGTTGGAAATGGTCAGGGGTGCCACCGTCATTTTCCGAACGGCCAGAACATGCGGCCGATCTTTCCGATGATTCCCGGCGGGGTGGCGCGCTCGGTTTCGAGAATCTGCGCGTAGCGGATGAGGCCGATGGCGGTGGCGTAGTGGGGATCCTTGAAACTCGCCTGCACGCCGCTGATCTCCGGAGTCTCGGGACGGTAGATGTCGCGGCCGAAGACGTCGAACGCGAGACCGTCGAACCCGCGCATGAGGCTGGTGCCGCCTGTCAGGAATATTCCGGCACCGATGTTTTCAACGGCACCGATGGGCAGGCGCGCGCGGACGAGCTTCAGCGTCTCCTCAAGCCGCTGGCGGATGATTTCGTTGAGCACGCCGCGGCCGACCTCCACTTCCGCGAAGCCGCGGTCGTCGGTGAGTTTCGCCGTGCCGACGGATTTCACCGGATCCGCGGAGGCATCCCCTTCCAGGATCTTCAGCCGGTCCGCTTTCGAAAACGGCAGGCCGGTGACCAGGTGGATGTCATTCGTCACGTGGTCTCCGCCGACGGGAATGCAGCCGGACGCGGCGATGGCGCCGTTCAGATAGAGCGCGTAATCCGTGGTCCCCGCCCCGATGTCGATGACGAGGGCTCCACGCTCCCGCTGCTCGCGGTCCAGCGCCATCTGCGCGGTGGCGATGGGTGAGAAGACGATGTCATCCACCTCCAGCGGCATTTCCCTCACCAGCTTGATGCTGTTCTGAATGCGCGTGCCGATGCCGTGGACGATGTGGAAATCCGCCTCGACGGTTTTTCCGAACAATCCGACCGGGGAGGTCGAGTGTTCGAGTCCGTCCAGCCAGTAGTTCCGGATGATGGGGTGCAGATAGACGTGGTCCTGCGGGATGTGAACCTCGCGGGCGATGGTGCGGGCTTCCTCGACGTGCTCGGGAGCGACGGTGGGTTCTCCATCCGGCAGGCGGAAGGTGCCGCGGTTGTTGACGCCCTGGATGTGGGAGCCGGTCACCGCGAGGAAAACGCTGCCGATGACCACGTCGCTTGCGTCTTCCGCCTTGGCGAGCGCGTCTTTCAGACAGGCGCGGGCCTGGGAGAAATCATAGATCTCCCCTTTCCGGACACCCGCGGTTTTCGTCACTCCGATGCCGAGGATCTTTACGGCGCTGTCCGGCTTCACCTCGCCGACGACCATGCAGGTCTTGCTGGTGCCGATTTCGAGTCCGACATGAATTTTCGTGCGACGGGCCATGGGTAAATTGAACGGAGGAAATCAGTTGCGGTTGAGAAGGGTCTTGAGATCGCTGGAGCGGCGCTGCTCGCGAAGCTCCCCTGCGGTCGGCTCGGCGATGGGGACCGCCCGGGGAGGCGTGGCCTCGGTCCGCAGTGTGATGGGGATGTTGTGCTTCGGAATGAGATTGATGGTGGCGATGTCGTAACCCTCCTCGCCCGAGTGATCCATCGCGGCGCGCAGGCTGGCGATCTGGCGCTCGTGGTCTCCGAGCCCGAAGGTGGCGGAGATGCCTTCACGGGTGACGAGCAGCAGGGACCATGCGTTCACCTGTTTCACCGAGTCGATCCAGTGGATGGCGTCGGGATCGGCGGCGCGGGCGGACTCCAGCAGCCGGAAACAATGCGCGAGTTCGGGGTGCGGGATCCTGCCGCCGGGTTGGATCGGGTGTTCCTCCGATGAAGGCAGTTGGATGCATGGCAGGTTTGCCGCGGACTCAAGCTGCAGTTCCGGACACGGGTACGCGACACCGTCTTGATCGACCAGCATCGCACCGGCGCCGCGGGTGTCTTGCAAGCCCGCCTCCGGACAGGAGATCCAGGCACGGGGGGTGCGGGGACTGACACGGACCACGAGTTTTCCCGGCAGGTGCCGCTCGACATGGGCTTCCCGAATGGCCGGCATCGCCTTGAGCTTTGCTGTCACCGCGTCCACGTCGATGTCGAACAGGCTGCCGGTCAGGTTGATTTCCGCCACCTCGGCCACACCACCTTCGTCGATAACCGGATTCGGGTTGAGGTCGATGACCTGCAGCCGGAAATCCGGATTTTTATAAAACGCCTGCTGGATGCCGAGCCAGCATCCCCAGCCGATGCCGCCGAGAATGGCGAGAAGGCAGGCGATCTTGGCAAGCTTTCCCACGATCCGGAGGAAACCAAACCAAACAATGCGCGGCGACATGACGCGGACTTCCAGAATCTGGGAGCGCGAGCGGCGGCGGGGTTTGCTGGTCTGGCGTTTGAACATGTCAGGAACGGAGTTTGAGCGACAGCTCGGCGATGGTCACGCAGAGCTCGGGAAAGGGAATCCCGGCGGCGGCGGCGGATTTGGGCAACAAGCTGGTGGCAGTCATACCGGGGATGGTGTTCGCCTCTAACACGAACGGCCGGTTTTCGGAATCCAGCAGGACATCGACACGTGAGTAAACCTCGATGCCCAGCGCGCGGTGCGCGGCGGCGGCGGCGGCTTGCACGGCCATGGTGGTCTCCAGGTCGAGATCGGCGGGGCATTGGTATTCGCTGCCTTTTTTGCCGCTGAGCCATGGATACTTGCTGTCCATGTCATAGACCCCCTCGGGTGGGGTGATCTGGACGATGGGCATGGCCTTGCCGTCAAGAATGCCCACGGTCAGCTCTTTTCCTTCGATGAACTCCTCGACGAGGACGGTGCCGTACTTCTCCGCCGCCTTCGCGAGGGCGGCGGGGAGATCCGCCTGGGATTTGACGATCTGGATGCCGACGCTGGACCCTTCGAGCGGTGGCTTGATGACGAGCGGTGCGCTGATGGTCAGGGTTGGAATGGTGCCGGGAGCGAGTGCGACCGTTTCCGAACGTGCGGTCGGCACTCCGGCGGCGACGAATTTTTCCTTCGCCAGGGTTTTGTCGATGGCGAGCTTGCTGCTGGCGGGACCGGCGCCGGTGTAGGGCACGCCCAGCCGCTCCATCGCGTCCTGGAGCTGGCCATCTTCACCGAATGTCCCGTGGATGACGTTGTAGGCAAGGTCGGTACCTTCCGGCAGATGGATCTCCGTGGTGGTGACATCGACGGGCGTGGCGTCCAGGCCCAGATCCAGCAGTGCCTCGAGCACGGCTTTTCCCGAGACCAGCGAGACTTCCCGCTCGGCTCCGGGGCCACCCATCAGGACGGCGATTTTTTTTCCAGTAAGCATTTTGGTGAATTGTTGGATATCAGAAGGCGGGTTCGTCATCGCCGAGGATCTTGACCTCCGTTTCGAGGGTCACGCTGCGTTCTTCCTGTGCTTTTTCCTGGATGAATTCGATGAGGGTCAGGATTTCCAATGCGGTGGCTCCGCCCTGGTTGACGACGAAATTTCCATGCACCTCCGAAACCGCGGCGTGACCGCAGGTGGAGCCTTTCAGTCCGAGCGAGTCGATCACGCGGCCGGCCGGAATATATTCGAGATTCTTGAACGTGCAGCCAGCGGATGCGGCGATCGGCTGTGAGAGTTTCCGCTTCTCGCGCGAGGCGTCCCAACGGGCCTTGATGTTCTCGGCACTGTCGTTCTTGCCCTTGAAAACGGCCTGTAGGGCGAAGTTCCGCCGCAGTTCGGGGACGTTCCGGTACTGGCTGACGATCTCCGCCCGCTCGCGGGTGCGGATGACGCCGTCTTCATCGAGGAAGGTGACCCGCACCACCTGGTCGAAGGTTTCCACACCCATCGCTCCGGCGTTCATGCGGAGCGCTCCTCCGACATTGCCGGGGATGCCTTCCATCCATTCGAAGCCGCCGATTCCGCTGCCCCCCGCGATGCTGGCGAGCTTTTTCAAGCGCACGCCGGCTCCGGCGGTGATTTCCCCACGGGTGCCGACGGAAACTTCGGAGAAGACGCCGCCTGTCGGGTGGATGACGGCACCGCGGATGCCCCCGTCGCGGACAAGAAGATTGGACCCGCGGCCCACCACCCGGACAGGGATGCCGCGCTCGCGACAGTAATCGACGAGGAAGGCGAAGCCATAGAAGCTGTGGGGCTCGATCCAGAATTGCGCCGGTCCGCCCACCAGCAGGGTCGTGTGGCGCGACATCGGCTCGTAGAGCTTTCCGTCGATCTCGCCGGGAGGCATGAGACCGCGCATTTCCTCAAGGATCTTCAGGTCCGCGGCGAGGCGGGTGCCCGCTTCGTGCACGTTTCCTGCGCCCAGCGTGATCAGCAGGTCCCCCGGCTGCAGGGCATGTCCGAGCGCGTGGTGTGCGGTATCGAGGTCCGGCAGGTACGTCGCGGGGATGTCGCCGTGGGCTTGCATCGCATCCACGATGGTCTGGCCGGAGATGCCCTTGATGGGCTTCTCGGACGCCGCGTAAACGTCGGTGACAAAAACAACATCCGCATCCTGGAGGACTTTGCCGAAATCATCCGCGAGCGCCTTCGTCCGCGAATAACGGTGCGGCTGGAACAGGACGATGATGCGCTTCGACTTCAGCGAACGCGCCGTCTGGAGCGTGGCGGCGAGCTCGGACGGGTGGTGGCCGTAGTCGTCGATGATGCGGTAGGCGGGTGAAAGATACTTGGTTTCGAAACGGCGCTTGGCTCCGGCAAAGGTGGCGAGCGCCCGCGCGACGAGGGCGAACTCCGCGCCGCAACTGTCCGCCAGGGCGATGGCCGCCAGCGAGTTGAGAATGTTGTGGTTCCCGGGAATGCCCAGTTCCACATCGCCCAGAACGACGCCGTTCTTCTTCACGGTGAAAGCGGAGGAGCCCTTGAGATCCCGGATGTCCGTGGCGGTGTAGTCCGCATCTTCCCAGCCGTAGGAAATGGCGTTTTCACGGCTGGCACAGACTTCCGTCGCGACCGGATCCTCGGCGCAGTAAACGAGTTTCCCGGTCGTCTGGTCCGCCAGCTTGGAAAAGACTTCCTTGATGTGGTCGATGCCTTTGTAGAAATCGAGATGCTCGGCCTCGATGTTGAGGATGACGGCATGCTCCGGGTGGTAGAGGGCGAGCGTGCCATCGGATTCATCCCCTTCGGCGACCATGTGCTCGCCGTCCTTCGACCATTTCGCATTGGCTCCCAGGATCGGGATTTCCGCGCCTACGTAATGGGATGGCTTCTGGCCGGCCTCGCGCAGGACATGGGCGGTCATGGAGGACGTCGTGGTCTTGCCGTGTGTTCCGGAGATGACGATGCCTTTTTTCGTATGCAGGATGGCGGCAAGGCACTCGGCGCGGCGGAGCAGCGGGATCTTCGCTTTTTTCGCGGCGGAGTAGGCCGGATTGTCGGATTTGATCGCGGAGGAATAAACCACCAGGTCCGCGCCCTTCACGGCGGCGGCGGCGTGTGGCGACGAGAAAATGAGACCCACGCCCTGCATGCGCTCGGTTTCCGCCGTGGTCACGCGGTCCGAACCACTCACCTTGTGACCCATTCCCAGCAGGAGCAGGGCAAGTCCGCTCATGCCGGAACCGGCCACGCCGATGAGGTGGATGTGAAGCGGATTGCTCCGGTCGGTGAGGCGCTGGCTGAGATCGGTCATGATGAGGTGAGAGTGGCTTCGATTGCGGCGCACACCCGGTCCGCTGCGTCGGGGACGGCGAGTGCGTGGGCCGCTTTTGCCATGCGTTTGTAGGTTGGCAAGTCTTGCAAAATGGAAGTTGCGAGTCCGGCCAGCTTTTCCGCGTCCAGATCACGCTCTTGAACGAGAATGGAAGCTCCGGCATTCGCGAAAACCTCCGCATTCCGCGTCTGGTGGTCGTCCGCCGCATACGGGAATGGAACAAGAATGGACGGGTGTCCGGCGATGGAGATCTCCGTCAGGCTGGAAGCGCCGGATCGGGCGATGACGAGATCCGCCACGGCGTAGGCGGATGGCATCTGGTCGCAGAACCCCAGCACCTTGTATCCTTCACGGCCTTGGGTGATTTCGGTGACCCGTTGGAAATCAAGCGCTCCCGCGATGTGGAGCACCTGCGTCTGGGGTGGAAGGCTTGCGGCCGCCTGGGCGCAAAGTTCGTTCAGGCGTTTCGCTCCCTGGCTGCCGCCGGTGACGACGATGGTGGGGCGGCCGACCTCCAGTCCGAACGTCGCTGCAGCCTCTTCCAACGAAGGAAGATGGATGATTTCCGGGCGCACCGGTGTACCGGTTGTCACGGTCTCCCGATTCGGGAAAAAACTCTTCGCCGGTTCCAGACCGAGGAACACCCGTGTGCAGAAACGGCTCGTCAGGACATTCGCGCGACCGGGCCGGGCGTTGGAGTCGTGGATGAACGTCTTCAACCCCATCTTGTGTCCCGCGTAAACCGGCGGCAATGAAGTGAAGCCGCCCATTCCCAGCACCGCATCCGCCTTGAATCCACGGATGACCTTCCTGCAATGCCTCACGCTGCCCCACATTTTCCAGAGAAACGGCAGCATCCGCAACGACAAGGTCGGCGGCTTTGCCACCGCGGGCATGGTCTTGAAGGTCAGATGCTTGTACTTCGCCGATGCCTCGGAATCCACCTTCTTCTCCGAGATCAGCAGGAGCACTTCATGACCCCGCGCGAGCAGGGCTTCCGCCACGGCGATGCCGGGGAACAAATGGCCGCCCGTGCCGCCACAGGCGATGAGAATTTTTAGGGATCGAGACACGCGCGGAAGAGTGAAAAGCCATCGCCAGGTGTTGGGAAACCTTTTCCCGCACCTCTCCGGCAGAAATTACGCAAATCGGTATTATCCGGCAATCCTGAAAGTGAATCGAGCTTCTGAAGTCCACTGCCGGCAAAGCGGAATCAGGCGAAGGATGATTGATGGGATCTTCTGAAAACAAGCACGCGGAGGGCGGCCATTTTGTATGGCCATTTTGATGTTAAATGATTCCAAATGAATTGACTGTGTATCTGACGGTTCCTTGCCAGACTTGACACAGGGGGGCATCCAATTTACGCCCGTCGCCCCCCATCACCAATGTTGGAAATTCCTGATTTTCAGGTTGGTGAGTTTTGTTGAGTCCATGCCCCCCGATAAGTTATACAGAAAATTGGCTGTTTCATGTGGAATTGTGGTGATTCTGCTCGGGCTGACAGTTCTCGTCGGGTGGCATTTGCAATACGTCGCCTTGCTGCAGATAAGGCCGGGTTATGCCTACATGCAGTATTCCACCGCGTTGGGATTCATCCTCTGCGGTGTCGCATTGGTCCTGACTGTGGTATGGGGAAGATCCAAAATCGCGATGCTCTGTGGCGGTTGTGCGGGCCTTGTCGGCCTGCTCCGGTGCCTGGAGCATGTGCTGGGAGTTGATTTGGGCGTGGGACTGATCGTCGACATGCTTCCTTCGTTCGCGGGGCGTTTTCCCATCCGGCCCGCCCCATCGACCGCAAGTTGCTTTTTTGTTTGTGGAAGCACCTTGGCGGCATTGGCTTCAAACATCTCCCAAGGGGAGAAACGGGTGATTGTCTGGCTCGCCGGTTCCGTGGTGCTTGCGATGTGTTCGATGGCGATGTTCGGCTACGTTACGAGGTTGAGGGAAACCCTCGAGTGGGGCGGGTTCGCGGGGATGGCCGTTCACACGGTGGCGGGGATGACAATGCTCAGTCTCGGAATCCTGCTGACACAGATGTTCACCGCGGAAGGGCGGAATCTGAGGGAGGATCGCTGGCTGCCGGTGCCCATCGTCACCGCGACGGCCACGATATCGCTGATCCTCTGGCAGTCCCTTCTGATCGAACAGCAGAATGCGGCCAAAATGGCGGCGGAAACGGTGGTTCATTCACTTGGCATCGATATGGAGGCGAGGCTGGAATTCCGGCTCAAGGCCCTGCAACGGATGGCCGGGCGATGGGAGGCGGCCGGCGGACTTCCCGAGGGCAGCTGGCGGGCGGATGCCAATACCTACCTGCGGGAGGAAAAAATCTTCGAGTCCATCCAGCGGGTGGACTCCGCCCTGCGGGTCCGATGGGTCATGCCGGCCACGGGAAACACGGGCATCGTGGGCATGGACCTGGCCAAGGACAACCGCTGGCCCGCGGCGGCGGGCCTTCGCGAGGCTGCGGCGAAGCGGCAGAGCGTTCTTTCCCCGATCATCAGGATCAGGCAGGGCGGATGGGGTTTCGTGGCCTATGTGCCGGTATCGCTCCCCAGCGGGTTTGATGGTTTCACCGCAGGGGTGATCAATCTGGAGGATTTTCTGCGCGATATTGTTTCCGAGGCCCAGGGAAATGACTACTATATCAGTATCGTTTTTGATGACCAGCTCATCTACAGCAACATCACCAAGGATGTCGTGACGCCGCGGAAGATGGCTGAAAAATCGGTGACTTTCACCGGGAGGACGTTGCGGATCTCGGCGAGACCACGTGACAAGCCCGGCTTGAACGGGGGCACCGCACACATCATCTTGTTCACGGGGCTGGCGCTCTCCGCGGCGATGGGGATCGCGGTCCGCAGCCAGCAGATATCCAAGATCCGCGCCGCGGCCCTGCAGGATTCCTATCTCAAGCTGCAAACGACCCACTCCCTGTTGGAGGCTGCGGGGAGGATCTCGCGTTTGGGACATTGGGAAGTGATGCTTGATGGCAACAGCCCGGTCTGGTCGGACATGACCTACGCCATCCACGAGGTGCCGGCGGGCACTCCTGTTTCCTTGGACGAGGCGCTGGCATTTTTCGCGCCGGAGGGTCGCCAGATCATCCGCAACCACCTGCAGAGGAGTATCGAAACAGGAGAGCTTTTCGAATATGAGCTGCCGCTGACGACCCGTTCGGGCAATTCGATCTGGGTCTATTCCAGAGGCGAGCCGGTAAGCGACGGAAACGGAAAAGTGATCGGCCTGCGGGGCGTTCTCCAGGACATCAGCGAGCGCCACAGGGCCTCCGAACTGCTCATCCAACGGAACATCGAGCTCCAGGCAGCCACGCAGAAGGCGGAGAACGCGGACAAGGCGAAGGCCGAGTTCCTGGCAAACATGAGTCATGAGATCCGCACGCCGCTGAATGCGATGATCGGAATGTCGGATCTTCTCAATGACACGACCTTGGAGGATCAGCAGCGCGAGATGGTGAACACCGTCAGGCTCAGCGGGGACATTTTGCTGACACTCATCAACGATATCCTGGATTTCTCGAAAATCGAAGCCGGACGTCTGGAACTGGAGCGGGTGGCGGTGGACATCCATGAGTGCGTGGAGTCGGCGCTGGATATCGCCTCCTCACTGGCGTCCCACAAGAAGTTGGATCTGTTTTACTGGATCGATCCGGAGGTGCCGGGATGTCTGAAAGGCGACATGACCCGGCTGCGCCAGGTGCTGGTGAACCTCGTGACGAACGCGGTCAAATTCACCGAACAAGGGGAGGTGTTCGTAAAGATGACAAAACTGGGCGGAGGCGGGAAGGATCTCCTGCGGGTGTCCGTACGTGATACCGGGATAGGAATTCCCCCCGACAGGTTGCACCGTCTGTTCAAGGCGTTCAGCCAGGTGGACTCCTCGACCAGCCGCAAATTCGGCGGCACCGGCTTGGGACTTGCGATCTGTTACAAGATCGTTCACGTGATGGGTGGCAGGATCTGGGTGGACTCGGTGGAAGGACACGGAGCGGATTTTCAATTTGAAATACCCTTGGAATCGGCCGGCCTTGCGAAGCCCGCGATCTACCAACGGAGGGATCTGGAGGGAGTGAGGGTTCTGATCCTGGCTCAAAGCGGCACGAACCGCTGGATCCTGCGTGAACGGATGAACGCCTGGGGCATGCGGCCGAAAGAAGCCGCGGATCCGCTGGAGGCTCTCGAATGGATCGAACGGGGTGATCCTTTCGACATGGTGATCACGGCGGGCCACGCGCCTCTTGAGGATGGGTCCGGGTTCGCCACACGGATGCGGGAACTGCAGGCCCGGCGCAATCTTCCGGTGCTGGTTTTGTCCGCCACGGAAAGTTCCCGGGATGATGCGGGGCAGGGAGCCTCATCGCATGTGAGGGTGAAATCCGTCCGAGTTTCCACGCTTTTTGAAAGCATGAAAGCCAATCTTCCGACCGGAAGAAAGGTCCGGCAGGCGGTGCCGGAGGAGGAGAAGCTGTTCCTTTCGCACGACCACCCGTTGAAAATCCTCATCGCGGAGGACAACAAGGTCAACCAGAGGGTCATCACGCTTGTTCTGGAAAAACTGGGATACGGCTGTGAGATGACCGAAAACGGCCTGGAAGTTCTCGAGGCTTTGAAACGGAAAAGGTTCGATGTCCTCCTGCTTGACGTGCAGATGCCCGAGATGGACGGCCTCCAGGCGGCGCGGGAGATCTGCCGTCTGTATCCCCGGGACGAACGTCCCCGCATCATCGCGCTCACCGCGGACGTCAGCGCCGAGGACCGGGAAAGATGCATCGCCTCCGGCATGGATGATTATCTCAGCAAGCCTGTCCGGAGGGACGAGCTCGTGAAAGCGCTGAAGGTTGCTTACCGCACGAAATGCGAAAACGGCGCGGTCATTGAAATCTGAAGGTTGGCGGAGTCCCATGTGGGCGGTTCCTTCATGTCAGCTTGAGATTCAATTTGTCACAAAGGAGGTTCGCGAGAGATCGGGCTTCCGCTTCGTGCCGGTTGTCCGAGGCCCGAAAGGACGCTGGAAAAATCGATAGGATCCAGACGCCAAGTCCCGAGGGAGTCGAAGCCGTGCCGCGGAACGCCGCGAGGGGATAAACCGTGCCCGTTGATTTGGATCTCAGCCCGACCCTGAATTCCTCATGTTCGTGATCCATTCCTTCCTGGGAGATGGAACCCAGAAGCTGGTAGGAATACTCGACGGCATCAAAGGTCTGGAGCTCATATCTCCGGACGGAGATTTTTGAAATCCGGATGGTTTTTTCCTCAAGGCTTCCCAGTGAAAAGTCCAGGGAGAGGATTCTTCTCCAATTTCCGAAGGTGATGATATCCAGGAAGGAGCGGGTCCTGATGATGATGCGCTGGGTTTCGAGCTGTATTTCCGGATTCATCCATTTGAGATTTCCCAAAAAAATCCCTGAGGCCGAGTAAGAGCCTTTCACCCGGAACCCGGAAGTGGAATCCATTTCCATTTTCACACCTGCCGGCAAAACCCCGCATGGCATCCTCCCGTTTTGCCGATCGAGGCGGTGAAAAGTCTTCGTGCCGGCGATTTGGCGGACACGGACGGGTATTATTCAGCACAGGGCAGCCTCTCAACCCGTTGATTTCAATTTCTTGCCAAGATTGAGAAGTTCCCCTTCACTGCGGCCCGCTCCCAGCCATGGCACTCATCGTTCAAAAATACGGCGGCACGTCCGTCGGCACCATCGATCGCATCCGCAATGTCGCCGCGCGTATGAAACGCACGCGCGACGAGGGAAATCAGGTCCTCGCCGTCGTCTCCGCGATGTCCGGCGTCACCGACAACCTGATCAAGATGGCGAAGGAAATTTCCGAAAACCCATCCGAGCGCGAGCTGGACGTGCTTCTCGCCACAGGCGAGCAACAATCGATTGCTCTGGTTTCCATGGCATTGCAGGAACTCGGCGTGGACTCCGCGTCCATCACCGGTCGCCAGGCGGGCATCATGACCACCGGCTCCCACACGCGTGGCCGCATCCTGAACATGGATCCCACCCTGATGCAGCGCTTTCTGGATGAGGGCAAATCCCTCGTGGTCGCCGGTTTCCAAGGAGTCACTCCGGATGGCATGATCCACACCCTGGGCCGTGGAGGTTCCGACCTCACCGCCATCGCCGTGGCCGCCGCGCTCAAGGCGGATGTCTGCCAGATCCTCACCGATGTGGACGGCGTCTACACCTGCGACCCCCGCATCGTCAAAAACGCCCGCAAGCTGCCGGAGATCTCCTATGACGAAATGCTGGAAATGGCGTCGTCCGGCTCCAAGGTCATGCAATCCCGCTCCGTCGAATTCGCGAAAAAATTCGGCGTCGTTTTCGAAGTCCGCTCCTCACTCAACGACAATCCCGGAACCCTCGTGTTAGAAGAACATCCCAACATGGAAAACGTCGTCATCCGCGGCGTATCGATCGAGCGCTCGCAAGCGCGTGTCACCATCACCGGCATCCCCGACGAGCCCGGCATGTCCGGCCGCATCCTCGGCGCGCTGGGTGATGCGGAGATCAACCTCGACATGATCGTCTCGAACATCGCGCACGACGGCTTCGCCCGCCACTCGTTCACGATGCATTCCAGCGACCTCGGCAAGGCCCAGGCCGCGCTCAAGCCAGTGCTCGCCGATCTCGCGCCCACCGCGAAGATTGAAACCGAGGCCGGCATCGCCAAGCTTTCCGCCGTCGGCATCGGCATGCGTTCCCACTCGGGCGTCGCTGCCACCATGTTCAAGGCGCTCGGCGACGCGGACATCAACATCGGCATGATCTCCACCTCGGAAATCAAGATCGCCGTCACCGTGGAGGAGCCCCGCATCGAAGACGCGGCCCGCGCGGTGCATGATGCGTTCGGGTTGGACAAGGTGCCTGCCTGACAGGGGCCGTTGACTGATTCGAAATTGAATTGTCCGGAGGGTTTTTATATTCCTCTGCTGTGAAAATCATTTCAAAGACCCTCGCCATCCGCGAGGCGGTCGCCGAACGCAAACGTCTTCGCGGTCCGGCGCGATTGGAATACGCGATTGCGGACCGGCTGGGGATGCTTGATGCGCGAGCTTGGAACCTGCTGACGGCGGATGCGGGATTCTTCATGTCGCACGCTTATCTCGTCGCGTTGGAAGCCGTGTTGCCCGCGAATCTCGCACCGAGATATGCGTTGATTTTCGATGGCGGACAGCGGCCGGTCGCCGCGGTTTACATGCAGTTGGTCGATATCGGTGTGGCACAAGTACGGCCGTCAAAGGCATCGAAGGTGGAGACGCCCTCACGCGCCGCACTGGACAAGCTGGCCGCGCGGGTCACCCAGCGGGTGCTGACGTGCGGCAATTTGCTGAGCTACGGCCAGCACAGTGTCGCCTTCGCACCGGATGCCGATCCGGATGTCGCATGGCACGGTGTGGCCGAAGTGCTGTACCGCGTTCGTGCGGCGGACAAACTTCGAGGCTCCGCTCATTTCGTGCTGATCAAGGACATCCACGAACCCCACAAGCGAAACTCATCGAGCCTGTCCAATCTGAGCTACCGCTATGTCGAGACCGAGCCCAACATGGTTCTGACATTGGATGCCGCTTGGAAAAGCCACGACGACTATCTCGCGAGCCTCGCGTCCAAATATCGCAGCGGAATCCGCAACAGCGTTTTCAAGCCCATCGACGAAGCCGGTTGCACGATCGAGTCGATGCCCGACATCACGGCGATGCGGTCCCGCATCCACGAACTCTATCAGGCGGTCCAGCGCAACGCGGACTTCCGGCCGTATGAATTGAAGGAGGATTATTTTCCTGTGCTCCAGCGCGTGGCGGGAGATCGGTTGCGATGCGGCATTTTGAAGCGCGACGGCGCGGTGCTCGGCTTTCTGATCACCCTCGCAGATGGCGAAACCGCCGTCGCCTATCATATCGGATTCGACCGTGAGGCGGCGGCAGGCCTTCCGATCTATCTGCGGCTGCTGCATGTCGGCATCAGCGACGCGATCCTGCTCGGCTGCAAACGTATTTCATTCGGGCGCACCGCGCTTGAGCCGAAAGCAGCACTCGGTGCGAAACCCGAAACGTTCGGCATCCTGCTGCGCCATCGCCAGCCGGTGCTCAACAAACTCATCAAACGCCTGCTGGCAGGCATCGGGCATGATGACGCTCCGGACCGCAACCCGTTCAAAAAAACGGCGGATGCGGGTTGAACGGAAACACCCCCTGCCGGTGAGGCGCGGGGGTGTCTGAAGTTTCAACGATTACGGGAGGCTTAGTACTTCACGCCGCAGCCATATGGCTGGTTCTTGGCGTTTTCCACCGTCTTGCCCGCGAGAACGGCGTCCGCCGCATTTGCGAAGAGCTTGTCGGCGGTGTCCACGTCGGCGACCTCCGTGGTCGCCTTCGAGTCGATCGCGCCATTGTAGGCGAGCTTGCCCTCCTTATCGATGATGAACAGGTGGGGAGTCACCTTGGCATCGTAGGCCTTGCCGATCTTTCCATCGCCGTCGGCGATGATGTGGCTGGCTTTGCTGCCTTTCGAGGAGGCGAGTTCACCGAGTTTGGATGGCTCGACATAGGCGTCCTTGCCCTCGGCGGCGGAGCTGATGGTCAGCCAGACCACGCCTTTGGCGGTGTAGTCGGCCTGGAGCTTCTGGAGATTTCCGCTGCCGTAGTGCTTCTTGACGAACGGGCAGTCGAAGTTGACCCATTCGAGCACGACGACTTTTCCTTTCTGGTCCGCGAGCGAAACGGTCGCGCCCTTGGCGTCCTTCGCGGTGAAGGCTGGGGCTGGCTTGCCGATTTCCGCGGCATGGGCGGTGACGAACGCGCAGGCGGAAACGAGGGTGGTAAGGATGATGGATTTCATAAATTTAGGGATTTGAGACAATACAGCGCCAAACGTGGCGCAAGATTGGGACGTGTCGAACGGAGTTTTATTCCGATTTCCAGGTGACCGTGTGCGGAAGCCTGCCGTTTTTTCCCGCGAGGACGAGGGTGAGGGAGGTGAGGGGAGGGGTGAGATACTCGCTTTTTTTGACCTCCGTCCGCCATTCCTCACCCTCTTTCACGAAAGTGTAGGAAGCGGCGGCGTCCACGATTTGGCGGGTTTCCGGGAAAATATCGAAATTCTTGGGATCGAAAGACTTGTCCTCCGAGTTCTTGATGGAGAGGAGCAGGGTTTCGGGCTTTTCCGCGACGGTCAGAGTGACGGCCGGCAGGGGTCTCGGGACTTTTGCCAGCGCTTCCGAAATGGTTTTTGCCGCAGGCGTGGATTCGGGAGCTCCGGGGCGCGCGGATATCACAAGTTCCGCATTGCCAGGCACGCAGTTCGCCTCGTTGCAGGTCAGCCACGAAATTTTTCCTTTCAACGTCGCCTCACCCGCAAAACCGGCGGGAGGGGTGAATGCCACCGGGAAAACCACCGTACCCTCGTAGCCGAAGCCCGGCAGATCTCCGGTCATGAAGCGCTTGGGCACCGGATGTTCCAGATCGCCCGCCGTCCACCCTGCGGGGAGTTCCCATTTCACGGAAATTTCCATTCCGCCCTCACCTGGGTTCCTCCAGTAGGTGTGCCAGCCTTCATCCACCACCAGCCGCACCGCAGTCTGGAAAGGCCTTCCGGCCTCGTACGTGGCGGACGTGCTGATCCAGTCCGCCTCCGCTTTTCCGGAGCGCACGGCGGCGTGCGAGGCGAGACAGGCGGCTGCGGAAATCATGACGGTTCGGAAAATCATAGATCGCAAGCTAGCAGCCATTTTTCCCACGGCAAGCGGGGGATCGCCGTGGCAGGCGGGGCGGTGTGGGCGGCTTGCCCTCGACAAACCTCCATCCAGGTGTTCATTCTATCATCATGTCCATCCGACTCATCGGCCTCTCGCTCGCAGCCGCGGGCATCGCCACCGCACAGGATCCCGCCACCGCGGATTCCATCCGGGAGCTGTTGAATGATCCGAACAGCGATGTGGCGAAACTCGCGAAACAGTACGCCGGGAAGAGCGGCGGCAACCAGCTCTTCTATTTTCCCACCCGTGACGAACCCGCCACACCCCGGATGTGGGGACTGAAATACGAGTCCGTCGATTTCAAGTCCGCCGATGGCACCGCCTTGCATGGTTGGTTCATCCCGGCGAAAAGCAAGACCCCGCAAACGGCGAAAGGCACCGTTGTTTTCTCCCACGGAAATACCGGATCCGTCGGCCACCACCTTGGTTTCTGTGTCTGGCTTGCCGAGGCCGGCTACAATGTGCTGCTGTACGATTACCGTGGCTTCGGGAAATCCGGTGGCTCGGTGGACCGGCGCGGCATGATCGACGATGTGAAGGCCGCGTTCGCCTACGTCAGGAAGCGTCCGGACATCGACCCGGAAAAACTCATTTCCTACGGCCACAGCCTCGGCGGCGCACAGTCCGTCACCGCCCTCGGTGAATCGCCGGTCAAAGGGTTGCGGGCCATCGTCATCGACGGTGCGTTCGCCTCCTATCAGGCGATGGCCCGCATCATCGGCGGCCAGCTCGGAGCCAGCCTCGTCACCGACGAACTCTCGCCGCGTGATTTTGTCAAAAAGCTCACGCCGACCCCGCTGTTGGTGGTGCATGGCACAAGGGACGAGATCGTGCCCGTTTCCCAAGGAAAGCAGCTCTACGAAGCGGCAGGGGAACCGAAAACACTCTTCGAAGTGAAGGCCGGCCGCCACGGCACCGCGCTCTCGAACGACAACGGAGCGTATCGTAAAAAGATGATCGAGTGGCTGGATGGCGTGATGAAGGGGTGAGGCCGAACCCTCCGCATGACCGGACCCGATCAAACGGCGAAAGACATGCTTGCGGAGAATGACGGATTTGTGGAGGTTGCTCGCGTGCTTTGTCCCTACCACAAGCAGCAGACGATCCCTCTCATGTTGCTAGTGATGGTTGGCATGGGACCATCGTCGCGGCGTTTTTGCACCGGGGTTTTAATCCCATCCTGTTGAGCTTCCTGCCGGGGCTGGCATTCAGCGTGTTCTACTGCATGTGTATCTTTGGAAGACATCGCCAGGCGTGGCATCAGAGGGTGTGGAAGCTATCCATCTGGTGGAGCGGAATCTGGCTGGGGTGTTTTGTCCTCGGTTTCGTGATCCCTCTGGCGAGTTTCGGTGGCCCGCTCACCTCGCTCATGTATGTCGCCCTGATACCGGCCGGGTGGAGTGAGGCATGCGGGATCAATCCGTTTCTTGCCGTCGGCCTTCACCTGCTCGCATGGGGATGTTCCCGGGATGCCTCCAGCAATGAAATCCTGGTGGCATACGATCCATGCGAAAAAGAAACGGACCCACGATAAGGCGGCCTCAGTCGGCCTCCTCCGCGGACAGAGCCCGCAGCTTGTCCAGATAGGCGTTCTTCGGCCTGGGTTTCACCGGGCGCGGTTCCTCCGCCAGCATCCCCGCCACCCGGTTGTTGCTTCCTGAGATGAGTTCGTGGATGAGATCCGCCTCGGGCAGGTTCTTCCAATAACGGACCGGCATCTCCTGTTTCATCATCTTCACCTTGAGGCGCGCCGGGTTGAAGATGCTGCGGTAGTAGGTCCGCCACGCGGCTTCCAGTTCGTCGTGGCTTTTGGTGGGATCATGCGGAATGCCGGGGGTGAAGGTGAGATGTTCTCCGTCCCAGTGCGCGCAGGACTTGGGACTGAAAATGCTCCAGTCCATGTTTGAGAAGCGTTTTTTAAAAAACGGAGCACCGGCCTCGATGACATGGTGATCCGGCTCGAACCACGCCGCGTAGCGTTCGCGGCCTGTTTCATCCGCGTCGATGAGCCTGAACCGGACGAACGCGTGCATCTTGTGGATCTCCTTGCGCACCGCCCTGGCGAAAAGGAGGGCCTGTGACACATCAGGATCGCTGGCGATGGAAACCAGATGTTTTTCCCCATTCCGCACGATGCGCCAGAGGATCTGGTAAAGCAGCGCCCAGCGTGACGGATCATTGTGGCACGAGACATTTTGCGCCAGATCCACGAACGCGGCGGGCACTTTCAGTTTCTCCGGCGGGGTGCCATTCGTCACCACGGCGGGAAACAACCCGCGTTCCGCCTCCCACAAGATTTCCTCCGGCGGCACGTGGTCCGCCAGCATCCGGCGGGCGGCATCGCGCCATGAGATGAAGCTTTTCCCGGGATCGACGGATCTCATTTGGCGAAGAGTTCGAGCTGCTTGGGCTTCGGTAGGAAACGGGCGCGGAGGCGGTCGGAATCCAGCAGATAGGCCGATGGATTGTGATCCGCCGTTTTGAGGAAAGGCTGGATCTTTGCCAGCGAGATTCGCAGCCGCAGGAGGTCCGCCTGGCGGATGCGGGTGTGGCGGCGGATCTGCAGAATGCGCTGCACGCTGGTTCCGCCCAGACCGGGCACCCGGAGCAACGCCTCACGACTCGCTGTCTGGACATCCACGGGGAAGTCCTGCCGGTTCCTCAGGGCCCACGCGAGTTTCGGATCGAGCTCCAGATCCAGATTCGGCGTCTCCGGGGTCAGGATCTCCGACGTCTTGAAACCGTAGAAACGCATCAACCAATCCGCTTGGTAGAGCCGGTGTTCGCGGACCAGCGGCGGCGGCTTCACCGGCAGGATGCTTGATGGCTCGGGGATCGGGCTGAACGCGGAATAGTAAACCCGGCGCAACTTGAAATTTCCGTAAAGGTCGTCCGAACGGGCGAGGAAATCCGCGTCTGTGGATTCATCCGCGCCCACGATCACCTGTGTGCTCTGGCCGGTGGCGTGGCGGAGCTTTTTATCGCCGTTTTTCCTGCGGTCATGCGCCTCGTCCAGCCTGTTGCGGATGCGTCCCATCGCGTGCCGCGTCCGGACGATGCTTTTTTCCGGCGCGAGCACATCGAGGGACTTCTGCGTCGGCAGTTCCAGATTGATGCTGATGCGGTCCGCATACCGCGCGGCGATCTCGATCAGCCCGGGCGAGGCTTCCGGGATGGTTTTCAAATGAATGTAGCCACGGAAGTCATACGCCTCGCGCAAGGTCCGGGCCACATCGATGACCATCTCCATCGTGTGATCCGCATTGCGGATGATGCCGGAGCTGAGAAACAATCCCTCGATGTAGTTCCGTTTGTAGAAATCGAGCGTGAGTTTCACCACCTCCTCCGCGGTGAAGGCCGCGCGGCGCACGTTGCTGGAGCGGCGGTTGATGCAGTAGTGGCAATCGTAGATGCACAGGTTGGTGAGCAGGACCTTCAGCAGGGAGATGCACCGGCCATCCGGCGCGTAGCTGTGGCAGATGCCCATGCCGCCGGTGGAGCCCACACCCTTGCCATCAAGCGAATTCACTTTCACCGCGCCCGAGCTGGCGCAGGACGCGTCGTATTTGGCGGCGTCCGCGAGAATGGCGAGTTTCGATTGCAGCTCCATAAGTTCGCATGAACACTGCTCGAAAGCTCAGGAAAATCCAGCGCTAAAATTTCATTCCGTGGAAATCGTCCGTTGCTCGCTCATCCACGTGTAGATGATGACCCACAGTGAAAGCGCCAGGCCGAACAAGGGAATCTGTAGCAGGGAGGGCAGGGAATACAGGATCGCGACCACCGGAATCCACACGCCCCATGTCGCGAACAGGGTCGGTACGACAACGTCGCGGTAATATCCGACCGTGAAAAACGCGCCGACACCCTCCGTTCGGAATCCCCGGTTTTTCCAATCGTAAAGCCAGGCCGTCACCGGAGCGGCGTAAAGCGGGTTGTAGAGAAACTGGTCCACCAGAACCTTTTTCAAAACCACGGCGAATGTGGGTTCCGATCCGAACCAACCCACCTGACAGCGGTACAAGAAATCCACCACCAGGCCCATCACACACCAGAACGGCACGGTGAACAACAGGTTCGAAACATTGGATCTCCGCAGCCTTCTCTTTTGAAAAACCAGGATGCGCAGCAATTCCGGAATCACCGCTCCCGCGATGATGGCATTCGCCGCCGAGTAGCCGTAGCCCCGGCGTGCCTTGATATCCGCCAGGTCGTTCAGTATACCCCGCATCGGCGGGTGGAAATAATAGGCCAGCAATACGGACAGCATCAGGCCTTGCAGGATCAGCCCCGGAACCAGATTCGCACGGGCCGCCTGAATACCGGCCGTCCACGGTGCTTCGCGCGGGGCCGGAGGAGAAATGGATGTGTCGTCAGGCACGATTGCGGACCCTGTTTTCCAAGCGTGAAATCATTCTATCTATTCCGCCAGCCGGATGGTCAGTTTGCCGGGTTCCACCTTGAATTCCTCCACTCCGGCGATCTTTCCATTTTTACCCCCACCAAGAACCTCGCCCAGCAGATCACGCCCCTTCAGTCCGCCCAGCCAGTCATTCGGCAGAGAAACTCCCCAGATCGTCACGTCATCCAGCACGAAGCTGGATTGACCGGGTGCGTTTTTAACAAAAAACCGCGCGCGGGCCTTGAGATGCCTGCCGCCGATGACAGGCAGATCGGGGTCGAGATCCGTTTCAACCCGGGCGTGGACCGCATCCGTCGCGAGTTCGAAGCTCACCGTTTTTCCCAAGGAGGTATTTTCATTCAGCAGGCCGTTCAACTCCCGTTCCGTCAGAACGATCTCCCGCGAGCCCTTCTGATATTTCGGCTCCGCGGGCGGTGTCGCGGCAGCCTGTGGTTGCTGGATCGCCTCCACCTTCGCCTCGACCGTCGCTTTTTCCTGTGCCGTCAGGATCACGGGTCGGATCGGGCGGTTGATCCACCACCAGAGACCGCCCATGACGAGCAACAGGACCGCTAGAACAATCGCGCCCTTGGCGAGTGCCGGCAAGCCTCGTTTCGGCAGCGCGGGTGGAGGGTTTTCAGTCATGGCGGTACCATAAGGAGAATGGACGCCCCCGTCCATTCATAAGGAGAGAACAGCGTGTTCCGGTCAGCTGATCCTCAAAGCCCTTTCGCTTTGCCACAATGTGAAATCCGTTTCCGGCAATCTCGCTTTTGTCGGATTCCGCCGGATGTATTGGACCGCGTTCGTGAAATGATCTCCGTCCCGAATCATTGTGTCCCGACAGTTCGCTTGCCAGATCGGACGGGTGGCGATTCTTCGTGCGGAAATGGATTTCCAGGTTTGTATGAGCGATTCAAGCGGAGCCAAGGGCTTGAACAACAAATGAACGTGATTCGGCATGATGACCCACGCGTGGTGTTCATATTTCCTGCCTTCATCAAACATGAGAATTTTTTCAAGAATCCCACGATTGGTGGAATCTCTCAGCAAACATGATCCTGCCCCGGCATCCAGCCATTTTTCCAGCCTGTAGGTGAAACGGCGGTGGTAGTCGGCTTCTTGTTCCGGAGTCCATGGTTTCGGCCATGTTTGATTCCATGCATTTCTCTGGGTTTTCCATAACTCTTTTTTCTCTTCGGGAAGGGAATCGCCCAAGCGGAAAGTCACGAATTGCATCGCTTCGTCCTGCTGCCAATGGGGGAGTTTCAGCCCGTGTTTCCGGATCGGCTGATATGGATGCAGATAGTCGCGGGACATGGCTGCTGATACGGAAGGTGGAAATCCACGTCCATCCAAATTGATGGGACGGGGGCGTCCCATCTCCAAATCCGGCCGATCGCGTCAATGCGCCGCCAGCCAGTTCGCGCCGGTTCCTGCTGAAACGTCGATGGGCACGCCGTTCGGCAGCGGCAGGGCGGTCTTCATGGCGTCCAGGATCTTCGGCACCAGCTCTTCCTGTTCATCGAGCGCGAGGTCGAAGACGAGTTCGTCGTGCACCTGGAGGAGCATCTTCGTTTGGTACGGCTTTTCCCGTAGCAAGGAGTCCACCCGGATCATCGCCAGCTTGATCATGTCCGCCGCGGTGCCCTGGATGGGGGTGTTGATGGCGGCGCGTTCGGCGTTGCCCCTGAGGTTCTGGTTGCCGGAGGTCAGATCCGGAAAATAGCGGCGGCGGCCGGCGATGGTGCCGACATAGCCGGACTCCCGCGCCTCGTTCACGGTGCGGTCCATGAACTCGCGGATGGCGGGGTATTCACGGAAATAGGCGTCGATGATGTTGGCGGCCTCGGTGCGCGGAATGGCCAGGCGCTGGCTGAGGCCGAAGGCGGAGATGCCGTAGATGATCCCGAAATTCACCATCTTCGCCGTGCGGCGCATGTCCGAGGTGACGTTCTCCGGATCGACGACGAAGACCTTCGATGCCGTGATGGTGTGGATGTCGGCGTCGTTCTGGAACGCCTCGATCATCGTGGCGTCCTGCGACAGGGCGGCCATCACGCGCAGTTCGATCTGCGAATAATCGCAGGAGAGCAGGGTGAACCCCTCGCGCGGGACGAACGCCTTGCGGATCTTCCGCCCGGCCTCGGACCTGACAGGGATGTTCTGCAAATTCGGATCGGTGGAAGCGAGCCGTCCGGTCGCCGCGACGAGCTGGTGGAACGTCGTGTGGATGCGCCTGGTTTCCGCGACGATGT